>DBEWTI010000061.1:0-2559 GCA_048205975.1 Collinsella sp.
ACTGATGCATCAGTCCGCCATTTAATTAATTGATAGCAACCTTACATAAGATATATTATCGTACTTATCCACGGAGAAACGCGTATGCGCTCGTTGCCGCTATGGCTCCGTCCGAAACAGCGGTCACAACCTGGCGTAAACGTTTGGAACGGATATCGCCAGCGGCAAATAGACCTGGCGTGCGGGTCGCCATGGATTCATCAGTCAGAATGCCGCCATCAGGCGCCAGGTCGACTAGATGCTCAACAAGCTCGGTATGTGGCTGCGTCCCCGTAAAGACAAAGATGCCAAACGAGCCGGGCTCAAATGACTCGGCATGAGTTTCCCCAGATGCATTGTCCTTAAAGGTAATCGTCGTTGGCATGGCTTCGCCCGATAGCTCCACAATACTAGTTTGGTACCTAACTGTAATATTGTCCTTTGCGAGTACTTTCTGAACAACACCATCGGGCGCACGGAACTGGTCGCGGCGCAGCACGATGGTCACACTGCTGGCAATGTCGGACAGGAACAGCGCCTCTTCGCATGCCGAATTGCCACCACCGATTACAAAAACCTGCTTGCCGCGGAAAAACATGCCGTCACATGTTGCGCAATATGAAACGCCACGACCGCGATACGTATCCTCGCCTGCGAAACCTGCCGGACGCGGCGTGGCACCCATGCAAGCGATAACGCTCGAGGCCAGCGTATCGCCCATATCGTGATGCACCGTAAACAACGCTGCATCGGCATCGTAATCGATACCCGTAACCATGCTCCATGTAACCTGTGCTCCCAGGCCCTCTGCATGCTGCTGAAAACGCTCGCCAAGTTCGGCGCCACTCAGGAGCGGGAAACCCGGATAGTTCTCGACCTCATTGGTTGTGGCGATCTGCCCTCCCGACATGCCCTGCTCAATCACGGTCGTCGTCAGGTTGGCACGCGCAGCATAAATGGCGGCAGCATAGCCCGCGGGGCCGCCACCGATAATCGCAACATCGATCGGCTTATCGGTAGTCATGAAGCGTCCTTTCGTCGAAACGTTGTCGTTCTTTGCGCTCGTACCCAAATTTACGTGAACGTGACACTCATGCACTACAATGATAAATCCATATTACAAAGCTGAAGGGGAGTTATCGATGGACCAGGCGCAGACGAGTGACGACGCTCCCCTGCTCACGCACAGCGCTCCCCAATCGGAGCAAACCACGCTCCTGGCTCAACAAAAACCTCTCGTGACCATCGTGCACGCCTCCGTTGGCTCGGGCCACAAGGCCGCCGCAAATGCGATAGCGCAGGCATTCGACCTCATCCGCGGCACCAATGGCATCCCCGAGGATATTGAGATTGAAGTGCTCGATATCCTTGATTTTGGACGTATTAAATTCGACGGCAATAAGACCGCGGCTTCTTTTACGGGAGCCACGCGCCCCATTTACGACCTGACCTGGCGATATACGCTTACGGGACATCTTCTCTGGGGTGGCGGAACGGCATGGTCGCGAATTATGTTCCCCGCCTTCAACGAATATATTCGTAGCCGCAGGCCCATAGCCGTGGTTGCAACGCACATCACAGCAGCCAATGTTGCCGTGGGCGCCCGCGTAATTACGGGTATCGATTATCCGGTCATCTGCGTACCGACCGACTACGAAGTCGAGGGATGGTGGCCCCACAAGGACACCGATTTATTCTGTGTTGCCAACGAATTTATGGCCGAAACGCTGCGTCCGCGCAAGGTGCTCGAGACAAAGATTCGCATTACCGGCATTCCTATTCGCGCCGGATTCGACACGGATTACGATCGCGAGGAAGAGCTAGCTAAGTTCAACCTCCCCACCGACAAGACCGTCGTGCTGGTAATGGCCGGTGCCAGCTTGCCTCAACCGTACGTTCGCTTTCGCGCGGAGATGGACCGCACCCTCCCCTTCCTACGCAGCTTCGAAGACATGCACTTTGTCTTTTTGCCGGGCAAAGACACCGAATATGCCACCCGCCTCAAAACGCTCTTCGACGCCATGAAGCTCGAAAACGTCACGGTTCTGGACTATGTCGATGATATGGCAGCGCTTATGCACGGCTGCGACCTGGCAATTCTCAAATCGGGCGGACTCACCGTCACCGAATGCCTGTGCGCACACCTGCCGATGATCCTGCTGGGCAAGTCCTATGGCCAGGAAAAGGCCAACACCACCATGCTCACCGGCATGGGCGCCAGCATGCATGTCACCACCGCACGAGAGCTCATCGTGACGTTGCGTCATCTCCACGATCATCCTGAGTCGCTCAAGGCACTGCTCATCAACGGCGAAGTACTACGCCGCCCACACGCAGCCGAAGACATAGCCATCGCAACCATGGAGCTCGTAGGCAAACCCCAAAAGCGCAAACGAGCCTTCTGCCGCTTCTACTGGGGAGGCAAGCCCGCGCATATCCGCTAGCGTCTTAATGTCCGCTTACCTGTGGGAGGCCCCTATATATCATCCCGTGCTCAAACATTCTCGCTTCGCTGCGAAACTGCGCGCGGGACGATATATAGGGGCCTCCCACGGGTAAGCTGCGTTAACGTACTAGCAG
>DBEWTI010000072.1:0-16023 GCA_048205975.1 Collinsella sp.
GCAGCCTTCAGGGCCAGGGTGGCTATCGCGGCCGTTCCGATAGCAATCGTGGTCGTATGCCTCAGGGAGGCGGCCGCAGCAGTTCCAGTCGTGGGCGCGGCGGTTCCCGTGCTCCTCAAAACAACGGGCTCGATCCGCGTATCGTCTACGCAGGTATCGGTGCCGTGGCGTTGCTGCTGATCGTGCTTATCGTGGTACTTCTGCGCGGCTGCGCATCTTCGACGCCTGAGACCACGCCCGAGACGCCCACTGCTACCAAGACGACGACCAAGAAGTCATCTAAGAAGACCGAAACGGTCGACGAGGACGAAGAAGCCGATGAGGCGACGGATGAGTCGACCGATTCGGACGCCACCAAGACGACGGCTAAAAAGGAAGAAAACGTGGTAACGAAGGTCAAGGTCTCCGTTGCCAAGGGAAAGACCGCCTGGATTGAGGTCAAGGTTGACGGCAAGTCGGTCTATGGTGCCCAGGCGACTGGCCCCTTTGAGCAGGAGTACACGCCCGAGTCTTCGATCGAGATCACTACGTCCAAGCCTTCCGATGTCACCGTTACCAAGAACGGCGAAAAGGTCCGTTACGATACCAAGACCTCGGGCGTGGCGCGTGTGACGATCACCGTTCCCAAGAAGGAGACGACTGATTCCGAGAATGGTGAAAGTTCTGATGGTACCGACACCACCGATGGTACCGATACCACGGACGGCACCGATGCCCAGTCCACGGACGGCACCGATACCGCAACTGACGGTCAGACGTCCACCGATTCTACCGACTATTCGTACGATAGCTACTAAGTCTCTCGTACGCGAAAGGAAACATCATGGCAAAAGATTCCAGCTTCGACGTCGTGTCCGAGGTCAACATGCAAGAGGTCGACAACGCCTTCCAGCAGACCACGCGCGAGATTTCCCAGCGCTATGACCTGAAGGATTCCGGTGCCACGATCGAGCTTTCGAAGGGCGACAAGCTCTTTACGATCAACGCCCCGGCCGACTTTGTCTCCAAGCAGATTATCGACGTGATGAGCTCCAAGCTCATCAAGCGCGGCATCGACCTCAAGGCTGTCTCGTGGGATGCTCCGCAGGCGGCATCGGGCGGCACCGTGCGCGTGCTCGGCCATATCGTCGAGGGTATCGACCAGGCGACCGCCAAGAAGATCAACAAGGACATCAAGGACCAAAAGCTCAAGGTCAAGGTGACCATCGAGGCCGACAAGCTGCGTGTTTCCTCCGCTTCGAAGGATGCGTTGCAGACCGTGATCCAGTTCCTGCGCGACCAGGACTACGGCCAGCCGCTGCAGTTCACCAACTACCGCTAATATCATTCGAAAGGACCGCTCTCCAACATGGATACACCGTTGGGCTCCGTGCTCTACATCACCCTCGGGTGCGCTAAGAACGAGGTCGACACCGACCGTATGCGCTCTCTTTTGACCGCCGCAGGCTACGAGGAGGCATTCGACCCGCAAGATGCCGATATCGCCATCGTCAATACATGCTCGTTCCTCGCCTCCGCAACGTCCGAGAGCATCGAGACCACCCTCGAGCTCGCCAACCAGGTTCAGGACGGCGTTCGTTCTTGCCCCATCGTCATGTGCGGCTGTGTGCCGTCGCGCTATGGCGACGACCTGCCTGACGAGCTGCCCGAGGTCGCTGCCTTTGTGAAGGCCGACGAGGAGGACGGCATCGTGGCAGTCATTGACGGCGTATTGGGCGTCGAGCGCGATATTGCCGCCTATATTCCGCAAGTCAAGCGCACTGTCGAGGGCGCTGTCGCCTACGTCAAGATTTCCGATGGCTGCAACCGCTTCTGCAGCTTCTGCATGATTCCCTACATCCGCGGTCGTTATCATTCGCGCAATGCTGAGAGCATTATTTCCGAGGTGCGCGATCTGGTCGCCGGTGGCGTGCGAGAGATCGTGCTGATCGGCCAGGACACGGGCATCTGGGGCACCGACTTTGCGGATGGTGACGTCGCCGAGGGCTCGCCGCGCAATCTGGCGCAGCTGCTGCGCGCCGTAGCCGAGGCCGTGCGTCCGCAGAACGTCTGGGTCCGTGTTCTCTACCTGCAGCCCGAGGGCATGACCGACGAGCTTATCGAGACGATTCGCGATACCCCCGAGGTGCTACCCTATATCGATATCCCCGTGCAGCACTGCGACGCACGCATCCTTAAGGCCATGCGTCGCTCCGGTTCGCGCCGGGAGCTCGAGGACCTGTTCCGCGATCTGCGTGAGCGCATCCCCGGCATCGTGATCCGTTCCACGGCCATGGTCGGCTTCCCGACCGAGACCGACGACGAGTTCCGCGACCTTACCGACTTTATGGACACCGTCGGCTTTGACTACACGAGCGTCTTTGCCTACTCGCAGGAGGAGGGCAGCCTGGCCGCCAAGATGGAGGGCCAGGTCGACGAAGAGGTCAAGCTCGAGCGCGCCCAGGAGGCCATGGACCTGGCCGAGTCGCTCGGTTTTGCTGCAACTGCCGCACATGTGGGCGAGCGCGCCCAGGTGATTGTCGACGGTATCGAAGAGACCGAGGACGGCGCCGAGCTGATCGGACATGCCTGGTTCCAGGCGCCCGATTCCGATGGCGCGGTGCATCTGGACGCCAGCGAGGCATCCGTGGGCGATATTCTGACGGTCGAGTTTACCGATAGCTTCTGCTATGAGCTTGTCGGTCATGTTGTGGAGTAGGAGCGCGTTGTGGCTAACGAGAGCAATAAGGAACTGACGAGTGTCTGGACGCCCGCCAATATCGTGACGTGTGTGCGCATCGTCTTTATCCCGGTGTTCATGATCGTGTCGGCGCTGTCTCACATGAGCGTTGCCGGTACGGATTGGAGCACCTTCGACGGCCCGCTCGCCGCCGCAGCCTTCATTCTGTACGTCATCCTGTCGTGCACCGATAAAGTTGACGGCTATCTGGCGCGCTCGCGCAACGAGATTACCGACTTCGGTAAATTCTTGGACCCCATCGCCGACAAGCTACTCGTGTTCTCGGCCTTGCTGCTGTTCCTGGACTTTGGCGCCGTGTCGGTTTGGTCCGTGTTCATCATCTTGTTCCGCGAGCTGTTGGTAAGCGCCCTACGCATGGTTGCGAGTGCCGCCGGTGTGGTCGTTGCCGCCGATAAGCTTGGCAAGTACAAGACGGCGACCACGATGGTCTCCATCTGCGGTTACCTGTGCGTCTTTGCGATGGCCGGCTTGCACCTTGGCCCGCTGGCGCTGACGCTCGGCATCTACTCGGTGTCGCGCTTCCTGTACGCCGTTGCCGTTGTCCTGACCGTTATCTCGGGTGCCCAGTACTTCTGGAACTGTCGCAAGATCGTCTTTTCGGTCTAGGTCCTGGTGGGTATGACGGACTCTTTTGAGCAGATTTCCGCACATAACGAGGAGCTGGCGCGCGATATTGTCGAGCGCGCGAGCGCTCGGGGCGTGACGGTTTCGACGGCTGAGTCGCTGACAGCAGGTATGATCGCCTCGACGATTGCCGATATCCCGGGCGCCTCGGCGGTGCTGCGTGGCGGTGCGGTGACCTACTGCGATGAGATCAAGCATCGCGTTTTGGGTGTTGAGCAGGAGACGCTCGACCGCTATACCGCGGTGTCGCATCAGACCGCGCGCGAGATGGCGGCTGGTTCGCTGGAGCTGTACCAGAGCGATATTGCAGTGAGCGCAACGGGTTATGCCGGCCCCGGCGGCGGCACTGAGGACGATCCGGCTGGCACTTTCTATATTGGCTGGGCGTATCGCGCGGCTGATGGGGAAGTGCCGGTCGTGGACTCTGTGCGCTTCCACTATGAGGACGACCGTTCGTGTGTTCGTGCCCATGCGGTCGCGGAGGCATTGGGACGCATTGCCCTTGTGCTCAACTCTATGGAATAGACGTGTTTTAAGGGGCCTTAGGGCCCCTTAATTGTGGAGATAGGGACCTCTGACAAATTCAGCGTTTTTGCTGGTCATAGGTTTATTTTCGCCTTCCCTGCTTATATTTGGCCCTATGTGGTCAAGCATTTGGTCAGTATTTGGTCGGCGTTTGGTTGGGTTTTGGAAAGACTGCCTGCATATGATTGGCCTGAACGGTTGACCACGAACAGCCGTTCGTTTATTATCGATGCAGGTTGTTAAGAGGAGGGCTATTCATGGCCAAGAATTCAGGTCCCGTACGTACCGTTCATGCGCCCACGACGGGTAAAGAGCGCGATGATATGATCGCCACCACCAAGGCCGAGATCGAGAAGAAGTTCGGTCAAGGTTCTATCATGAGGTATGGTGACGGCGGTCCCGAGCTCGAGGTCGAGGCTATTCCCACGGGTGCTCTGGCTCTCGATGCCGCTCTGGGCATCGGCGGCGTGCCGCGTGGCCGTATCGTCGAGATCTACGGTCCCGAGTCCTCTGGTAAGACGACGCTGTCGCTCGAGATCTTGGCTGAGGCCCAGGCCATGGGCGGCGTCGTGGCATTTATCGATGCCGAGCACGCACTCGATCCCACCTATGCCGCCCGCATCGGCGTGGACATCGACGAGGTGCTCATTTCCCAGCCTGATACAGGTGAGCAGGCGCTCGAGATTGTTGACATGCTCGTGCGTTCCGGTGCCATCGATGCCATCGTCGTTGACTCCGTCGCCGCGCTGACCCCGCGTGCCGAGATTGAGGGCGAGATCGGTGACACCACGGTCGGTCTGCAGGCCCGCCTGATGAGCCAGGCACTCCGTAAGTTGGCTGGCTCGCTATCTAAATCCAACACGACCTGCATCTTCATCAACCAGCTGCGCGAGAAGATCGGTGTCATGTTTGGCAATCCCGAGACTACGACGGGCGGTCGCGCCCTTAAGTTTTTCTCGTCGGTGCGTATCGACATCCGCCGTATCGACAGCATTAAGCTTAAGGACGAGGTTATCGGTAACCGCGTGCGCGCCAAGGTCGTTAAGAACAAGGTTGCCGCTCCGTTCCGCTCCGCCGAGTTTGACATCATGTACGGTACTGGTATCTCCAAGGAGGGCTCGATCCTGGACATGGCCGTCGAGTGCGGCATCTGCAAGAAGATGGGCTCTTGGTTTGCCTATGGCGAGGACAAGCTCGGCAACGGTCGCGAGGCCGCCAAGGCGTTCCTGCGTGAGCACCCAGATTGCGCTGACGAGATCGAGCACAAGGTTCGCCTTGCCTGTGGCCTTGAGTTTGATGACGACGCTCCGTCCGAGGTCGAGCTGACCGATCAGCCGTCGGATGACCTGCCTTCCGGTGAGGAGTTCGATGAGCTCTATGCCATTGACGGCTCCGCAATGCTCGATGATGACGACGAGTAGCTGATACCGACATGTCGTATACGGTGACCGAGGCCACGGTCGTCTTTCCCGATAAGAAGGCGGCCTCCTCGTTCTCGAGCGGTTATGCATCTAAAAAGCCCTGTGCGCATATCGACTGTGAACTCGAGGGCGGTTTTGAACGATCCATTTGGATTCCTGTGCGGGTGGCTCGCCTGTACATGAAAAACCGCCCCGATCTTCCCTGCGATTGGGACGAGTTTCGCGAGGCCGTGCAGCTTATCGAGCGAAAATGCGCGCTCACCATGGTGACCGAGATGCTTTCGCGCCGTGATCACGCAACGGGTGAGGTTCGTGACAAGCTCGCTCGTTATGGCTTTCGCACGGCTGCGATTGATTTCGCCGTTGAGCGCGCCACCGAGTATCGCTTTTTAGACGAGAATCGCTTTTGCTCGTACTTTATCGAGGAGCGCAAACGGCGCGGGTGGGGGCAGCGCAAGATCGAGACCGAGCTTAAGCGCCGTCATGTTGTTCTTGACGATATCCCGGGCTATCCTGAGGAATATTTTGCCGCGGATGACGACTTGGCCCGTGCATCTGCTTTGCTTGCTAAACGCCGCGTTCCCGAGACGCGAGGGTTCGAAAAGCTTGTCCGGTATTTGATGGCCAAGGGCTTTTCGTATCACATCGCCGCCGATGCCGTTAAGGCGCGCCTCGATGCCGAACGTGAGGAATGTGCAGTTTAGGCGCATGCGTTTTTCGGCCTTGCCGTTCACGGCGTTTTAGCCGCCGTGCTGGGGCCATTTATTTGACAGTTGTTGCGGTTCAACGTACGATAATTACTGTCATTTGCTTTGTGATATGTGCTCATCTGTGATGAGTTTGTTTATATGTTTATCTGTATCCGACCCGCATAAGCTGCGCCCATATTACTCAAATGTCGCGAGCCGTTCGTAAGGACGGTTCGCTTTGTTGTGTAACGAATCCATAAAAAGGAGTGAGCATGCCTATCATCGCAGCGCTCGTCGGTATCGTTTTGGGTGCCGTCGCCGCCATTTTCTACATGCGCACCGCCAAGCAGGGTAGTCTTCACGAGGCCGACGAAAAGATTCAGTCGGCACACGCACAGGCTGAGTCTCTGATCGGCGATGCAAAGCGTCAGGCCGAGACCCTCAAAAAAGAGGCTCTGCTCGAGGCCAAGGAAGAGATCATCAAGAACAAGCAGGCCGCCGAGGCTGAGGACAAGCAGCGTAAGAATGAGATTCGTACGCTCGAGAACCGCGTGATGCAGCGCGAGGAGTCCCTCGATCGCCGTAACGATGCCCTCGACAAGCGCGAGCATCAGCTGTCCAGCCAGGCTGGCCAGGTCGAGAAGCGCTCTCGCGAGCTCGAGGAACTTTGCGCCAAGCAGACCTCTGAGCTTGAGCGCATCGCCGACCTGACCCGCGAGGACGCCCACAAAGAGCTGCTCGATAAGGTTCGTGGCGAGGTTACCCACGAGGCTGCCACGATCATCCGTGAGTCCGAGCAGCAGGTTCGCGCAGAATGCCACAAGACCGCTCAGGAGATTCTCTCCCTGGCGATTCAGCGCTGCGCCGCCGACCACACCGCCGAGGTCACCGTTACCTCCGTGCACATTCCCTCTGATGACCTCAAGGGCCGTATCATCGGTCGCGAGGGTCGCAACATCCGGACCTTCGAGCAGGTTTCCGGCGTCAACCTCGTGATCGACGACACGCCCGAGACCGTCGTTCTTTCGAGCTTCGACCCGGTCCGTCGTGAGACCGCCCGTGTCGCCCTCGAGAACCTCATCGCCGACGGCCGCATTCACCCTGCCCGTATCGAGGAGATGTATCACAAGGCCGCCGACCTGGTTCAGCAGCGCGTGCGCGAGGCTGGCGAGCAAGCTGCCTTCGATACCGGCATCCACGACCTGCACCCCGAGATCGTTAAGACCCTTGGTGCCCTGCGCTACCGTACCTCGTTTGGTCAGAACGTGCTTCAGCACTCCCTCGAGGTCTCTGATCTGTGCGGCGTGATGGCTTCCGAGCTTGGCCTGGATGTTGTGACTGCCAAGCGCGCCGGCCTGCTGCATGACCTGGGCAAGGCAATCGACCATGACGTCGAGGGCCCGCATGCCGTCATCGGCGCCGAGCTGGCCCGCCGTTATGGCGAGAAGCCGGTTATCGTCCACGCTATCGAGGCTCACCATGCCGATGTCGACCCCAACACGGTGCTCGATGTCCTGGTACAGGCCGCCGATGCTGTCTCTGCCTCTCGCCCCGGTGCCCGTCGCGAGTCTGCCGAGAACTACATCAAGCGTCTTGAGAAGCTCGAGGAGATCGCCAACTCCCATGACGGCGTCGAGCGTACCTATGCCATGCAGGCTGGTCGCGAGGTCCACGTCATGGTTCAGCCGGACAAGATCTCCGATGCCCAGTCCACGGTCCTGGCTCACGATATTGCCCATCAGATCGAGGAAGAGATGGAGTATCCCGGTCAGGTGCGCGTCGTCGTGATTCGCGAGAGCCGCGCTGTCGATATCGCTAAATAACATGAGCGACGCGAACGAGCTCATCTCATTTATCGCGTCGATGTCGGGGGAGGGCAACCTTCGCGTCGAGGAGAACCTTGGCGAGGGGTATGTCCGCCTCCGCGTTTCGGAGGCCGAGCGGCGCCAGGCAAAGCACGACATTCAGCATGTCGAGGACATTGTTATCGAGATGCTGCGTAATGCTCGTGATGCCGGCGCCGACAAGGTCTATCTCGCCACGACCAAAGAGGATGGCGTCCGCACGCTCGTCTTCTTGGACAATGGTTCGGGTGTTCCGCTGGATATGCAGGAGCGTATCTTCGATGCCCGCGTCACGTCTAAGCTCGAGAGCATGAAGATGGACCGTTGGGGCGTACATGGTCGCGGAATGGCATTGTTCTCTATTAAGCAGAACACTGATGAGGCCCGTGTGGTCACATCGGGTGTCGATCTTGGCTCTTCGATTAAGGTGAGCGTCGCCACCGACCGCCTCGGCGAGCGCGCCGATCAGTCGAGCTGGCCTCAGGCCGTCAAGGACGAGGACGGGCATTATGTCTGTGCTCGCGGCCCGCATAACATTATTCGCGCTGCGTGTGAGTTTGCCCTCGAGGAACTGCGTGGTTGCGATGTGTATCTGGGTTCTCCGTCCGAGATCGCCGCGACCCTCTATGCGCAGGCGTCCAGCCGCCTCGATACGTCGCACCTTCTGTTCATCGATGACGAAAACGAGCTTCCCGTTGTCTACCGCCTGGGTCTTGCTTCGGATGCTGAGGACTTTATTCGTATCTGTTTGGGGTTGGGTCTCGAGATGTCCGAGCGAACGGCTCATCGCATTTTGGCAGGGCAGATTAAGCCCGTTCGCGGTGTGACCGCGCGTCTGCTGCGCGAGCGTGATTCGTCCTCTCATGCGCCGGCTCCTGTCGATCTCGCGAAGGATCGTCGCGGGCTACGTATTGCCAAGGATGACATGGCACAGTTTTCGCGCGCTGTGGAACGCGACTTTAATGACCTTGCCGCCCGGTACTATCTCAACCTTTGCGGTGACCCAAAGATTCGTGTTTCGCGTGATCGAATCACCGTGACCTTTGATCTTGCCAAAGAGGAATAGTGCCTTTACCGAGCCCACTCGGTACGATACAGTTATTGCAGTTAAAACGTACTTTTAAATGCAGGAGTTTCTTCATGGATTGCCTGAAGGTATCAAGCAAATCATCGCCCGCGTCCGTTGCCGGCGCCATCGCCGGCATGGTCAAGGATGGTGTACCCGTCAACATCCAGTGTGTCGGCGCCGGTGCCGTCAACCAGGCCATTAAGGCCGTTGCTATCGCGCGCGGTTTTTTGATTCCAACTGGTTTTGATATTTCCTGCGCGCCCGTGTTCTCCGACATCCTCATTAACGGGGAGTCGCGCACGGCCATCCGCCTTTCTATCTATGTTCACCAGATCAATCGAGCTGCTATGGATAACGTCGTCATGGATGATGTTAAGCCTGTGGCATAGCTTCTGCTTGCCTCGTTTCGCTCCCCATCGTTAGGACTTATGCACATGGACCAGCGTTCCGTACGCGATATTCTTGCCGGTAAAACCTACTTTATCCGCACCTTTGGCTGCCAGATGAATCAGCACGACTCCGAGCGTGTGAGCGGTCTGCTTGATTCGTATGGCTGCCTCATGGCGCTCGATCCTGCGCATGCCGATATCGTTGTCTTCATGACGTGCTGCGTGCGCGAGGCCGCCGATACTCGCCTGTACGGTCAGTGCAATTCCTGCAAAAGCCTGCCGCCTTCGCCTTCGGGCAAGCGCGTGGTTGCTGTTGGCGGTTGCATCGCGCAGCGCGATGGCGAGGGCCTGCTCACCAACGTCGATAACGTCAATGTCATTTTTGGCACGCATTCCATCGCGCATGTGGCCGAGCTCATTGCCGAGGCGTTCCTTGATGGTAAGCGTCATATCCGCACCAATGAGCATGAGGATACGGATGCCATGAGCATGCCGTGGCATCGCGAGACCCAGTATCACGCCTGGGTGCCCATCATGACGGGCTGCAATAATTTCTGCACCTATTGTATCGTGCCGTACGTGCGCGGTCGCGAAAAGAGCCGCCCCTTCGAGGAGATTGTCGACGAAGTGACCGGTTTGGTGCGCCAGGGCGTGCGTGAGATTACGCTGCTGGGCCAAAACGTTAACTCATATGGTCGCGATCTGTTTGGCAAGCCGCGTTTTGCCGATCTGCTGCGTGCCGTGGGCGATACGGGCGTGGAGCGCATCTTCTTTACGTCTTCGCATCCCAAGGACCTGTTGCCCGAGACCATCGACGCCATGGCCGAGACGCCTGCCGTTATGCCGCAGCTGCACTTGGCCGTCCAGTCAGGTTCGACGCGGATCCTCAAAGAGATGAATCGCCGTTATACACGCGAGGACTATCTGGGCCTTGTCGATCGCATTCGCAACCGCATGCCCGATATCGCGCTCTCGACCGACATTATCGTTGGCTTCCCGGGCGAGACTGAAGAAGACTTTGAGCAGACGCTCTCGCTTGCCGAGACGGTCCGCTATGCTCAGGCCTATACCTTCATCTATTCCAAGCGTGCCGGTACCCCGGCCGCCGAGATTGACGATCCTACGCCGCATGAGGTTATTCTCGAGCGTTTCAACCGTCTGGTTAAGGTTATCGAGACCACGGCACACGAGTATAACCAGGGTGAGCTTCATACTGTGGTTCCGGCGCTCATTGAGGGAACGAGTAAAAAGAACGACGCGGTCCTGCTGGGCAAGAGTCCCAAGAATCAGACCGTGCATGCGCCTATCCCCGAGGGTTACAGCATCGATCAGCTTGTTGGCAAGATCGTTGATGTTGACGTTGACGTTGCCAAGACCTGGTATTTGTCCGGCTCCGTTGTGGGCGAGCCGCGCTAATGGTTTCTCCCGGGGCAGGTCTTTCCGCCGTTGCGATCGTCGGTCCGACGGCGGTTGGTAAGAGTGATGTTGCCGACCGTTTGGCAGCCCGTCTTTCGTCCGAAGTGCTGTCGTGCGATGCGATGCAAATCTATCGCGGCATGGACATCGGTACCGCAAAGATGGTGCCCGATGAGTGCACGGCGCCGCTGCGTCTCGTCGACATTGTAGAGCCGGGTGTGGCATATTCTGCTGCGCTTTATCAGGCCGACGCTCGCGCGCATGTTGAACGTCTCCTTGGTTCGGGTTGCCTGCCGGTTTTTTGCGGAGGTACGGGGCTATATCTCAAGGCAGCCCTCGATGAGATGGACTTTCCCTCGGGTGAACTTGAGGACGATCGTCGTGCGGGCTATCAGGAGCTTGCCGAGCGTATTGGCGAGGAAGAACTTCATGCCCTGCTTGCCGAGCGCGATCCAGAATCGGCTGCTGTTATTCATCCCCATAACGTCCGCCGTGTGATTCGTGCGCTCGAGATGCATGATGATGGTATCTCCTATGCACAGCAAAAAAGTCAGTTTAGTGTTCCGCGCGAGCATTATCATGCCCTATGGTTTGGTCTGACGCGTAATCGCGAGGTGCTCTACGAGCGCATTAACCAGCGCGTCGATCTGATGTTTGAGCAGGGTCTTGTCGATGAGGTCCGCGGTCTTATGGGCCAGGGGCTGGGAGATGCCCTGACGTCGATGCAGGCAATTGGCTATAAAGAGATCATTGATGCTTTCAATGGCGTGATGAGCATGGATGAGGCTCGCGAACTCATTAAGATGCGTTCGCGTCGTTATGCCAAGCGTCAGCTTTCGTGGTTTAAGCGCGATGACCGTATCGTGTGGTTTGATATGGATGAATGTACGATCGATGAGGTCGTTGAGGATATCCTGCATCGTATTGAGGCTGCCTAATGCCCCGTTTCCCCCTTGTTCCCACGGCACCCGAGCCCGAGCGTGCCATTTTAGTTGGTGTTGAGTGGCGCGACAATGCATGGCCGCTCGATCGCTCGCTTGATGAGCTGGAGCGTCTTGCCCACACAGCTGGTGCCCAGTGCGTGGCACGCTTGTCGCAGCGTTTGGTAAAGCCGTATCCTAAATCGTTTATCGGTTCCGGTAAGGTTGAAGAGCTGTGCGGCCTGGTGCATCGCATGGATGCCGATGTCGTTATTTTTGACGACGACCTGACGCCCTCGCAGCAATCCTATTTGGAGAAAGCCGTGGGCGAGCCGGTAAAGATTATCGATCGTACTGCACTGATCCTGGATATCTTTGGCCTGCATGCTCAGACGCGTGAGGGACGCCTGCAGGTACAGCTGGCACAGCTTCAATATTTGTTGCCTCGCCTGCGTGGCATGTGGAGCCATCTCGCTAAGGAGCAGACGCGCGGCGGCATCGGCTCACGTTTTGGTCAGGGCGAAAGTCAGCTCGAGGTCGACCGTCGCCTCATTCGTAATAAGATCGCTGCGCTTCGTCGTGAGCTCAAGCAGGTTGAACAGCGTCGCGATGTTCAATCCAAGAGTCGCATTGAGTCACCGGCGTTTCGCGTCGCGTTGGCCGGTTATACCAATGCCGGTAAATCGACGTTGCTCAATCGTCTGACCGGCTCTACGGTACTTTCGCAGGACAAGCTGTTTGCTACGCTCGACCCGACGACGCGTTCGTATCGTCTGCCCGGCGGTCGCGGCATGACGATTACCGATACCGTCGGCTTTATTCAAAAGCTGCCGCATGGTCTGGTCGATGCCTTTAAATCGACGCTGTCCGAGGTTTTGGGTGCCGATCTAATTCTCAAAGTCGTAGATGCGTCTGACGAGGACTATGAGCGGCAGCTGGAGGCTGTCGACCGCGTGCTTGATGAGATCGGCGCCGGAGAGCGTTTAACGCTGACCGTATTCAATAAAATCGATCTTCTCGATATCGTCGATCGATTGAGTTTCCGTCGTCGCTATCCGGAGGCCGTTCTGTTCTCGGCCCAAACGGGCGAGGGGCTCGACGATCTCGTCGACCGGATTGCTCGCGAGGCAGCTGCCACCGATGTGTTGCTCTCCGCTGATATCCCGTATCGCGAGGGCGCTCTCATCACGCTGGTGCATGAGCAGGGAACCCTTCTGCATGAGGAATATCTCGAGGACGGCGTTCGCATTGTGGCGAAGTTGCCGGCTCGTATTGCACCGCGGCTCGAGCGCTATCGTACGGAATAAACGATTTCTAGCACGCCTAGAATGACTGGCTGATGGAGCAGGTAGAACGGTAAGGCATGCCGACCCAGGACTGCGAGCGCCGGGATAGGATTGGCGTATGCCCATGCTGGCGCTTCGAGACTTGATGCTTGTGCTGCCTGGGCAGCAAAAAAGCCGGTAAGGTACATAAAGACAAACGGTATGAGCGGATAGTAATCTCCCGAAACAAAACCCGGGCCTGGGAATCCAAGCCATGCCAGGTAGGGGAGTGGGTAGACCGCCTTTGGAATGCCCCAGGTTAGGGCAAAAAGAACAAGGCACGCTGCGATGCCCCATGAGCCCGGTAATTTTTGGAGTAACGGACGGGTGAACGCAACCACCACGGTGCACACCGCCATGCAATAAATGATGCCAAAGTTCACTGAATCGTCGACCGATACGAGAGTTGTTGCGATCCAGACGACCAAAGCTGCGGCAGCGTACTTAGCCGCTCGTTTGGCATTGTTGCGTGAGAGCGTGCACATCCAACCCGCGATAAACAAAAATACCCAGCTGATGCTGGCGCGCCAGATGTCTTGAAAGACTGACTGGGTAAACCAGGGCATATCCCAGCCGTACAGGTAGGCGAGATCATAGCAAGCGTGAAATCCTGCCATAGAAATCATCGTAAACCCGCGGACGGTATCAAAGATGGTGATGCGTTTTTGCATTACGAGAACCGGCGCATTAAACCGACAACTTTACCCAAAATAACGGGGTTCGTCGCATAGATGGGCTCCATAGCGTCGTTCTCGGGCTGCAAGCGCACACGTCCCTGCTCCTTGTAGAACGTCTTGACGGTCGCCGAACCATCAATCATGGCCACGACAATTTCGCCGTTCATGGCACTTTTTTGTTCACGGACGATGATGTAATCGCCATTGAAGATGCCGACATTGATCATTGAGCTCCCATGCACCTCAAGGATAAAGGAACCCTGATCAGTGGCGATTTCGGTCGGGATAGTAAACGTGTCTTCGATATTCTGCTCGGCCAGAATGGGAATCCCAGCCGCGACGCGACCAACGAGCGGCAGCGAGACCGTTCCGCGAGGTGCGGTGGGCTCGTCAGATTTAGAAATTGAGACAGAGGAACCATCCTCGTTAAAGAGTTCCAGGGCGCGCGGTTTGGTGGCATCGCGCTTGAGTAGCCCGCGCGCTTCAAGGGCAGAGAGATGGGCGTGCACGGTGCTGGGGGAGGAAAGGCCCACGGCAGAAGCCATCTCGCGCACGCTGGGCGGATAACCCTTCTCCTGCTGATATTCCTTGATGAAGTCGTAAATTTGCTGCTGACGCTTGGTAATTTTGCGAGCCATCAGAGCATCCTCTCTACCCATGTCAAACAAATGTTCGAATTTTGCTTGACAGGAACAACTGTTCGAAGATAATAATAACCGAACATTCGTTCTCGCGCTAGACATTTTTGTCCGCGCGGCTTGATAAAACTGTTCTCAGCAAAACACGCGAGAGGAGAACATGATGAACGTAACGAATATGGTCCAGGGAAACCTCGCCCTTAAGCTCGAGACGCCTGCAGAACCCACTTTTACGGTTGTTCAGGGTGGTCGCTCCGGCTTTCAGCCTTTGACCGTAAAGCCTGCGCGCAATCAGCAGGCTTTAGTCGCGCCGGCCCGCGTTGCCCTGAAGGTTCCGACGATTGTCGCCGTCGCCGTTGCGCTTACGCTCTTCTTTGTCCTCGCTATGTCGGTCTTTAGCACTCGTCACGCCGCGTATGCCGAGTCCGTTTCCAACATTACCTACGAGACCATTCGCGTTCAGCCTGGCGATTCTCTTTGGTCGATTGCCGAAGAATATCCAATCGAAGGCCTTTCCGCGCAAGAGACTTCCGACATGATCCGTAGCGTCAATCATCTGGAGCATGGTTCGCTCGCCGCCGGTGCGCATCTTAAGGTTCCTGCTCGTTCGTAATCATTATCGCGCTGCGCATGGTACCCTTGTTATCGTTTAAGAGGAGGTACCATGCGCTGTCCCAAATGCGGCAAGGCACATACCCGCGTCGTTGATTCCCGTATGCAGGAGTCAAATAACACCATTAAGCGCCGTCGCGAATGTTGCTCGTGTAACTACCGCTTTACAACGTTTGAGCGATGCGAGGACCCTATCGAGGTCATTAAGTCAGATGGAACTAAGCAGCGGTTCGATCGCAATAAGCTTCTTGTCGGCTTGATGCGCGCCACCATCAAGCGCGATATCGACACTAAGAAGCTCAATGAGATTATCGATGACATCGAGGTCGAGCTTCGCTCTCGCACGCTGACGGCCGTCACGTCCCATGAGTTGGGTGACATGGTGCTCAAGCGCTTGGCCAAGATCGACAAGGTTGCGTACATCCGTTTTGCCTCGGTCTACCGCGATTTCAAAGACGTCGATGAATTTCTGCAAGAGCTCGACAAGCTAAGGTGATTTCATGTCCAACATTACCGTCAACATAAAGCGTCTCGACCCCACCGTCGAGCTTCCCAAATACGCCCATCCCACCGATGCCGGCTTGGATTTGCGCTCCAACGAGGACTGCGTCCTGAAGCCCTTCGAACGCCGTCTGGTCTCTACGGGGCTGGCCATCGCCCTGCCCGATGGCTACGCCGGCTTCGTCCAGCCCCGCAGCGGCTTGGCCATCAAGCAGGGCCTGTCTATAGTCAATACGCCGGGCCTCATCGACGCCCACTACCGAGGGGAACTCAAGGTTATCCTCATCAACCTGGATCCCACCAACGACATCCAAATCAACAAAGGCGACCGCATAGCCCAACTCGTCATCCAAGAAGTCCCTACGGTCAATCTCGTAGAAGTAGAAGAACTAGACGAAACCGACCGAGGTAAAGGAGGCTTCGGCTCCAGCGGCATCGCCTAGGGCGCTCGTATCCCTCCCGCCCGGGGCTTACCTATATCATTCCATGCTCAAACATTCTCGCGTCGCTTCGCTCGCTGCGAAACTGCGCGTGGAACGATATAGGTAAGCCCCGGGCGGGCGGCTACTCGCTTGAAACAATATTTACTTTTCTAGTAAGTCGATGCGATAAAGGGACGCCTCCTTGGTCGCA
>DBEWTI010000076.1:0-25391 GCA_048205975.1 Collinsella sp.
GGGAGGCGCCGCGCGCTCGGGCGGCGCGCCAGGGAGATCGTGGACGAGATAGTCGAGAGACACGGCCTCAAGAAGGAGTAACATCGGGACTTGCAGCGACGGACCTCAGGACGCTCTTACACCACGTCTGCGCGCGCGACCTGGAGACCCGCTTTTAATGAACAGATTCTTAGCTATGTTCATTATTTTCTTGGTCATAAATGCTATCGGCTGGGCAACAGTACTCATATTTGGCATTTTTTGTCCACTGCCATATAACTAATGCCCTATAGCGGGCAAAAAACAGGCCGCAGTCCATCGCTACGGCCTGTTCGGAAGCAAAAGTGGGCGCTAAGCGCTGTAGCCCATCGCTTGCAGGACAAACATGACAACCGTCAGCACCGTAATCACGGCGATAGTCGCCCAAGTGAGCACGTTCCACACGCGACCGTTGCGGTTTGCACCCATAATGTGACGGTCGGCGGCGATAACCACCTGGAACACCAGAACCACGGGCAGTAGCACGCCATTGATGACCTGCGAGGTCATCATAATCTGGAACAGATCGACACCGGGCATAAGCACCAGCACGGCAGAGATACCGATGATGGCCGTAATGATGCCGCGATAGACCGGGGCCTCGTCCCAGCTGCGGTCGGCACCGCGCTCCCAGCCAAATGCCTCGCAGATAGCGCTCGACGTAACGCCCGGCAACACGCAGGCAGCCAAGAAGCTCGCCGCGACCAGGCCCGAGGCAAACAGTACCGTAGACCACTGACCCGCAATAGGCTCCAGCGCGCGGGCAGCATCGGCAGCATCGCTAATCTGAATACCCGCCGGGAACAACACCGTGCCGGTCGTGATGATAATAAAGCCGGCAATGACATCGGCAGCAAGCGAGCCGCTCACGGTATCGATGCGCTGCAGCACGATATCGTCCTCGCCCGCGTTCTTATCGACCACGTTGTTCTGCGCCAAGAAAATCATCCACGGCGCGATGGTGGTACCGATCGTTGCGACCACGAGCGACACGTAGCTGGGGTCATTTTGAATGTTGGGCACGACCAGGTCGACCGCGACCTCACCCCAGTTGGGGCCAGCCATAAACGCGGCGACAATATAGGTCACGAACACGCAGCTCACCAGCAGCAGAATCTTCTCGATGCGCTGGAAACTCCCCGACATGGTAAGCATCCACACCAGCAGCGCCACCAACGGCACCGAGATGCTCGCCGGCACGCCAAAGAGAGCAAGACCGCTGGCGATGCCCGCAAACTCCGAAATGGTCACAGCCGTGTTGGCGATCAACAGCGCCGTCATAGCAAGTACGCTCTTGCGCACGCCAAAGCGCTCGCGAATGAGCGATGCCAGGCCCTTACCCGTGACGCAGCCGCAGCGCGCCGCGGTCTCCTGCGTCACGATGAGCAGCACAGTCATGACGGGAAGCATCCAGAGCATCTTGTAGCCATAGCTGGCGCCCGCGCTGGAATACGTTGCAATGCCGCCGGCGTCATTGCCCGAAAGCGCCGCCAGCAGACCGGGACCCATAGCGCCAAAGATGGCCGCGATGGTCAGCTTTTGCTTGGTGCCCGACTTTTGCTTGGTATTTTGCACGCGACCACCTAACCCATGACTGACATGGCGAGCAGCACCGCGGCGATGCAATACGCCACACACGAGATCATGACGGCAATGACGTTCATGGCGGTGCCCGACGTGTTGAGGTCATGCTCGTCACGCCAGAACAGCACCATCAGGTAAATCACGGCACTCATGTTGCCAACCAGGCAAATGATAGCAGCGATATTAAAACACCCGGTAAAGAGTTGCTCCTCAAACATGGACGCATCGGGGAACGCAGCGGTGCGCACCAGCTGGGCGCACAGGTAGGTCACGAGTGACAGAATCAGGCCCATGCCCGTGCTCTGGAAGAAGAACCCCAGATACGGCTTGGGCTCGTCGTCGTGACCGTCATACTCCAGGAAGTAGTTCTTGACGAACGACACCATGCGCGAGGCCGCCAGCAGCACGAGCGGCATGGCGCACATGGGGAACACCACCAGATGCGCGGAGCCGAGCGCCGTCCCCAGCACGGTCGCCATGATGCACGACGCGATGCCCCATACAACAACCCAGTACTGGCGATGCACGAACCAGCTGAGCACGTTCGTCGAGTCGTCCGACGCGCTATCGCCCGAGCCGACACCGGCGATCTGCAGGTCCTCCTGATGCTCCTCAGCGATAACGTCCATGGCGTCGTCGAAGGTCACGATACCCAGGATATGACGGTTCTCGTCGCAGACAGGGATGGCAACCAGGTCGTACTTGGTCATCTCGTCCGTCACGTCTTCCTGGTCCTCGTCAGGCGACACATAGACCAGGTCGCGATAGGCCAGCTGACCCAGCGTGGCGTCGCGATCGGCTACGATCAGCGTGCGCAGCGAAAGCACGCCGGTCAGCATGCCGCTCGGATCCTCGGTATAGACGTAGTAGACGCTCTCGAAGTCCTCGTCGAGCTCGCGAATCGCCTCGATGGCGTCACCGACCGTTGCCGTGGCGGGCAGGGAGACAAACTCCGAGGTCATGATGCGGCCGGCGGTGTTGTCCTCATACCCCAGCAGGTTACGAATCGCCTTCTCCTCCTTGACGCCCATCAGGCGCAGGAGCTTCTCGGCCTTCTCGTAATCGAGCTCGTCGATCAGGTCGGCAGCGTCATCCGGGTCCATCATGGCCAGCATCGACGATGCGTCGGTATCGGACAGGCCCTCGAGCATCTCGGTCATGAGCTCGTCGTCATCGAACTCCGAGATAGCTTCGGCTGCCTGGGCGGTATCGAGCTGCGCAAACACCTGCGCACGTAGGCGCGGGTCGAGCTGCTCGATAATGTCGGCGATGTCGGCAGGGTGCAGCTCGCCGAGCGTCTTGTGCGACACCGAGAGTTGGATGTTTTTAGTCGAGCGGTCGAGCAGGTCCATGTAGGACCAAGCGATGATGTCCTCGCTGAGCGGCTTGCCCAGGTGCTTCATAAAGCCCTCGACGACGTGCTCGAGCGCGGGGCTGATGGCGCGCAGCAGACCGCGGGCACCGACCTCGGCGCCCAGCAGGCGCAGCTGGTTTTCGCCCGACATGGAAAACTTGATGTCGTTGACGCGCACGACCTTCATGCCCTGCGTGTCGACGATCTGCTTGTTGAGCACGTCGCGCGCCAGCAGGAGCTCGGTCGGCTGCAGGTACGAAAAACGGATTTCGGTGGCCGACGTCTTAAGGTGTACACCCGTCTCGTCGATACGGTCGACCCATTTGCGCCAGCTGATCATAAACGGCGTCTTGCCGGGACCACGGAACGCGAGCGACGTCACGTGCGGAAAAACTTCGCCGGTTGCAATGCCAAAATCGTTCACAACGCCGAGCTTTTCGCCGTCGACGTCCAAGACCGGCAATTTGAGCATCTCACTCAGATAATTCAATGGTGCTCCCCATCATTATTCCTGCGGACCGCGTGACCATGCCGGCACGCAATTCGTGGACTTTTAGACATATATACGCATGCGCGGGCGGCACGCCGCTCGGCGCTCACACCCCGTGCACGCGCAGAAAGCACCTGCATGGGGTCATCGACTGTATGGTCGAGGTTTGGATTTCACCTGTAACCTTTCTCTTGACCCTCATTAACCGCAGTAACTATAGCATCAGCATCGCGCTGCGGCACCGAATTTATGCGCTGCACATTGCAGGCATACCAAACACTGACGTATCCGTGACATAGTCATTGGGGACGTTCTTACATGGCTACTCTGCGGTGTCGTCGTCCTCGGGGAGTTGGGGGAACACGGCGTTTTTGGGCATGGAAACCTTGGTGAGCGAGGTGAGCTTTTTGCTCAATGCCGTGTCCGTCTTGACCAGGTCGCTGAGTGTCACGATCTTGTAGCCGTCGGCGACAAGGCCGTCGATAATCTGCGGCAGCGCCTCGAGCGTCTGCTCGGCGCATTCGTCCCTATCGGTGAGCAGCACGATATTGCCCGGCGTCACCGAATCGAGCACCGTCGAGACCTGCTCGTCGGCACCGTTGAGCAGCCAGTCGCCCGAGTCAATATTCCACGAGACCACGGCGGAGACCAGGTCCATCGCATCAATCCAGTTTTGCTCGTCAAAGGCAGCGTAGGGAGCACGCAGCAGCATCGTCTTCACGCCGGTCGCCGACTTAATCGCATCGGTGCCTTTCGTGATCTGCTCGCGTACCGCCTCACGGTCCTGGCCCTTGAGCGAATCGTCGCTGTAGCTGTTGGATCCGATTTCGCACCCGGCATCGACAATCGCCTTGGCCGTGGCAGGCGAGGCCTCGGCCGCATCGCCCGAAAGGAAGAACGTCGCGGTGACGCCCTTCTCCTTGAGCACCTGCAAAATCTGCTTGGTCGCACCGCTCGGGCCCTCGTCAAACGTCAGCGCCACGTACTTTTCGTTGCCCTTGGGCGCCACGCTGGCGCACGCAACGACGCAATCGGTGGCGGGCACAACCTCGCCGCGGTCCTGCGTCTTGCCCGACTGCTCACCAACCCACACCTCGGAGCGGCCCTGAACGCCCCACGTCTGCACATACTCGATAGCGCCCGTGCCCTCGACCTTGAGCTTGGGCTCGATAACCGTAGCCTGAACCTCATGCTTCTCGTAGGTGTTACGGCCATCCTTGACCGTCACCTTCTCGCCGCCCTCAAGTTCGCGGCTATCCCATTTGCCCTGTTTTATGCGCTTGCCGTCCACCTTAACCGACAGCTTTTCGCCGCCATGGCGCTTAAGCACGCTGTCATCGACGGCCAGCAGGTCGCCTGCGCCGTAGGCGTCAGTCAACTCCTGGTCGTCGATGAGATTCTGCAACGTAGAGCCCACGCGCACCGCGGTCTTTTGGCCGTTGAGCTCCACGTCCACGCTGCGGTTGACGTAGCCCACGACGGCAGCGATAAACAGCACGAGCGCACAGCCCACGGCAATGAGCGCATAGGGCAGACGGGACGGTCGGCGCGGCGAGCGCCCGTTGCCGATGCGCGCGCTGCGGTCGCTAAACCCGCGGCTATGGTTGAGGTACATCGCGCCGGGCTTACGGCGACGGCGGCGCTGACCGCTGGGCAGCTGCCCCAGATCGCGGCGCGCCGTCGGACGCGCACCCGAACGCCCGTTTAAGTTGGATCCGTTTTGGCGCATGTGCCCTCCCCCATAAACACAGCAAGCCGGAGCAACAGGTCTCCGGCTTGCCTCCCATCATTTGGTACGTCGCTATTTTGTAGCTTTTGACGAGCCTCCGCTCGCCTTTTGATATTCGTCCTTAAAGGCCTTGAACATACCGCGCGTCTTGCCGAGCTGCTTGCCCAGTGCGCGGCTGCCCTTGTCCACGGCGACCGATCCCTTGTCATCGAGCACCTTGGCGCCCTTCTTGACCTTATCGCCCACCACGACGCTGGCCTCGGCGGCCTTGGCAGCCGCACCGCCCGAATACCCGAGCGACTTGACCTCGTCCGAGACGACCATCGCGCCGTTCTCGTAGCCGCGTAGCATCGTCGGCGGCACCTGCGTGTCACCAACCAAAACGCTCGAAGCGGCACCGGCGGTCACATAGAATGCCTGCACGATGCCCGAGCGTGGCTTGAACTCAACGTCCGAGCAATAGCCCACGACGTCGCCCGATTCCGTGCGCACGTCCATACCGACCCAGATGATGCAATCGTCCAGGTTGATGTCGAGGCGCTTGGCGGCGGCGGCATCGTACGTGTCCTTGACGTCATCGACCGCAATGGCGCCCTCGTAGACACCAATGGCGTCGAGCGCTACGAATCGGTCGGGACGCTCGATCATGCCCGCGATATCGGACTGGCGGACCATAAAGCCGACCACGCGCGTACCGCCCGGGGTAAAGACCGGAAAGTGAATCTTTCCGAGCTTTTTTGGGCTGCGCGGCGTGCCGTCCTTTTTGGTGCGCTTGTCCTCGGTAGGCTTGCGATAGATCTTGGCGCCGACAAAATCCCCGGCGCGCATTATGCCTCGGTCGAGGGCTCCGCAGCCTCGGTATCGGCCTCGACGGCGTTCTCGACCACGACGTCGGCGGCAGGCGTCACGTTGCCGCCCGAAATGGCGTCGTTGAGCTGCTCGCGCAGCTGGTCCATGCGCTCGCGGGCCAGGTCGACCTTGGCGCGCAGGTCGTCAGTCTTGGCGTCGACCATCGGGCCAAAGTCATTCACCGCGGCACGGGCCTCCTCGGCGCTGTGCTCGTAGGTGTCGCGCATATTGTCCCAGGCGTCGTTGGCGATATCGGCAGCCATGGCGCGGGTCTCGGCGCCCGAGCGCGGGGCCAGAGCAACACCGATAATAGCGCCAGCAGCAGCACCAAAAAGTGCGCCGGAGACAAAGCTGAAAGTCTTACCCATGATCATTCCTCTCCTGCGGGCACGTCGGTGCCCACCGTTTGAATGCTGTCCATTATACCCACAGCGCATCATTTGCCGCTCCGCTCATCTGCGTACGGCAAAGGCGCAGGTACGTGACGGTGATAAACGCGTAGGCCTACTCCTGAGGCACAGCCGGCATGGCCACCGTGGCACCCGGGTCCTCGCCGGCGCCGTCCACGAGCGGCAGGCCGCCCTCATGCGCAGGTCCTGCCGGAACCGTCGCCGCACCGCCAAAGACGGCAGCGGAGGCCTCATGGTTCTCGGCAACCGCGCCCTCGGTATCAATCGCCACCTGAGGCTCGTCGTCAAAGTTGGGGACGCCCTGGGGCTCGGTGGGAACGGGCTCGGCGGTCGCATCGGCAACGGACTCGGCGTCGACCGGCACATCGCCCTCGTCAGCGCCCTCGTCCTCGGCAGCATCTTCGCCGTTCGCAGTGGCGACGGCCTCGTGAGGATCCTTGCCCTCGGCCTCGGCGCGCATGCCCAGCACCAGGTTGCGCAGGCCAGCGACCGTGCCCTCCACGTCGGGAGCCGGCTGGTCGGCGTGCAGGTAAGCCCAGTCCATCATAAAGGTGGCCGAAGACAACGCACCGATTGCCAGCGCATCGTCGGGGCACGAAAGCTCAATCTCAAAGACGCGCTCGTCGTGCTCGCTTACGCGCGTGCGGCCGCACGAAATGCTGCCGGCAAGACCGGTCTCGTTCATGAGCTCGACCGTCACGTGCTCCAGCAGGTGGCAGAGCTCGGTCTGACCCATGCAGTCCTGGAACTCGCGGCCGGAATCGCCCAGGCACAGGTGCTTGGCAATCGCGGGCACCAGGTAGTACACGCGCGCCGTGGCCTCGATGTCCTCCGAGGTCATGAGCGGCATGCCGGGGTTCACCAGCACATGCGCGCAGATCTTGTCCTCACTGACGGTGACCTTAAGGATGTTGAACAGGCCTGCCATAACTCTCCCCTACTCTTCCTTGTCCTACTCGTCGCCGTCGTGCGGATTCGCGGAACCCGCACCCGACGTCGTCGGCTCGTCTACCGAAGACTCGGAATCCTTCTTATCGGTTTCGGCCGGAGCGATCACGCGAATGAGCGAGATGCGCTGGCCACGCATCGACTGCACTTTAAACTTGTACCCCGCGACCTCAAACACCTCTCCGATGTCGGGCACCGAGTCGCAAAGCTCCAAAATCCAGCCGGCGATGGTCTCATAATCATCGCTTTCCTCGAGCGGCCAACCAAGCTCAATCGCGTCATCGCACGAAAAACGCCCATCAACGAGCCACTCGCGGCGCGAAAGGCGCGTGAGATACTTGTTGTCGGGGTCGAACTCGTCCTCGATCTCGCCGACGATCTCCTCGACGATGTCCTCGATGGTGATGATGCCGGCCGTGCCGCCGTACTCGTCCACGACCACCACGATCTGGTCGTGCGAGGTCTGCATCTCGGACAGCAGCGGCAGGATGTCCTTGGTGTCGGGCACAAAGGTGGCGTCGCGCAAAAAGCCGGCGATGGGCTGGTCGCCCTTGCCGTCGAGCGCGGGCTGAATCAGGTCCTTGATGTGCGCGATGCCCGCGACGTTGTCGGGGTCCTCGTGATAGACGGGGATGCGGCTGAAGCCGGTCTGGCGCATGGTGGACAACACGTCGGCGACTGTCTCGTCGTCCTCGCACATGGTGGTGTCCACGCGCGGCACCATGACCTCGCGGGCAACGGTGTCGCCCAGGTCAAAGATCTCGTGGATCATACGCTTTTCCTCGTCGAGCAGGTCGTCCTGCTCCGAGACCATGTACTTGATCTCTTCCTCCGAGACGTTCTGACGGTCGTCGGCGCTCTTGATGCGCAGAATGCGGGCCAGGCCGTCGGAGCAAGCGCCGGTCAGCCACACGAGCGGGCGGGCGATCTTCTGGAACACGGAAAGCGGCCCCACGACCTGCTTGGACACGCCCTCGGCGTTGGCCAGGCCGATACGCTTGGGCACGAGCTCGCCAATCACGATGGACACGAAGGCGACGGCGACGGTAATGATGACCGGTGCCAGCCCGCGCGCGATGACGGAGAGCGGCGCGATGCCAAAGCTCATGAGCCACGTGGCGAGCGGGTCGGACAGGCTCGTCGAGGCGACGGCAGACGAGGCGAAGCCCACGAGCGTGATGGCGACCTGAATGGTGGCCAGCAGCTGGTCGGAGTCGGCGGCGAGCTTAATGGCGCGCTCGGCACGCTTGTCGCCCTCCTCGGCCTCGTGCTCCAGCACGGCACGCTTGGCCGTGGTGAGGGCCATCTCGGACATAGAGAAGTAGCCGTTGATGAGGGTCAAAACGAGTGTGGTGATAAGGGAGATGGTTATGTCCATCGGGAGTTTCTCGAACCTCCAAGATTCGGGACGTTGGCAGGAGACGTAGTTGGCGGATAAGACGGTTGCGCCCGACGGCCACCTGGGCGGATCCGCGGGCACAAGCTCGGTCGTTAGATTACGAAGAGAATCACCGCCATGAACTGGAAGATGCTACCGGCGAGCACCCACAGGTGAAACACGCTGTGCAGGTAGCGCACGTTTTTGGCGATGTAGAACGGCACGCCCACGGTGTAGCACACGCCGCCGACGGCGAGCAGCGCCAACGCGACGGGATTCAGCAGCGCCACGAGCGCAGGCAGCTTAAAGACGACGAGCCAGCCCATCAGCAGATAGACCAGGCCGCTCACCCAATGCGGCTGGCGCTCGCGCAAAAAGCACTCGAGCGCGATGCCAATGATGGCGATGGCCCACACAGCAAAGAACAGCACGGCGCCGCCATCGTTTGCCAGCGTGATGAGGCAAAACGGCGTATAGCTACCGGCAATGAGCAGGTAGATGCAGCTGTGGTCGATGATGCGGAACACGCGCTTGGCGCCCGCGGGCTGAATCGCGTGATAGAGCGTGGAGGCCAGGTATTCGAGGATGATGCTGACGCCGTAGACGATCGCCGCGGCCATGTGGGCCGGGCCGCCGCCGCGCAGGGCAGCGAATACGATCAGAAGTACGAGGCCCGCGATGCCCAGCAGGCAGCCGACACCATGGGTGACGGAGTTCATGATCTCCTCGCCCACCGTGTACTGCGGAACGGCCGCGGCCTTAGGTCGCGGCTTGGAACTGTCGCTCGAATCGGACATGCCGGTTACATCCTCCAACGTAAAGAGTTCTCAACACTATATCAAAGCGTCTGGGTGCGTGCGAAATTTGCACCATACGTGACCCTTTGTTTACCCATTCTTTGCCTGTTGACGCATCAACGGTGAACGTCCATAATGCGCTTGCATTAAATGTTGATGTATTAACATCTTATAGGAAAGCTTCTTATGTCTCAAAACGCACGTTCCCATCGAAAGCTCAAGATAGCCGGCATCGTTGCGCTGGTGCTCGTTGTCGCGCTGCTCGGTTTTGCCGGCAACTTTCTGTTCGACTTTGCCCTGAATCCCCAAGCGCCCTACACCATGAAGATGATGCAGGACGGCAAGGACGCCGAAAAGGGCGAGCAGATTGACGCCGAGGAGGGCGAGGCACGGGCGTGGTTTAAGGAAAACCGCGAGAGCAGCAGCCTCACCGCGGACGACGGGACCGAGCTTGCCGCCTGGTATTTTGCTGCGTCGGAGAGCACGCACGACTACGCCGTCTGCCTGCATGGATATACCAACGAGCCCATCGGTATGGCCCGATACGTCAAGCGATTCCACGACCGCGGCATGAACGTGCTCGCACCTGCCGCCCGCGCCCACGAGCGTTCCGGCGGTGACTACATCGGCATGGGCTGGCCCGAGCGACTCGATGTCGTCGCGTGGATCGGGCGGATCGTTGCGGCCGATCCCAAGGCGCGCATCCTGGTCTTTGGCGAGTCGATGGGCGCGGCGACCGCCATGAATGTAGCGGGGGAATCTCTGCCCGCAAATGTGAAATGCATTATCGAGGACTGCGGCTATACAAGCGTTTGGGACGAGTTTTCCCTGCAGCTCAAGGACGTGTTCGGCCTGCCCAGCTTTCCCTTGCTCGATGTAGCAAACTTGGTGTGTAACGTGCGCGCGGGCTACGACTTTCATAAGGCGAGCAGTGTGGAGCAACTCAAACACGCGACGATTCCCATGCTGTTTATCCACGGCGACCAGGACACCTTTGTGCCGTACGACATGCTCGACCAAAACTACGACGCGTGCGCCAGCAAGGTCAAGCAAAAGCTCACCATCCACGGCGCCACCCACGCCAAGAGTGCGCAAGTTGACCCAGAGCTTTACTGGAACACGGTCGACAACTTCCTCGACGAGAATTTTTAGGCAAATAGTACGGTTTACTGGTCTATCTGACCCCCTAGCACTTCCGAAAAGCCGCCCGTGGGCACTGTGCTCACGGGCGGCTTTTGCTAACGCTGCGCTACAAAAGCGCTTGATTTGTCCAATAGCTAGACGCTACTTGACCTCGATGAGCTCGTACTCGCTCGTGCCCAAGCCGATCTTCTCGGCATGCGCGATGCACACGCGCCAGTCGGTGTCGGGATGCGTAATGCAGAAGGGGTCGTGCGCCTGCTCGCCTTCCAGATGCTCGTGGTTATGCTCCATCTTGGCCGCGCTGTCGGTGAGCTCGGTGTTGGGCAGCGGCTCGGACGCCATGACGGCATCGGCGCAGGCCTGGTCGATGGCGACCGGGTCGAAGCTCGCGAACATGCCGATATCGTTGACGATAGGCGTATCGTTTTCGGGATGGCAATCGCAGTTGGGGCTGATATCCATGGCAAGCGAGATATGGAAGCTCGGGCGGCCGTCGACGACGGCCTTGGTGTACTCGGCGATCTTGCAGTTGAGCACGTCGGCCGCGGCGTCATAGCCGGGCTTGATGCAGTCCTGGTTGCATGCCGCAATGCAGCGTCCGCAGCCCACGCAGCGATCGTGGTCGATAGCGGCCACGTGCACTGTGCGAGTAGCGCCGCTGGCAAGCTCGCGCTCGCGGGTGCCGTCGAACGAGATAGCGTTGTGCGCGCAGATCTTTTCGCAGGCACGGCAGCCAACGCAGTGCTCGGTCGCGACATTCGGCTTGCCGGCGGCATGCTGCTCCATCTTGCCGGCACGGCTGCCGCCTCCCATACCCAGGTTCTTCATGGCGCCGCCAAAGCCGGCCTGCTCATGGCCCTTAAAGTGGGTGAGGCTGATCACGATATCGGCATCCATGAGCGCCTGACCGATCTTGGCCTCGCGCACGTACTCGCCACCCTCGACCGGGACGAGCGCCTCGTCGGTACCCTTGAGGCCGTCGGCGATGATGATCTGACAACCCGTGGCATACGGGGTAAAACCGTTCTGGTAGGCAGTATCGATGTGCTCGAGCGCGTTTTTGCGGCTACCGACATAGAGCGTATTGCAGTCGGTAAGGAAGGGCTTGCCGCCCAGCTCCTTCACGACGTCTGCGACGGCGCGGGCGTAGTTAGGGCGCAAAAAGCTCAGGTTGCCCAACTCGCCAAAGTGAATCTTGATGGCGACGAACTTGTTCTGAAAGTCGATCTGCTCAATGCCGGCGCGGCGAATGAGGCGTTTGAGTTTGTCGAGCTGGCTCTCGCGAGCATGCGTGCGCAGGTTGGTGAAGTACACCTTTGCCGGTGCTGCGGGTGCGGTTGCGGTCATAGATCTATCCCCTCGGTCTATATGGCGTTACAGACATAGAGGATGGTACCCGGTGAAGTGGGGTTAAAGTCAAGCACGGCCACTCATTGGGGACAGACTTAAATTGAACTGCGTCCCGAATCTTGGCCTTCTTTATTAGAAGCGAACACTAGGACGCTTTCAATAGCCGTTTCCGAAACTCCACCGGGGTGAGGCCGCCGAGCGCCACCTGGCGACGCCTCGTGTTCCAATGCACGACGTAGGCGTCGAGGTCCCTCTTGAAGGACTCGAAGTCGGCCCACTCGACGCCCCTGAAGAACTCGTCCTTGAGATGCCCGAACACCTGCTCCGTCGCCCCGTTGTCCAGGCAGTTGCCCTTTCTCGACATGCTCTGCCTGGCGCCGTGCCTCCTGAGCTCGCCGGTCCACCTAGGGTGCTGGTACTGCCAGCCCATGTCGCTGTGGACGATCGGCGAGGCCCCGGCCGGCATCCTCGCGAACAGGCGCCTGAGCACCTCCTCCTGCTGGGCCATGTCCGGGCTCGTCGACACCGACCAGTGTTAGCGTCAATATAATTTTCACCATTTTCACCAATGCATTTTCGCCAATCGCGCCAACGCGGATACGCCGGATTCGTCAACGCGGATGTGCCGCTTTCGGCGCCTAGGCGCCCTCCTCCTTCCCGTCCTCACCGCCGATGGACACGTCCTTCAGACGGTACGACCGGCCCGTTATCTTGATCATCGCGCAGTGGTGGCACAGCCTGTCGGCAACCGCCGAGGCCGTGACGTTGCTGCCGAACACGTCGCCCCACCTGCCGACCGGCACGTTGGTCGTGACGATCGTCGACCGCTTGAGCGCGTAGCGCCTGTTCACCAGCTGGAACAGCAGGTCGGCGCCCTCCTTCCCGATATCGAGGTAGCCCAGCTCGTCTATTATCAGCAGGCTGCAGTGCTCGTAGAACCGCATCCTGCGCGCCAGCGCCTCCTTCGCCGAGGCGTGCTTTAGGTCCTCGACCAGCCTCGAGCAGTCGGCGAAGTACACCTGCTTGCGGGCCATCACCGCCTCGTGGCCTATGGCTATCGACAGGTGGGTCTTGCCGACGCCCGGGCTGCCGACGAGCACGACGTTGTCGCCGCGGTCGACGAACTCGAGCGTGGCCAGCTGCTCGACCAGCCCGCGGGGCACGCTCGGCTGGAAACTCCAGTCGAAGTCGGCCAGCGTCTTTATGTAGGGGAAGTTGGCCATCCTCGTGCGGCGCTCGTCGTCGGCGCGCCGCTTGAGGGCTATCTGGGCGTCGGTGAGCTCGAGCATGGCGTCGACCAGGCTCTTCCTCCCGTCGGCGACGAGCCTGACGTACTCGGGCACCGACGACGCCATGCCCTCGAGCCCCAGCTCCTCGAGATTGGCCGCCAGGCGGTTGAGCGGGCTGGCCTGCACGGCGGCGCTCACAGCGAGCTCCCTATCGAGTCGAGCAGCCCGAGGTTGGCGGCGGCGGCCGCCTCGATGTCGCCGGCGGCGTCGCCGAACCAGCGCTTCCCGGCCATGGCCTCGGCGTAGTGCGCCGGGTCGTAGGCCGGCCCGCCCGCCACGTGCGTCGCCACCAGCTCGCCGCCGACGTAGCAGTCCATCGCGCCGCCGGGCATGCAGACGATGCGGGCGGGCCTGCCGATGCAGCGTTTGGGCACCGACATGGGCTCGCCGTGCGCGCTGACCAGCATCGTGGCCGGCACCCTGGCCACACGCGCCACGTCGCCCATCGCCTCCTCGAGGGCGCGAAGGTTGCCGACGGGCAGCAGCGCGTCCTTCTCCTCCATGAACAGCGCGGAGGGCGGCAGCCCCGTGGTCTCGTTGGGCTCGGAGTTGCTGGCGTCCTCGATCCGCGCGATGATCTCGTCGATGTCGTCCCAGCCGTCAAAGTCGCCCTGGTAGGCCGCGAGCCGCGACAGGAAGCGGTTCGACGACTCGACCTTGCCCTTGGTCTGGGGGCTGCGCGGTCGGCACAGCTTCAGCTCGAAGCCGGCGGACTTGGCGAACTCGTATGCGCGCTGGACCTTGAGGCGCCTGCCGCCCTTGACCGTCACCAGGGCGGACATGTTGTCCGTGACCCACTCGCGGGGCACGCCGCCGAGCCTCGCGATCGTGGCGTACATGCATCTGACCAGGTCGTCGGTCGTCCTGGTCCCCGACCGGATGAATATGTGCCTGCGGGAATGGCCCAGCGTCGCCGCGAACACGTTGAACTCGAACAGCTCGCCGTCGCGGTTCGCCATCCTGACCGACTCCTTCCAGTCGAACTGCAGCTGCAGCCCGGGCGGCGTCTCGAAGCGCGGATGCGGTTCCGGGCCGACGGAGGCCCCGACGGCGATGCCGTTCTTGCGCATGAACTGGGTGAAGGCGTTGTAGCCGGCCAGATTCTCGCCGGGATACCTGTGCAGCAGCCACTCGTGGATGCCCTTCTTGGTGACCCCCGGCAGCTGCGCCTTGGCGGCCACCTCCTCGATGTGCGCGTCGAAGGAGCCGCCCTGTCGGCGCGCCCGTCGCGGGGCCGGCCGCCCTCGGCCCTCCAGTACGCCGCCACGGTGTGCCTGTCCTTGCCGTAGCGCTTCGCTATGTCGCTGAAGTTGGGCTTTATGCCCGCTTCCCTGTACATGTCCAACTCTCCGATCAGGTTCTTCTCCGCCACGGCCGCTCCTCCCGAAAGCATCGTTCGCTTGTCGGTCGAAGCGTAAGCCCCGGCGTTGGTGGAAATGGTGAAAATACGTTGGCGCGATTGGGGAAATTGCGTTGGCGGAATCGGCTAAAGTGCGATGGCGAAATTGGTTGTTTTTACAGTAGTGCTAACAACCAGGAGACGATCTCCTTCGTGCAGAAGTCGTAGACCGGGGCGAAGTACGCCTTGCCCCAGGGCTGCCTGAATTCCGTGACGTCGGTCCCGAGCTTCTCCCACGGGGCGCCCGCGCGAAAGTCACGCGCTATCAGGTTGTCGAACCTCTCGCCGACCGGGCCGCGGTAGGAGTTGTAGCGATGGTAGTCGGTCTCCCGGCGGATGCCGCAGCGGATGCCGAGCTCCCGCATCATCTTGAGGACCGTCTTGTCCGCTATCCTCGCGCCCAGCTCGGCCCTCAGGCACATCGCTATCTGGCGGTGGCCGCACCCGTTCGCCGTCCTCGAGAAGATCTCGCGCACGGCCTCCCGGAGCTCTGGCCGGGTCGCTCTCGGCGGGTGCGCCACGGCATAGTGGTAGCTCGACGGCGCGAGCCGCGCGGCCGCGAGCAGGTCGCATAGGCGGTGGTGCCCTGAAAGGGAGGCTACGACCTGGGCTTTCTCCCAGTTTGAGAGCTCTTCTCCGCTTTCAGGGCTATCGATTTTTTTTAGATACGCCACCTGGGCCTCGAGTTTGCGCACGCGCTCCTCGAGCTCCCGCTCGCGCGTCCGCCCCCCGGGGCCCTCCGGCCTGCCGCGGCGTCCCGGCTCGAGCGCCTCCGGCCCGCCCTCGCGGTACAGCCTGCACCAGCGGTCGAGCGATGTGGCGGCGGCGATGCCGAAGCGGGCCATCGCCTCCGACCGCGGCATCCCCTCGTCCACGACGGCCCTCGCGACGGCGAGCTTGGTCTCCATGTCGTAGGTCCTGCGGCTCTCGCCCATCCCGATCAGCCCCTTCCTCCCGGTTGCCCGGTACGCGTAGAGCCATTTTCTCACCGCCGGGGCGGGAACGTCGAGCTTCTTGGCCGCGAGTTCGAAGCCGAGGCCGGCCTCGAACAGGTCGGCGGCGCGTGCCCTCATCTCGCGACCGTATCTTGCCTTCTTCCTGCGGGGCATTTCCGATGCCTCCCTTTTCTCGAACCTTAATTTCAAAGTCCAAGAAATGGGATGCAGTTCAAATGAGTGCCGCCAGGGACAGTCCTTGCCAGTCCGGCCGGCGAGCCGGCGAATCGGCAAAGACTGTCCCCAACGACTAGTCGTTTAAGAACGTCCCCAATTGCTACTCCTGCACCTTGAGGGCTTCGGCCAAGCTCACGCGCTTGATAGAGCGCGTGTGTAGCAGCGCCACGACCAGGTAGGTCGCAAAGCCGATGCCGACGCATGCAGCCATGGACCAAGCGGGCACGTAAATCTCGATATTGCCGTTGTAGGCGAGCAGCATCGAGCGGAAGATGGCCGTGAGCGAGCCAATAATGACCGGCAGGCTCAGCACGAGTGACACCGCCACGCACAGCGTGATCGAGCGGATGTACAGATGCGAGATCTCGCTATCGCGATAGCCAAAGACTTTCATGTAGCTGATCGAACGGGCGCTGTGGTCGATCACCGCTTTGGTCAGCAGGTACATAAACAGCAGGAAGATAAACACCGCGAGCCCAATCATCATGCCGATCATTTTGCTCATCATGCCGATGAACTGGTCGCCCACGGCGCGCATGTCGTCGGGCGTAGTGTCACCGGCAAAGTAGCGCGCGTCGAGGTCGAGCTTCTCGTTGCTCACATAGCCGTTAAAGTAGGCGGCGTCGTTGCCGAACAGCTCGTTAAAGTCGTCGATGCTCATATAGATATTCATGTCCGACTTTGAACCCCAGACGCAGTCCTTACCCGCGTACTCAAGGGAATAATGCTCACCCTCGTACTTGTCGCTGAGTGTGACCTTCTGGCCCTCGCTCCAGCCAAACTTGTCGAGCAGGCCGCCGCCAAAGACGACGCGCCCATCGCCGACATCCAGCCCTTTCCAGTAGCGCGAATCGGGCGAGATGCCGTAGACGGAAATCGTCTCCTGCCCATTTCCGTCGCCACGGTCGTACTGCAGCTGGTAAACGGCATATTTCTCTGCCTGCGCGATTGCGCCCGCGCCGTTGTCGGTCGTATTGACCGGGTGGATATCGTCGTTGTCAGTGTCGATCTTAGAGGCCTTGTCGATCAGATCGATGGCCTCATCGCGGTTGCAGCCGAGGGCATCGGCAAGATCGTCAAGGCGCGCGTAGAGCGCATCCTTCTTGTCCTGGACCTTGGCAAGCGCATCCTGCGCTGCGGTCAGGCTCTCGGCAGACGGAGATGCGGTCGCGGCATCGGCTGCCGTCTGCGCCGCATCGGCCGCGCCGTCAAGCTCGTCATCGGCATCCTGGGCGGCAGAAAGCAGCGCGCCGTCAACCGACTGCAAGCGCTCGAGTGCCGACCACTGCTCGCGCTTCTCGGCAGTGCCCTCGAGCTCCAGCGGCGCCTTGAGTGTGTACTGATGCTCGGCGACCAGGCTCGTCTCCAGGTTGTCCGCATAGTGCGTCATCGTGGGCAGGATCGCCAGGCCAAAGAGCAGCAGCAGCGAGGCAAACGCAATGCCCACGAAGAGCGTGGCGAAGTTGCCCAGGTTGCGCAGGAAGACGCGCAGGCGAAAGCGCGAGACAAAGCCCATGCGCTCCGGCAGCTGCAGGCCACGCTTGGTGCCCGATTTGCCGCTCGCCTCGTGACGAAGGAACTGCAGCGGCGTCTTGCCCATTTTGCGGAGCAGACCCACCAGCGTGATGAGGATGAGCGCGGCGGCGGGGACCACAGCGCACTTCACAAAGATTTCCCAGCTCCAGTACACCTGGAAGGGCGGCAGGCTGTACGAGCCGTAGTAGAGACCGCGCATGGGCTCGGTAAAGAACACAACGCCGAGCGCAGTGCCCAAAAGCGCCGCGACCACGCCCACGATGGCGGGAAGCGCCAGGTAGTGCAGCACGATCTCGCGGCGGCGATAGCCGCTGGCGAGCAGCGTGCCGATAATGGCGCTCTCCTCCTCGATGGTGGCGTCGGTGAGCACCACAAAGACGAACGCCATGATCACGATGATGATGTTGAGCAACGTCATCCACATCATGGAGTCGCCGTCCACGTCGTCGCGCGCATAGCCAATGCCCTGATTGGAATCGACATCGATCAGGTCGTCCACGCGCGCATCGGCATCGGTCAGCGCCTCGACCATATCCTGCTCCGCATCGATGCGATCCGCAGTGGGGAGGTCGCGATCGGTAAAGGTAAAGGAGTAGGTGTAGGCAGGCGCGCCGCCGGCGTCCTCAAGCGCGGTAAAGCCGGCGTCGGTGACCTCGGCCACGCCGTACGTGATGGTGTTCACCGTGAAGTCCGAATTGTTGAGGAACAGCGCCTGGCTATCGGGCTGGGTCATGATGCCGCAGATGGTGTAGGTACGACCCTCGAGCTCGACCTCATCGCCCACGGCGAGGTCGTTGTTGGTGGCGAAGACACGGTCGATTGCCACCTCATCGTCCGTCTTGGGCTGCCTGCCCTCACAGTAGGACGCGATATCGACCTTGGTGCGGTGCGCATAGGTGCGCAGCGTGCGCTTGGTGCCGTCGTCGCCGGCGGTCTTTTTGATGATGGCGTCGATGGAGAAATTCTTGTAGAGCGTGACGCCGCCGACGTCCTCAGCCGCGTCTTCGGCTGCCTTGAGCTGATCTTTGGTGGCCTCGAAGGAGGTGGTCACGCGGCCGTCCTCAATCGTGTACGCATCGCGCATGTCGTCGATAAGGCAGCCGATGGAATGCGCCGCGAGCAAAAAGCCCGACGTGAGGGCGATGCTTCCGCACATAAGCAAAAAGATGCCCAGGTACTTGCCGATATTGCGGCGCAGCTCGCGCGGGAGACGTTTTGCGAGAGGTGTCATGGCGTCGCCTACCAATCGAGCTCGGCGGCCGCGACGGGCGACTCGTTGAGCTCATCCTCGACGATGCGCCCGTCACGCAGGCGCAGCGCGCGGTTAGCCATGCGCGCGATGGCGGCATTGTGGGTGACAATGATGATGGTGCAGCCGTAGGTGCGGTTAACATCCTCCATGAGCTGCAAGATTTCCTTGGACGTCTTGTAGTCAAGCGCGCCCGTGGGCTCGTCGCACAGCAGCAGGCCCGGGTTTTTGACGAGCGCGCGGCCGATGGCGCAACGCTGCTGCTGGCCGCCCGAAACCTGGCGCGGAAACTTGTTACGGTGCTCATAGAGGCCCAGCGAGCGCAGCAGGTCATCAATGTTGAGCGGGTTTTTGGACAGGTGCGCCGTGACCTCGATGTTTTCCTTGATGGTAAGGTCGGGCACCAGGTTGTAGAACTGAAAGACAAAGCCCAGCTCGCGGCGTCGGTATTCGCCCAGATCGGCAGGCTTGAGCACCGTGAGGTCGCAGCCGTCCACCATGATGGAGCCGCCGTCGGCATCCTCCAGGCCGCCGATCAGGTTGAGAAAGGTCGACTTACCCGAGCCCGAGGGCCCCAGCATGACGCAGATCTCGCCGCGGTTGATGGACGTGTCGATGCCATCGAGTACCGTCAGGCGCGCATCACCGTCGCCATAGTGTTTCTTGAGCCCTTTGACCTGGACGTAGGCACGCTTTGTCGCCATGCTATCCCCCGTTGTTAGCCTTCTGCTACTTTTCTAGGGTAATAGTAAACCTGGGCGAACTATTTTTAAGCGACGTGCGCGAACTATTTTCCAACCTACTCATTGGGGACAGACTTAAATGAGCGATTTCACTCATTTAAGTCTGTCCCCAATGAGTGGTCCCCAAGTGCCGACATATTGGGACAGTCCCTGCCAGCCCTGCCGGCGAATCGGCAAAGACTGTCCCCAATGACTAGATGGCTAGGCGTGGGATTTGGCGCGGGTGAGAGCCAGGCCTACGGCGGTGATGGCCGCAGCAAAGAGCACGGTGACGCCCAGGTCGCAGGCGATGTCGCCCAGCACGGCAGACGTCAGGTCCGAGGCGAGCGCCTTGCCGATCGCGTCGTTCACCCAATATGTCGGCACAAAGTGCGCTGCCGTCTGCACGGCCGAGCCCATGAGCGACAGTGGCATCCAGGCGCCGCCCAAAAACGTCATGAGCATGCCAAGCAGGTTACCCACGCCGTTGAGCAGCTCCTCGCGCGCGCCCAGGCTCGACAGCGCAAAGCCAACAGCCAGGGGCGTGCACGCCAGGGCAAATGTCGCCGCCAGCGCCAGACACACACGGCCCACGCCGACCTCGGCAACCGCGCCAGCAAATCCCACGACGCCCATCATGCTCGACACGAGCCAGATGCAGACGGTGAGCACGGCGGCGGCCGCGAACACAGCGAGCGAGCGCTGACGCTCGGAGACCGGGCCGGCATCCATGCGGCGCACGCGCTCGGGTTCGTTCATGCCCGAGAACACCAGGCCCACCGACACGATGACCGACGAGATAATCGCGTACGCGCCAAAGTTGAAATACGACTCGAGTGTGGCGGCGGCGGTCGAGTCGACCTTGACCTGCTCGATCTGAACCTCGGCGCGCTTGGCGGCGGCATGCTCGGCAGCCTTGGCCACGTCGCCGTCGGAGGCAGCGGGCTCAAGTGCCGCCACAGCGCCCGCGAGCGAAATCCAGCGCGAGGCCTCGGCAGACGAAAGCGCCGCCGCCATGGTGCCGGAACCGTACGTCACGTCGAGCTTGGGCAAGGTCTCCCCCGCACGGGCGGCCGCGATTAGGTCGTCCTCAAACCCGTCCGGGATAAAGAACACGCAGTCGGCGCTGCCCTTGGCACTGTTGCTCTTGGAGAGCGCATCCGCAAGATCGTACGTGTCGTCGCCGATGCCTGTGACCAGGTCAAAGCGCGACCCCAAGTGCTTGGTGAGCGCCCGCGAAAGGTCGCTGTTGTCCCGATCGACCACGATCACGTTGGTGTCGTAGGGCTTGTATTCGGTGAGCTGCGACGAGTTCCAGCTCACCGACGCCGCGATGAACACGCCCATGAGCGAGATAAACACCGTGTAGATAAGCAGGTAGAACGGGTGTGCCAGCGCCATGCGAAGCGCGGTCTTAAAGGTGCTCATAGCGGCTCCTTCCAAAGATCAGCGTGGCTGCGGCGACAAACACCAGGGCCATCAGAACAAGCGCGCCCGCGCGAACGGCGAAGGGACCCAGGTCCTCAAAGAAATACAGGCGGTTGAACATGTCGCAGATGAGCTTGACGGGATTGAGCCAGCACTCGGCCGGACAGGCGCGGGCGACGTCGTCGGCAAGCGCCATCGCCGGCTCACCGTAGAGGCCGGCGAACAGGGCACACGTGGTGGCGAAGCCCGTGAGGATGCCCGACTTGGACGCCTTGCCGCCCTTAACGGGCAGCGTGCCTACAAAGAGCCCCAGGCCTGTGGCAGCAAGCGCGGATGCAGCGCAGCCCACCAGGCAAAGCCCCTCGCGCCCGCCGAAGTCGACGCCAACGACCAGGCGCACATAGCCAATCGCAACCGTCATCGAGGCAAAAGAAACCAGCCACGAGCCCACGAAAATTCCGGCCAGCGACGCCGTCTTGGAAAGGCCACCCACACAGCGGCGGGCACCAAGGACCGACAGATTGGGCTGCAAGTCGACGACGCTCAAGGCGGCAAACTCGGCAGACATCATCGCGACCAGGCCAAAGAGCGCATAGTAGTAAATGGTCGTGCCGTCGGGCGTGGTGCGCGTCAGGCTCACGCGGCGGGTTCCGCCCTCGAGCGACAGGGCGCGCGCAACCGCCTCCGGATCGGCAAGCGCCGCCGGGTTGTCCTGGGCAATCTGTGCCATGAGCTCGGCATTTTGCGTATACGAACTTGCCACCGTTTCCAGGATGCTGCGGTCGGTAAGCACCGACGAGGCGCGCGAGCTGTCGTAGCTCGATAGCAGCGTGAGTCTGGGCGTGCCCGCGGCATCAACCGTATAGATGCCCGCGACCTCGCCGGCCTTGAGCGCTTTGCGCGCGGCAGCCAAGTCTTCGTACTCGCTCACATCGAGCAGCTGATCGTCGCCTGCCTTGGCAAGCGAAGCTGCCACATCCTTAAAGGTCGAGGCATCCCAGGCCTCGTCCGCCACGACGGCGACCGGCACCGGGTCGACCGTGCCGTCGGAGCTGAGGTTCGCAAACATAAACATGAACATCGTGGAAAGCGCGATAGGAAAGAGAGCGCCCCAGACCCACGTGCTCGGCCGGCGCAGCAGCGTCTTGACCGTGGTGATGAGGGTGTTGAACATGGCCGCCCCCTAGTCGCGCAGCTCGCGGCCGGTGATCTCGAGGAACACGTCGTTGAGGGTCGGCGGTTCGGAATAGATGCGGCCGAGCGGCACGTCATGCGAGCGCAGCGCATCGAGAATGTCCGTCAGGTTGTGCGGGCTCGCTTCGCACGAAAACGTGAGCTGTCCCGCCGTTGCCGAAAGGTCCAGAACGTGCGGCAGGCTTGCGACGGCACCGAGCGCCGCACTCGGAACCTCGCCGACCTCGATTACAATCTTCTCGCCCATCTGAATCATGCGCTTGAGCTCGTCGTTAGTGCCCTGCGCCAGCACGCGCCCACCGTCCATGATCATGATGCGGCTGCAGATCTGCTCGACTTCCTCCATGTAATGGCTGGTATACACCACCGTGGCGCCCTCGTCGCGCAGGCGGCAGATGCCCTCCAGGATGGCGTTGCGGCTTTGCGGGTCGACCGCCACCGTGGGTTCGTCAAAAAAGATGAGCTCGGGCTTGTGCGCGATGCCGCAGGCAATGTTGAGACGACGCGCCAGGCCGCCCGAGAGCTTGCCGGGGCGGAACTTGGTAAAGTCGCCCAGGCCGACAAAGTCGATCGCCTCGTCCACCAGCGCGCGGCGGCGCTTGCGGTCGTTGACGTAAAGACTGCAGAAATAGTCGATGTTCTCGCGCACGGTGAGCTCGTCGAACACCGCCACCTGCTGCGGCACCACGCCGATGCGGCGCTTGAGGTCGTAGCGGGCGGGCGTCATGCGCTCGCCGAACAGCTCGATGGTGCCCTTGTCATAGGCGAGCAGTTGCAGGATACAGTTGATGGACGTGGTTTTGCCCGAGCCGTTGGGGCCCAGCAGGCCAAAAATCTCGCCGGGGGCGATGTTCAGGTTAAAGTGGTCGAGCGCAATAAGATCGTCATAGCGCTTGACGAGGTTTTCGACGTGGACGATGTCTGTCATGAGGCGGCCCTTCTGTTGCTTGCGGCCCGGTACGACTGCATCATCGCAGGAGCTGGCGGCGCGCACCAGTGAGCTTTGTCACGAGTGCGGGGCTTGGTCGCGTGGCCTGCTGACGCGACCAAGCCCCCCCGCGTGGGAGGTATGTCACGCTTGCCCTGAGTGGCGCCTCCCCCGTGCGCGGCATCGCGTACAATACCCGTATGAACAGGCTATTCGACAAATCGATCGTGCTGGCGTGCTGCATCGCAGCCGCCACGGGCCTTGCTGTGGATGCTCGCCTGGTCGCGGCGTTTTGCCTTGGCGTTGTCATCGCCGCGCTGGCCGAGGTCGCGCAGGGAGAACGCGCCCGTCACGCCAGCGAGACCGGCAGCTACGCCTACGTCATCGCGGCTGTCTTCGTGCCGCCGTTTGTGCCGTTCGCACCTCTCGCCCTCTATGACATCGCGCGGCGCGTGCGCCGTGAGCACGCCTGGATCGCGCTGGGTGTCGGCGCTGTCTTTGCCTGTGCGCTCGTCGCGGACCTTCGCGGCGGCGGGCTCACCACCCGAACGCTGCTGCTAACCGCCATCCTTTCGGTCGCCGCCACGTTGCTGTCGCTGCGCACCGCGCAGCTGGAGCGCGAACAGGAACGCATGCGTCGCACCCGCGACAAGCTGCAAGAACGCGCCCTGGCACTCGAGGCACGCAACCGCGACCTCGCCGACCGCCAGGACTACGAAGTCGAGCTCGCGACGCTCGCCGAACGCGCCCGCATCGCGCGCGAGATCCACGATAACGTGGGCCACCAGCTCACGCGCGCTTCGCTTCAAACCGAAGCCCTGCGCGTGGTCCATGCCAACGAGCCCGGCGTTGCCGCCGATTTCGCCGACGTCAAATACACCGTTGACGAGGCGCTCCAGCTCGTGCGCGCCAGCGTCCACGCGCTCAACGACAATGCGACCAACCTCTCCGTGCAGCTCGAACGCATTGTTGAAGGCGCGCGCTCGGACGGCGGCCCGCAGATTGAGCTTGAAGTTTTGGCCGAGCATGCGCCCGCAAATGTCGCCAACTGCTTTGCAGCGGTCCTGCGCGAGGCGCTCTCCAATACCATGCGCCACGCTTGCGCCCAGACCGTCACCGTACGGTGCATGGAACATCCGTCGTTTTACCAGCTCATTGTTACCGACGATGGCGCGGGTGGGGTTCAAGCAAGCGGCCGCGGCGCCGCGGAGGGCATGGGGCTCGCCTCCATGCGCGAGCGCATCGAGGCGCTTGGCGGCACCTTCACCGCCGGCCCGCGTGCCGGCGCCGGCGGCTGGCGCGTGTTTGCCACCGTTCCCAAGCAGCAAGGAGATGAGGGCCGATGAGGCTCATCGTTGTCGACGACGACCGCTTGGTGGTCGATTCGCTCAAGATTATCCTGGGCGCCCAGCCGCAGATCGAGGTGGTGGGCACCGGCGCCAACGGCAACGACGCGGTTTCGCTCTATGCCGAACATGCACCCGATATCGCGCTGCTCGACATTCAGATGCCAGGGCGAGACGGCCTTTCGGCGGCGCGCGAAATCCTTGAGCACGACCCCGCGGCACGCGTGGTGTTTCTGACGACATTCTCGGATGACGAGTACATTGTGTCGGCGCTCAAGCTGGGCGCCCGCGGTTACCTGATCAAGACCGATGTCGCCGCCATTCCGCCAGCGTTGGCGCAGGTCATGGATGGCAAACGCGTGCTCGAGGGCAAGGCGATCGAAGATGTTGACTTTGACGGGATGGGCGACAAGACGGACACGCCCCGCCGGCCCGCAGCCTTTGCCAGCCTGACCGACCGCGAGTTCGAAGTCGCCGAGCTCATCGCCCGCGGCCTCGATAACAAGGAGATTGCCGCCACGGCTTATATGGGAGAAGGCACGGTGCGCAACCACATCAGCTCGATCCTGGCCAAAATGGGCCTGCGCAACCGCACCCAAATCGCCATCGCCTACCTGCGAGGGTAGTTGCCCGACGACCGACCGCTCCGGCATAGCAAAATGGCTGTCATCGATTTAATGCCATTTCAAAACTATGCCGGTTTCCGGGGCTAAACTCAGGACCCCCATCCATACCCGCGTTTTCTGCAAAATGACGACTCGTCTACCTGCGGTTTTATTTTCACGAATATCGGCATGGTTGGGGACTCGTGACTCAGCCCCGTAAACCGGCATAGTTTTGTTCGAGCGACCCCGCACGAGTACCTCCGCAAGCCTCGCGGGACCAAAATGATCCGTTTTCCTCCGTCCCCGGGGGATCATTTGGCGGCGCCAACCACGAAATCGGCCCATCTACTACGTTTGACTCGATACCCCTGACCATGCCTTCGTTTTGAACAAAACCGCAGGCATTCTACCTGCGGTTTTGTTTTCGCGTTTTTTAGCATGGTTGGGGGTAAGGGGTTAAACGTAGTAGATGG
>DBEWTI010000078.1:0-3513 GCA_048205975.1 Collinsella sp.
TAGACCTCGAGGTCGCGGTCGCCGAACTTGTTCATGAGGTACTCGAGCTGCATGAGCTCGTCCCAGGTGCCGCCGACGCCCATCAGGAACACGGCGTCGTAGCCCTCGTCGGCGACCTTGTCGGCGAGCGCGGTCATCTTCTTGCCGGTCTCGTAGAGCGCCTTGCCGTCCTCGAGATAGCCCTCCTGGTCGAAATGCATGATCTCGATCTTCTCGGTTTCCTTCATTTGTCTCTCCTTTCTGGGGTTGTTTCCACATCCCCCATGCCAACGGGCATCAAACCCGCTTACATTCCGTAACACTCGGCCGCTTTGGCCTTAAGCGCATTGACTGACTCTTCGTAGCCCTCTGCCTTGACCTCCATTTGCTTGGAGACGGCATCGAGATACGGGTGCACGTCCCATGACTTCAGACGTTCGGCGATCATTGCCGCAATCGTCTGGAAGAACACGAGATTGGGAATTGCGCTGAGCAGCGGAGCCACCTGAGGCACCGCAACCTCGTGAGCCCTACCCCTGGGATGGGCCGTGAGCAGCACCGTTTTTGTCGTAACATTCGATAGCGCATCAGCGATATTCGCAAGACGCTCCGACCCCTGCGGATCGTCGACGATAAACACCAGATAGCCCGGAACGATCTGCATCTCGGGCCCGTGGACGAACTCCTCGCCTTCGTGATGCATGGCAGGAATCTTGATGGTCTCGCTCAGCTTGAGGGCCGCCTCTTCGGCAACGCCATAGTTGGGGCCGTTGCCGACGACCATGGCGGGCGTGTGCTCAGAAAGCTCGAGCATGTGGTCTTGGACATATGCCTCGGCGGTCTTGCACATCACGGCATTGGCCTGGATGGCCTCGCGCAGGTCGTCAAGACGCTGGGCAACGCCCTTGGCGTCAATCGTTCCGCGCGCCTGACCGCCGTAAATACCAAAGAGCACCAGGTACTCAACGAGCACCTCGACGCCCAGAGTCACAAAGTCCACCGACTCGACGCCCACACCGTAGTCAAGAACGATGTCAGCGTGTTCCTTGATGGGTGCCTCGACGTTTGCCGTGAGCGCAACTGCAGCCATATCGTGTGCGCGCATGTAATCGAGCGCCGCAATCGTATTGGTCGAATAGCCACTCTGCGAAACGGCAATGTTGAGCGCATGCTGCGGATAGGTGTGTTCAAAATCAACGAAGGCCTCGGGCGTCACAACGGATACCTGCATTTGCAGGGCATCTTGCAGGTAATCGCGGGCGCAATCGGCGGCATGGCGCGACGAACCCGAAGCAACGATGCGCAGCGCGTCAAAAGAACCGGACTGGAAAATATCAACGAGCTGCGCTACCAGCTCAGACGAACGCTCGAGGTTCTCCCCCATACGCACATGGGCAAGCTGAACGTAATCGAGCATCTTCATCGTCTCACCTCGTAACAAATCATTAGTATTTGATACCAATCACAGTTACAGGTTACGGCTTTTTGATATCTCTTTGTCGATTAATTTATCCCCATCGGCGAACGGTCGATTTTGAGCCCTGTAAGGTTGTATATACAGCTGACCCAACGATCAAAACTGGTTAGTTTCCCAGCCGTTATTCACAAAATACCAGCTAGTACGTATAGGTGTAGCCGCCCGTATCGCCACGATTGAAGGACTTTACATACTCGATAGCCTGACCGCTCGCGTCATAGCTCACGCATTCCAAAAGCAAAACAAGATCGCCCTGTTCCAGTCCAAGGAGGCCGGCATCTCGTGCGCCCAGCGCTTCGATATCGAGCTTTTCCTGTGCCATGACTGGCTTTCGGCCCAGCATCTCATAGGTCTCGTACAAACTGAAGACCGACACGTCAATATCTTCGATGGTTGGGAACAGCAGGCAGGGAATCAGCGCCGTCTCAATCGATACGGGGCTACCGTTTATGCAGTTCAGGCGTCGAACGGAATAGAGCAGGTCGTCCTCGGCGATGCCGAACAGGTCGGCGTAATATGGCCCCGCATAACGCTTGGAACGCGCGAGAATACGGACGGACGGCTCGCCGCCCGAAGCACGGACCGATTCACGGAAACCGACCGTGCGTTCAAAAAAAGCAGGTACTTTCTGCGCCACAAAGGCACCTTTTCCCCGAACACGGCGAATCTGCCCGCGCCGAACCAGCTCATCGACAGCGCTTCGGATGGTCAAGCGTGTCGTACCAAATTCCTCGGCAAGGTCTTTTTCGGACGGAATCATGGAACCCGTGGGATATATACTGCGCTCGATACGTTCCTCGATGCGGCGTCGAATGCGCATATAAACCGGGGTGGCATCTACTGTTTCAGCCATTGTTCACCTGCCACGCTCCTCATGCCGTTCTCTTCGCCGTTATCGGCAAAGCGGAACTTTGTGGGCAAAATCACCGATTTGCAATGCTCCACAAAACGCATGTCCTTATCAAATTCGATCGAGCTCTCATAGAACACCGGCGTTCCCTCTTCTTGCTGGAGCAGCTCGGCCTCTTCGGCGTTCAAACGCGAGATGGAGATATGCTCACGTCCATGCTCAACACGCACGCCACCTTCTTTGAGCAAGACATCGTAAAGGCTCTCACACTCAAAATCGTGTTCGGGAAGCGATGGGCACAGGGACAGGTTAACGTGAGCGGTCTCGATTGACGCCGGCTCGCCCTCAATAAGTCGAACGCGCTGCATGCGGAGCAAGGGAGCGCCTACAGCCACCCCAAGCTTGTCGGCAAGCGCCTCATCCGCCTCGATGGTCCCGGTGGAAACCAGACGAGAAGAGGGGTGCAGGCCGGCAGTCCGTACAGCATCGGAAAAGTTATACGTTTCCTGGAAGATGTTCAACGGCTTGGGAGGACACACATACGTACCCGATCCGCGACGGCTCTCGAGCGTTCCACACGAGATAAGCCGCGTGATACCGGCACGCAACGCCGTACGCGAAACGCCAATCTCTTCGCACAGCACGCGCTCGGCCGGCAGGCGATCGCCGCCGGCAAGCTGATGGTGCTGGATATACCAAAGAATTCCCTCAACAGCACGATCTTTGGGGGGAATTGCATAAGATTCGCCTGCCATTGCACAGACTCCTCATTCAGACACGTATGCCGCCAAAATTAGGCCAGCCCTCCCATGGCATCAAATTCGGCCTTGATCTTCTCGGCGACATTCCGATACGACTTATATAGACTTGAATCGCGTTTGACCTCGTCGGTCATAACGGGAATCTCTAATTTGGAAACCTCGTCTTTTCCCGTCTGAACCGCCACAACAACGCCCATACCAAGACACATATTACGCTTGGCAGCGTTTATTTTCGCCGCCTTGGCAGGGTTTGCCAGGATACGCTGGGCAAATTCCTGTTTAGAGACCGCTTCTTCGGCCTCCGGATCGCCCGCCTCGGCCACTTCGCACTGCAACACGTCCGCATAGTCAAAAATCTTCGGCTCTGCACCACGCTGATGCACGGCCCACTTGCGATGCGTGGCATCCTGGTAGATAGCCGGCAAAAACGTAAACCGCGGCGGGTC
>DBEWTI010000082.1:0-6252 GCA_048205975.1 Collinsella sp.
AGCTCGCGTCATGGCTTTGCTGGACGCTATTGAGTTCGCACTGGGCAAGTCCATCTCCGATAGGGGCACCGAGGAAACAGTAAAGAGATTTGGCCGCTCATTGGAATAAGATGCTTCTTAGCTCCGTTATTGGTTATAGAAAGAAGGCTTAATGTCTGATTTTGAATTTTTGCAGCAGTTGTGCGAAACAGCAGACGAACTTTCAAAGAAATACATCAGCTCTAGTTCGCCTGACTTTAAAGCATGGAAGACAAGGGCGGACAGGCTTTTAATTAGGCGATTTGGAAAAGACAGCTACGAATTTAAAAGCTTTAACAAAATCAGCTACTCGTTGTCTTTCTTCACCTCCGGTACGCCCGACTCGGCTTTCGTTGAAGCCTGTGCGGACGGCCTGCGCAGTGCAAAAGCTGTGCTGGAGACATACCTTGATGAGTTTTCAGACGAAGGGGAAACCGGATCGACTGCAAATGTTGGAGATTATTCGAAGGTATTTATCGTTCATGGTCACAACGGAGAGCTTAGAGAAAGGGTCGCGAGAATCATCGAAAGGCAGGGCCTGACGGCGGTTGTCCTAAACGAGCAGTCAAATCAGGGCAAGACAATCATCGAAAAGCTGGAAATTGAAGGCGATGCAGCAGGAGCGGTATGCCTTTTTACGGCGGACGACGAAGGAAGAGCCCAGGCAGAACAGTCGGAAAAGCCCAGGGCTAGACAAAATGTTGTATTTGAAGCCGGATACTTTATTGGTCGGCTTGGCAGGGAAAACGTTGCAATTCTTGTTGACAAAGGTATCGAGATTCCCTCCGATCTACAGGGCGTCGTTTATACCGGAACAGACAGTTGGGAGTTCGGCCTCTTGAAAGAACTCAAGTCCATGGGATATTCCATCGACTTTAATAAGATGGATATCTAATCCGTTGATCCCTCCTTTCACCGACTGGCAAAACGATTTACACCTAATTGTGGACATTGCCCACACGATTTCTCTTTGCTCCCGCATTGATCTCGCTAAACTATTAATTGCTGCTACCAGGGCATTTTCTGGTGCACATTCTATTGGCTCCTGCGAAGATCGGAGCAGGTATGTTTGCTGCCAAGTCCCACACCAGCCGTCATTACATTCCGATTGTTGCCATGGCCTGCCTATGCGTTTTGCTGGGCGGGCCTTCTTATGCCGCGGGCGCGGAGAGCCTCATCATCGCGGGCGCGACGTACTACGAGCCGGGCATGTCGGGCCCCGGCTGGGCCTGGACCGATGCCGACCACCTGGAGCTTAACGGCTACGCGGGCGAGGCCATCGGCGCCGAAGGCGACCTGGTGCTGACGCTTGCCGGGCAGAACTCCGTGACGGAGTCGCATGCGCCCGATGCGGACATCACGCAGTGCGGCATGGAGGTGTGGGGCAACCTGACGCTTCGCGGCACCGGATCCCTGGCGGCAGCGGGCTCGCAGTGCGGGATGCATGTGTCGGGGGCGCTTGTCGTTGACGGGTGCACTGTCGATGCCCGGGCGGACGGGGCCGATGTTGTTGACGAAGCTGTGGCCGGCGTGATCGCGGGCAGTCTTGCTGTTCGTGGTGGTGGGCGCGTCGTTGCCGCGGCCGCTGGGTCCGGGGCGGGTGTAAGCGCTTGCGGCGTGTACCTGCAGGACGCGGGTGCCGGGGACGGCGCGGCTGGCTGTCGGCTTGCTGTTGATGCCTCGTGGCTCGATGCGACCGGTGCCGATGGCGGCGTCGCGTGCGCGGGCGGGTCGCTTGTGTCCGCGCGGTTTGTGACGCCTGCCAGTGGGGCTTTTGGTGCTGTTGGCGTGGTGGATGCTTCTGGGGCCGTGGCGACACATGTGGTGATCGAGCCCGAGAGCGCCACGGCGCCGGCGGGGGAGACCGGCGGGGGCGAGGTGCCTGGCTATAGCGCGGGCAAGCCTTCCGCCGATGCTAGCCCCGTCGCCGGAGAGCCCACCACGGGACCCACAGCAAATCCCGCGGTGAAGCCCGCGGTAGTGATACCCAAGACGACCACGTCGACGGTAACGCAAACAACAGTGACCAAGACCACGGCGCTCAAGCCTTCAAAGTCCAATTCAGCCGCCGCAACATCCTCGGTGCTCCCAAAAACCGCCGACAGCAACTGGATCGCCACCTCCGTAGCCCTTTTCCTGCTGGGAATAGCGCTTCTAGGTAGAACGCACCGCTGCTGAGACACCCGTTTAAGTGGGGCTAGGGAAAGGCGAAGGCAGCTATTAGAGAAACCCTAAGCCTTTTACAAATACAATTTCTTAGGATTGGCGCCGTATCGGCCACCGCCGCGACGGCCCTTCTTTGTTTAGCGCGAAACCTTCTCGATCTGTTATCGCTTTTGAGCCTTACGCTCCATCCGCTCGGGCGATAAGATAATTGAAATCCAAATGCTGCCGTTTCTAGTGCTTCTTGTTCCACTAAAGGATTGATATATGTCTAATGAAACAACGGTTGAGGCTAAAGATGTGGCCTCGTATATCAAATATATCAACGGTCTTTCACCAACAATAGGTGGTGACGCCAGAACATATGAGTCTACATTTGTGTTTCGTGGACAAGGATCTACTAAGTTTGATCTCGTCCCGTCAATCGGAAGAGACAGCTATTGGCGTAAACCGGGATCGAACACCATTTCCCCTAAAATTGGCACCCTTTCGCACGAGGCAGATATTATTGAAACTGCCTGCCGCATATTACCAAATGTTTTTAAACGAGATTTGCTTCCGATTGATCTTTTAGCTTGTCTCCAGCACTACGGGGTTCCCACCAGACTTTTAGATGTCACTTCAAACGCGCTTGCCGCCCTCTATTTCGCCTGCGGCAATCTGGATAAAGCGGGTGAAGTATTTATCTTTAGACGACCGGGAGGAGATCAGCGAGAATACCCCATCTGTCAGGCAATCGCGGATTCATGGCATCTCTTTATGAATTCTAAATCGCTATCTAATTTTGTATCACTTGCCATATCGAGACCATACTTTGATTATCAACGTGATTTAGTGCTTTCAAATATCCCGAAACCAACTGATCAGGCAAAATGGCTTAAGCAATGCTGCGAAGACACCTTATTTGTATATGGAACCAGATATCTGGATAGACAGGTCGCTCAGTCGGGGCAATATATTCTTTTCCCAAATGACATTCGTGGTAAAGATCCTTATATGTCATTTGATGAGTTGATAAGCCCAATGCCCAAAGACAGTCCCGTGATAGCCGGTCGTTGCGTAGTGCCATCTGAAAGGAAACAATCCCTGCTTATCGAATTGGGCAATCTTGGCGTAACCGAATCCACGCTCTTTCCCGATAGTATTGAGAAGATCTGCGCTGGAATGGTGAGCGAATTTAAAAGAAATCAATATACGTGACGCCAAACGATCGGGTATTCGGAATATGTCCTTAGCATCCGATTGTCGAGACGCTTCTTAACGAATCCGGCTCGATTGCCAGGGCCAAATCGTTCTCATGGATTTGGTTTATCAATAAGGAACGAATCCACGACATAGATCCCGTCCAATGCGGCAAATGGATGCTCTTCTTCTCTCCATTCAAAACCGCCCTCATGGACGACATTGTCGGAACCGCAGTTCTTGATGGCGTCGTCGTAGAGGCCAAATACTCGAATCCCGAAACGCTCATCGCGGCGGGCTCGAAACAAGGTGTCTGTTGCTTTTACCTAAACGGCAACGATAGAGAAGGCCATAAGAGGGTACTGAGCTACATGCTGGAAAACGGGCTGATCAGGAAGACAAAGACCGGAAAGCTATATAACATTTCGTTCAAGTTTGACTCTGAGACCTATGCAGGAAAGTACAGGGGGAGTGGCTTCTCCGGAAAGATAAAGCTCGCGGACTTCGTTGACCTTGAGACGGGAGAGTTTATCTAGGACAGCGGGGCGGAGTAATGAACTCTGCTTATGCCAGGGATGACGGGACCGTTCGCGTAGCCGTCGAGCGTCCGGTTGACCTTGGCTCTGACCATGCGGAATGCTTCTTGCCTGCGGTTAATTGGTTCAATGTCGAAGGTTTTTCTACTGACGATCTGGATTTTTTGACCGAGTTCGTTAGATCAAACGCTCCGTTTATCTTCGAGCTTGCAGAACGGTAAAAAGCCGGACCGGCGGTGGCATAATGCCTCGAATTCTTGTTTTTGGACAGCATATACGAGCTTTTTCTGGAGCTCGAGGAGGCGCTTGGTCAAAAGCCCGAGGGCTGACGAGCCGACCGTGTGACTTCTGGGTTTGCCTTGCAGCTCTTCCCATTCATTTGTATGCTTGACTTTGATTTTGGTCGTAAGGCGCGACCAACGGAATCAAAAGAAAGCCTACCGAGAAGATCTTGGTCGCAGAGCACGACCAACGCAATCAAAACAATGCTCGCGGAGAAGGCGCCTTCAATCGCATTGATTGGAGGCGCCTCTAATATCAAGCGATATCCATTCTGCCGGAGATCGTGGAGTAAGGGCGTCGGTCGAATACGCCAGATAACTGGTATCGCTCTGACGATATTCTGGTAAACTATCGTTAAAGCGATACCAGCTAGGAGGCTCGCGTGAAACTGTGGCATGGTTCTCAGATAATCATCGAGGTTCCCCAGCCTGGTTTGGGGAAAGTCCATAACGACTATGGACAGGGATTCTATTGCACAGAGAGCCTCGACCTTGCAAAGGAATGGGCATGCTCTCGGGATGTCGATGGTTTTGCAAATAGATATGAACTCGATATGACCGATCTTAATATCCTCGACCTGCTATCGCCGCAATATAGCGTCATGCACTGGATAGCGTTGCTCATAGATCATCGTTCTTTTCGCAAAGATACTGCCGTTGCCGTAGGGGCGTGCGAATATCTCCACAATCACTTTTTACTGGATACTGACGCCTATGATGTGATTAGGGGATGGCGTGCGGACGACTCGTACTTTAGCTATGCCAGGGCATTTGTGAACAATACGATCACCGTTGAGCAACTTGGTCGATCTATGAGACTTGGCAACCTGGGGGAGCAGGTCATGCTCAAAAGCGAGCGTGCGTTTAAGAATATTAGATTTACTGGATTTGAGCGCGCGCCGCTAGCCCTGTATGGCCCATTGGCCAGGGAACGAGACGAAGCGGCAAGAGAACAGTATCGGGAGCTACTTGCCGAAAACCCGTTTGAGGGAATCCGCATCGTCGACATCATTCGAGAGGGGATGACTGCAGATGACCTGCGCCTACAGTGAAATGTATCTCGAGGACGCCATGAGAACGCTGGGCGAGGCAGTCGATTTTGCCCTCTGCGACCAAGGGCTGAATCCGACCGAACTGACGGCGATCTTGTCAAACGCTCTTGAGATGAAACAGTTTGAGCGCGGTATCCCACGCGTTGTCTGCGGCATGTCGGGCGACGAGCTTGCGCGCGAGATCATTGTCCACGCGGGTCTGAAGCCCGTCGAATTCAGGAAGGCCTATCCGTTAGACCGTTCCCCGCAATACTGGGCAGGTTGGGTTTTGGCATACACGCAGTGGACGTGCAACCTAGGTTTTAGCGACCTTTTTGATGTGGCACCACTCGATTGGATTATCGGCTCGTACCATCCGCTTCATGAGGCCTCCGAAGATAAATTCGCCCAGATAGTCATTGATAAATGGAACAAAGCCCAGGCAGGCAAAAAGGGCCTCAAGGCAGCACGAAAGGCGTCCGGCCTGACCCAAAAGCAGCTGGCCGCCCAATCGGGAGTCAAACTCCGTGCCATACAGCTCTACGAGCAAAACCAACTGGACCTGCGCCGTGCCTCGGTATCCTCGGCATTGGCGCTCGCAAAAACCTTACACTGCAGTATCGAAGACCTAGTCTGGCAACCGATCGCTGTAGAGTACGACTCCTAATGCCACTGTGTTGTGCTCCCCGGTATTGCATCGCACGTTTAGAATCTAAGCATCCACACGCCGGTATTCAATTGATTGGACGCCACATGGAGATCCCAAACACCCTGTGCAGCAATGTGTACGACTTCGCGTTTTGCCCCGAGCCCTGCTACGAACGCCTTGTCGACCTCGCCGATCCCGAGGACTGGGGTCCCGGGAACCGCATCCTCAGAAACTACTTGTCGTTTTCGTTTGGCTCTGTTAGACCAGGATTGACATACATGTGTCCCCACGGTGCCATATCGTTGACCCCGTAGACCGCGATGATGGGGGCAGCATGAACGCCGAAGACCTGGTCCTCAACTTCAAGAAGGGCATGGCGAACCTCAGCAAGA
>DBEWTI010000099.1:0-20301 GCA_048205975.1 Collinsella sp.
AATATCAATTGTTAAAACAAACTCGCTGCTCCTTGCCGCGCTTTATGCCGTAGGGAGCACAAGACATGAAGCAAAATAGGGGATCAGGATTTGAATACGTAGTTTTGATAAGGGATTTGCCCAGTTAAGACGGTGCGGCAAGTAATTGCAATTAATTTGCCTCCGGAGTCGTAAGCATATCGAGTTAGTTCGATGACCGGAAGTTTTGCAACACCATAATTGCTGGCTTCGGAATCGCTAAGCTGACGTGCTCTATAGCTTTCTCGAGCAGATTGGATAGACATGGACAACTCGTCCATGATTTTGCTAAATGCCTGAAAATCTAACTGATTATTCGGAACGCGCGACTTTGAAATGAAGAACGTATCAGCGCCTATGAAGCTGCCTTCAAGTTCGTAGGTCAATTCAAGACGCTGAATCTCATCGCGACTTTGGCATCCAAATTGTTGGAGCATCATTACGGAAATTGGACGACCTGATGTGCGGCCGTCGATATGTTTGGTGATGGTATCCGGATCAACACCATCGCAATGGCTTGCAAAGTCAAAGTCTAAAAGTGAATTGAGCTCACTGACGCGTTTCGGTGCAACAAACGATCCCTTACCTTGGATTCGATAGATACTTCCACGACGCTCCAGCTCACTCATGGCAAGTCGGACGGTTGTTCTGCTTACGGCGTATTCGTCGCAAAGTTCCATTTCTGTTGGAAGTTTATCGTCTGCTTGATATACATCGACGATTTGCTTGAGCAGCGCGTCGGTGAGCTGTAAATAGAGTGGCCGTTTTTCGTGTGTATCGAGCATTGGAGCCTCAGTTTGCATGTTGGTGGTATCTGATGATTGCCGTGGTCGGGATATAGCTTGAGTGCAACAACCTTAACGTATCACAGAGCGGCTCAGCATGACGATCTGATGCCTGTAACCACGAAGGGCTTGTCCAAGCGTGAAGATATTCTGGGGCAGACAAATACCGTTCATGGAGTCCCCGATATGTTGGAGGTCAGCGCCAGCGGCTTTTGCTGCAAGGCCTATTTTCTTAATGGTCTCGCTGTCGCAGGAGTCTTGACTGGTCCCGTTCGCCGCCATGACGAGAACCTTTTCTTCAATTGACTTGCCTACATTGTGGGATCGTACAAAGTCTACGATGGCGCGCAGGTCTGCTTCTTGGAAACAAGGGACAGTGTAGGGGGCTGGCACGAGAAGGATATCGACGCCGAGATCAACAAACTTGCGCGCTATTTCGAGTGTCATGACAGGTTCCGCAACGCCCGCTCCATGCATTTTTCCGGCTATGACCAGGCCATTGAAATGTTCTTTGGAGAGTTTAATCGAATGGGCGATTGCATCGTTGGAGACGCCAGTTCCAGGGTTGCCCGTCAGGCAGATAAAATCAAATCCGAGTTCGTTAGCCTTTTCTAAGGTCTTGGGAGAGACGCGACGACCCATGGGGATTTCCGTACGGGATTCAGACATCTCTGCCTCGTTATCAACTGGCTCCAGATTGACGCCAATGGGCCTTCCGCATGCTCGCTTCACCCAAGTGACCGGGTTTTCATTGAGATCATCTGGAATACCGGCAATAACTGGATCGAACACATCGAGCGCGTTAAACAGAAGCAGGTCGGCACCTGCGGCACGTTCGATTTCTGCATTAGTAACGCCGCCGAGAAATTGGGAAGAGGGTACGTTTTCCGCCATGATGGTACGTCCCTCGGAAGCCAGAATTGCCTGCTTTAGATCCATGGGTGACGTGGCGGCAAAATCGGATGCGGACATGTTCAGCAATCGTTTGTGCATTGTTACTTCCTTTGACTAGAACGACAGGCTTGTGACATTGTCTCTAATATTGTTACAACAATATATTTAATATGTTATATCCAATCGGTAAACGGTTACAAACTTATTGTAATGCTCCGAAAAAATAGCATTTAGCTGGACAAATCTAAAATTACGCAACTACCGTTCACCGAATAAAGATTTGAATTCTTGACATATCGACAAAGCGGAAAAAGAATTGGTTATGACAAATCGCGCAAATGATATTACATTTCGCACGAGAACGTATTCACTTACGATAAGCGGATACAAACTGGGACGACGACGGTTGAGTCCGGATAAATCGTTGTGTGCCCGGCAATCATGAAAGGATGCGTTATGGACGCTATCGTCAAATTCCTTGAAAAACACCAGGCTCTCTTCGACAAAATCTCAAAGAACATTTATCTGGTGGCGATTAAGGATGGCTTTCTCTCGAATATGCCAATTGTGCTGTTCTCGAGCCTGTTCCTTCTTCTTTCGACGCTCCCTGCCTATGTAGGCATCACGCTTCCGTCTGAGGTGCTGGATTTCTTTAATAAAATCTATGCATATACCATGGGGCTTCTTGGCATTATGGTGGCCGGCACCACGGCGAGCTCACTTGCCATGTCGATGAACCGCCGCATGCCTTCGGGCAAATCTCTCAACCCCACCTCGTGCATGGTTTGTGCCATGTGCGGCATGTTCTTGCTATCGGTGACGAACGATGTTGTCTCGATTGGCGGAGCAGATACATCTGTTTTTGAAACCGGCTATATGGGAACCAAGGGTTTTCTCGCTGCGTTCGTATCCGCATTCTTGACCGTTAATATCTATAAGGTGTGCATTAGCCATAATGTGACGATCAAGCTCCCCAAAGAGGTCCCTGGCGCTATTGCGCAGAGTTTTCGCGATATCTTTGCGTTTGGGTTTTCAATCCTTGCGTGCGCCGCTATCGATCTCGCGAGCCGTACGCTGCTTGCTGTGCCGTTCGCCAATTTGGTATCTGCTCTAATCTCGCCGCTGTTCTCCGCGGTCGACACCTATCCTGGCATGGCGCTTATCGAAGGCGCGGTCGCACTTTTCCAATTTATGGGTATTCACGGTGCTTCGGTTGTCATGAGTCCGATCAATGCTGCGCTCTACGGCAATACCGTTACCAATCTTGAGGTTTTCCAAGCAGGTGGACACCCGTCAATTGCTCTCACGCAGGACTTTACAAGCTTCATCGGCGGTCTGGGCGGTTCTGGCTGCACGTTCATCGTTCCTATTATCCTGATCATGTTTATGCGCTCCAAGCAGCTTAAGGCAATGGGCAAGGCGTCGATTATCCCGGTGATTTTTGGAGTTAACGAGCCCGTCCTCTTCGGCATGCCGATCGTTCTCAATCCCTATATGTTCGTGCCCTTCCTAGCGGCTCCTATGGTCAACGCCATAATCGGTAAGTTTTTCATTGACGTAATTGGAATGAACGCCCCCATGTATACCATGCCGTGGGCGCTTCCCGGCCCAATCGGTGCATTTCTCACCACAGGTCTTGATCTACGTTCTCTTGTATTGATGGCAGTGCTGTTGGTCGTTGACTTTGTGATTTACTATCCGTTCTGCAAGGCGTATGACCATCAGCTTTGTTTGGAGGAGTCCGCAAAGGAAGCTGCAGGAACCTCGGATGCAGATGCTATTGCCGCACAAGAAAATGCCGCAAAAGCTCTGGAGGCGGTAAAGAGCAAGGCAGAGCAGATCCGCGTGCTTGTGCTTTGCCAGGGTGCCGGCACTTCGACTCTCTTGGCAAATGCTCTTCGCGAAGGTGCTGCTGCTAAGGGTATTGATCTGGTTTCCCAGTCCGGTGCGTACGGAAGCCACTATGAGACGATGAATCAGTACAACGTGATTGTTCTGGCGCCCCAGGCACGCATGTACTATGACGCTATGAAGGCCGATACCGATCGCCTTGGAATTAAACTGCTCACCACAAGGGGCAAGCAGTATATCGACCTTACCAACGATCCCGAAGGTGCAATTGACTGGATCGTTCAGGAGCTGGCCAAATAGTAGATGCACTTCGTCGTTGATCCGTCGGTGCGTAGTACGGCCTCGCAGCTTATTGAGCTGCGGGGCCGTATTTCGTTGAGTATCTAATTGAGACAATGAGCGCAACCGTCGTGAGATCGCATTGGCGCTCTCCGAGTCACCGACAAACTGCCTTCCATCTATGTGACCCAAAGGTCATCTCCGCTAGGTCGACGATGCAAATGACCCTGCTTCCTTTGGGTCGAGGCGGACGTTGGCTCGCCCTTGTCAAATCCCGTGAAGATAGAGCTCGATTTGCTCGTGGTGCATGCATCAAAGAGTTTTTGATCAAGGTGCGCCTTCTCAATGCATTGATTCAAAACAAGTATTCAGCTTGTGGGCTAGACCAGGCGGGCGTAGTCCTGTGACTGATGAAAGATGTGGGCGATATAGATTGTTTCGTGCTCAAACTTGTATAGACACACGTAGTTGTTGACGGGAAACGATCGGTAATTGCGTGCCGCCAGCTCTTGCATGTGCGAGAGGGGGCGTAAAAGAGGCTGCTCGCGAAGCAGGTCAAGCTGATATTCAAACTCAGCGACAAAATTGCCTGCTGCACGCGGATTCTTGAGGATTTGAGCAAGGTATCCGACAATACTCTCGTACTCATATCGCGCACTTTTGAGGATTACGACGTTATAGGTCATATTTGTCTCGTATCGAAGCCGCGAAGGATTCGTAGCCGCTGTAGTCGCCTTGCGATATTTCGTCTTCTGCCAACATCATACGAGACAGCAGTTTTGCCTTGGCGATTTCTTCTTGCATGAGACGATACTGGTCGCTGCTGATGCAGTGCATGGCCTCGTAGCCGTTCTTAGTTACGGTGACGTCGCGCTCAGACTCAACAAGCGTGGTGAATGCAGCAGTGTCCTTCATATCTCGGACGGGCACACAAGCTGACATGGGTACCTCCTTTGCGTTGGGACACAATTGTACCACGGTATATTAAAACGTCGGCGTCGTCGGATTATCTCAATCTGTAACAGTTGGGAGTAGAGAACCGGGTTAGATGTTACAGATCGAGATATTCTGCTTCGGGCTACCCGTTTGTCTCGATCTGTAACAGGTAGGACCGAAAATCCCTGCTAGATGTTACAGATCGAGACGAAAGATCCACTCGGGCCCACCAAAAACAAAAAAGGCCGCATGCGATCCCGTGGAGGGACTCACATGCGGCCGACAGGGAGTGCGCGGCGGAAACTAGGCCATGAGCAGGCCGGTCTCCGCGACGTTCTTGTACCAGTACGCGCTCGCCTTGGGATAGCGCTTCTGGGTCTCAAAGTCGATGTAGAACAGGCCGTAACGTTTGTTATAGCCGTTGGTCCAGGAGAACTGGTCCTGCAGCGACCACACAAAGTAACCGTCGACGTTTACGCCGCCGTCGATTGCCTTGAGGATCCACGCGAGATGCTGGCGCATATAGTCGATGCGAGGGGCATCGTCGATAAAGCCGTCCTCAAAGTCGTCCTTATAGCCCATGCCGTTCTCGGTGATGTAGATCTTCTTGTAGTTGGGGTAATCGTTCTTAATGCGCAGCAGCAGGTCGTAGAGGCCCTCGGGATAGATGATCCAGTCCCAGTCGGTGGTGGGTACGCCTTCGCGTACGCATGACTCGCCCACGCCCTTGAGGAACCAGCGCGAGGAGCCCTTGTCGCCGGTGCCATTGTGGTTGATGTCGTTTTCGCCCTCGGCGGCACGCAGGAACTGGCACTTGTAGGTGTTGACACCCAGGCAATCGTTGTAGGGGAGCGCGGCGGTCAGCGCGGCGATGTCCTCGTAGCGGACGTCGAGCTCGCCGCCGGCGATATGGGCCAGCTTGGTCGCAGCCTCCATGGTGTCGGCTGCATAGTGGCCGCGGAAGGTGGCGTCGAGCACCCAGCGGTTGTTGATGACGTCGGCCATGCGAGCTGCCTCACAGTCGGCGGCATTGTTGGGGTCGAGGGGATACTTGGGCTCCAGGTTCTGGACAATGCCGATCTCGCCCTCAAAGCCGCCCTCATGGAAGGCGACGACAGCCTTGGCGTGGGCCACCATCATGTTGTGCATGAGCTGGAAGGCCTTGTCCAGACGGTACTTCTCACCGTGCGGCCAGTTGCCGACGATAAAGCTGCCCTCGGCGGTCGCGGGAATCTCGTTAAAGGTAAACCAATGCTTGACCTCGGTGAACTCGGCAAAGCAGAACTTGGCGTACTCGACGAAGGCGTCGATGGTCGTGCGCGTCAGGAATCCCTCGCCGCCGTCCTGGTAGAAGGCCTCGGGCGTATCGAAGTGATCGAGCGTGACATAGGGGATAACGCCAGCTTTGTTGCAGGTGGCAAAGAGCTCGTGATAGAAGGCAACGCCCTCGGGGTTAATCTCGCCGGTGCCACTGGGGAAGATACGGCTCCAAGCGATGGAGACGCGAATACCGTTGATGCCGAAGCGCTGGCACAGGTCGATATCGACCGGATATTTGTTGTAGAAGTCGCTTGCAGGATCGGGGGAGAAGCGACCCTGAGCAGCCAGGAAATCGTCCCAGGGCACTTTGCCCTTGCCGTGCGTACGGGTCTCGCCCTCAACCTGGTAAGCGGCGGTGGCGCCGCCAAACACAAAGCCGTCGGGGAACTGCATGGGGTTGGTCATGAGTCATCCTTTCTGTGGAATACGAATAGGGAGAGGTGCCCGAACTGGGGATCCGGGCACCAACAGAGGGAGGAACTAGTCGAGGTTCTCGCGGAGCCACTTGATGGCGCCAGCGGGGTCGCGGGTAAGGTCGATATATTCCTTACCGCGGGGAGCGAGCAGCTTAATGCCCAGGCGATCGGTGTCGGCCTTCATGTCGTTGTAGTAGCTACGAACCTGCGGGGCAAGCACGATAACGTCGTACTGATCCATGATGGCAGTGTGCTGGCCATAGGCACCTGCGGAGGAAGCGATGTTCTCTCCGGTCTGTGCGGCACCTTCCTTGATGGCGTTGGCGAGCATGGCAGAGGTGCCGGCGCCGGCGCACAGGACGAGGACCTTCAGGCCGTCAACATCCTTCTTAGCGGATGCGTCGGCGGCGGGCTCGGGCTGATCGGCGACAGGCTTGCTGTCGGCGGCAGCGGCGGTCGTCTCGACGGAAGCGGTAGCCTGCTCGACAGCGTGCGCAGGGGCGTTGGCGGCGATGGCAGCGGCACCATTGGACTCGAGACCCAGCTCGGCGGCGCGCTCGGCCTCCTGGTCGCAGAGCAGCTTATCGTATGCCTTCAAGAACGGTAGGTAGATGATGGCGTCCAGCAAGATGATAATCGCGACAAATATCAGGGCGATAAGCTGGAAGTTCGTGGTGATGAAGATGCCGATGGGAGCAGGGGTAGCCCAAGGCACCACGAAGGAGAAGCCGTTCATGCCCACGTTATCGATAAAGAACTTGGCAACACTCACGTTGACGCAACCGGCGGCAACAAAGGGGATGAGCATGTAGGGATTAAGGATCATCGGCGCGCCAAAGAGCAGCGGCTCGTTGACGGCAAAGGCAACCGGTACGATCGAGGCCTTGCCGACGGCCTTGAGCTGCTTGGACTTCATAAAGAGAATCAGCAGAAGCGGCACGATGAACGTGGCGCCGGTGCCGCCGAACTCACCCACGAGCGACATGTTAAAGGTGAGGGAGTGGGCGGGGTGGCCACCGGCAAGCAGAACCTGCAGGTTCTCGGCCTGGTTGGCAAGACGGATGGGGTCGATGCCCGGCTGGACGATCGAGGGGCCGTGGACGCCGATGAACCAGAAGAACGCGGTGGCTGCCTGGATAAGGATAAGGCCAGGATAGGTTTCTGCGGCGGTAAAGAGCGGGGAGAGCAGTTTGATAAGCAGCTCGGAGAACGGAACGCCCATGAGGTTGCGCACGACGACATCGATGATGCCGCAGATGATGACGGCGCCGCCAAAGGGGATGATGTCGCGGAAGTTCTGAGCGATGGCGCCCGGGACCTCCTTGGGCAGCTTAATGGTCAGATCGCGCGAGACGCAGAACTTATAGACCCACACGGTAATGAACGCGGCGATATAGGCCGAGAACAGACCGCGCGTACCCATGCTGGTGCAATCGAAGACCGAAAGCTCGGAGCCGTTGAGCTTGGTGGTGAACTGCGTGACGGCGAGCAAAAGCATGCTGCACTGGGCGGCCACCATGGTGGAGCCGTCGTTGAGCACTTTGCCGGCGGGCATGCGACGGTTCATGGAAGCCGTAAAGTTCTTGGCAGTGGTGCCGGCAACCATGATGCCCATAACGCCCATGGTGAAGTTGTACAGCTTGTTGCACCAGTCGAGGAGCGGCTGGGGCAGCGTGATGCCAACTACGCCAGGAAGGGTGGCAATCAGCAGGAAGATCGAAGAGGTGAGGACGATGGGCATGCACCCAAGGAATCCGTCCTTAATGGCTTGGAGGTAGATGTTCCTCGAGATCTTCTCAAAGAACGGTTGATGCTTTTCGAGCATCTTTACGATGGCGTCCATAGAGCTCCTTTGCTGCTCGATGCGCAATGCATGTGGATGGAACTGGTCGTCGATGGATGGTCAGGACTGCCCGGAAACCTTCCTGCTTAAGGAAGGCATTGCGAAATGACAACGTTGTCATTTCGTTAATGACAACGTAAGACATTTTTGGAAGAGCAACAAGGATATACGGGTGAGCGGTCGATATCGTTCGGTAAACGGTTGATTTATCAGTCAGGCAGGTAGTGTATGCTAGAACGCAAAAAACAAGCGATGCAAAACCGACTGGAGAAGTAGTGGCAACGATGGACAAGAAAAATGTCTCAATGAGCGATGTGGCAGTTGCCGCGGGCGTTTCTCTCAAGACGGTGTCGCGCGTGATCAACGAGCCCGATAGCGTGCGCGAGTCGACGCGCGATAGGGTCCATGCGGCCATGGAGGAGCTTGGGTTCCGGGCGAACTTTGCCGCGCGTTCACTCAAGTTGGGCCGTTACGGGTGCATCGGCGTGGTGCTGTTCCACTTGTCGGGCGGCAACGTGGACATGATCGACGGTATCGCTGATGCCGCCGAAGAGCGAGGCTTTGCTCTCACGATGATCAAAAAGCGGGCGGGGGAGAAGATGACCCTTGCCGAAGCGGCGCGTAGGATGTCGCAGCTTCCCGTCGACGGCATGATTTTCAACCTGCGTCAGATGGTCGATGACTTTGATACCTTTGAGGCACCGAAAGACCTCAAGACGGTGATTATTACGCCGATGGAGCATTCTACCTGCTCCACCGTCAGTGACGACCAAGAGGGCGGTGCGCGCATGGCGTGCGAGTACTTCTTAAATCGCGGGCACAAGAACGTGTACTTCGTCTCTGGTAAGAAAGAGTCGCTGTCGAGCCAGTGTCGTATGAAAGGTTGGCGTGCGGCACTCGAGGCGCGTGGCATTGAGCCGCCCGAGCCTCTGCAAGGCGATTGGAATGCGGATAGTGGCTATGCCGCGGGCCTTGTGCTTGCCGATAAGCCCGATTGCACGGCGGTCCTCGCTGCTAACGACTGCATGGCAAACGGCGTGATGATGGCTCTACGTGACAAAGGGCTCAGTGTGCCCGACGACGTGTCCGTGATCGGCTTCGACGATGAGCTCTACAAGACGATTCCCAACTCGATTCTGACGTCGGTAAAGTTTCGCCACCGCGAGCTGGGTATCCGTGCGCTCAACGAGGTCGTCGCAGGTCTGGAAGCCCCGAGCTCCAGAAGCCGTACGCTCGTCTCGGGCGTGTTGGTCGAGCGTTCCAGCGTAAAGGACCTGCGGGCGTAGGCTTGCCCGGTTCGTTCATCTCGATCTGTAACAGGTAGACGTCCAAAATCGGTTTTAGTGTTACAGATTTAGACAATTCGGCCCGGCATATTCCGTTTGTCTCGACCTGTAACATCTAAGCGGTCAAAAGTGGTCTACATGTTACATATTGAGATTTTCGGCTTGGCCTGTGCGTTCATCTCGAACTGTAACAGCTAGGGCCGAAAAACTCGGCTAGATGTTACAGATTAAGATGAACAGGAGGATGGGTGCGGTCTAAACAAAATGGCCCGCGCATCACACATCGATGCACGGGCCATTTTTTTGTCTGCGAGCGGCAGGTAGCGTCAGCGTCTTATGCCTCGAGGTTTTCCTCGATCCAGTTGACGGCACCCTTGGGATCCTTAGTGAGGTCGATGTACTGTTTGCCCTTGGGCGACAGCAGCGTGATGCCCAGACGGTCGGTGTCGGCCTTCATCTCGTTGTAATAGGTGCGAACCTGCGGAGCCAGAACGATGACGTTGTACTGGTCCATGATGGCGTAGTGGCTGCCGTAGGCACCGGCGTTGGCGGTAATGTCGATGCCCAGCTCGTCGGCGCCTTCCTTAAGCGCGTTGGCGAGCAGTGCAGAGGTGCCGGCGCCAGCGCACAGAACCAGAACCCTCAGATCCTTGCCCTTAAGGGCGGACGGAGCTGCGGAGGCCTCAGTGGCAGAAGCGGTCTCGACAACGGGAGCCTCAACGGCGGGGGCGGCAGCGGTCTTGACGGCCTTGACGGCCTTGGTCTCTTCTTCGGCCAGGGTCTCGGCCTCCTGCTTGCACAGGACGTTGTCGTAGGCCTTGCAGAACGGGTAGTAGATCAAGAAGTCAACGACCAGCAGGACGACAACCAGGACCAGAGAGATCGGCTGGAAGTTGGTGTCGATGAAGGTGCCGATCGGTCCGGGGAGTGCCCACGGCATGGCATAGATAAAGCCGTTCATGCCCAAAAAGTCGATGAAGAACTTACCAATGAGGACGTTGGCCACGGGGGCAAACAGGAACGGGATCAGGAAGTACGGGTTGAGGATGATGGGCGCGGCGAACAGCAGCGGCTCGTTGACGGCGAACATCACGGGTACGACAGAGGCTTTGCCGACGGCCTTGAGCTGCTTGGAGCGCATAAAGAGCAGGAAGATGATCGGGACAATGAACGTGGCGCCGGTGCCGCCGAGCTCGCCGATGTAGTTACCGAAGTTCTCGGTCAGGGCAAGGGCGGGGTGACCGCCGGCCTGCAGCGTGGCGAGGTTGGTGGTGATGTTGCCAAACAGTGCGGCGTTGAGGGCAGGCTTAACGACCGAGGGGCCGTGGATGCCCATGAACCAGAACAGCGGAATCATGAACCAGATGAGGGCGAGACCGGCGTAGGAATCGGCGGCGGCGAACAGCGGGCTTACCAGCGTGGAGATGACGTTGGCAAACGGGACGGCCAAGCAGGTGCGGCAGATAACGTCGATGATGGCGACAAACAGGATGGAGAAGCTGAAGGCGAAGATGTCGCGGAAGTTCTGGGCGATGGCGCCGGGGACTTCTTTGGGCAGCTTGATGGTGATGTCGCGCTTAATGCAGAAGGCATAGATGTTGACCGTGGCAAATGCGGCGACAAAGGAGCTCAGCAGGCCCTTGGTGCCCATGTTGTCGGTAAAGAACACCGAGACATCGGCGCCGTCGATCTTGGCACTCGTCTGGGTAACGGCCAAGATGAGCATAGCGCACATGGCGGCGACCATGGTGCTCGTGGCGTTGATGGCCTTGCCGGCAGGCATACGGCGGTTCTTGGAGCCGGTCAGCGCGCTTGCGGTGGTGCCGGCGACCATGATGCCCACGACGCCCATCGTGAAGTTGTAAACCTTGTTGCAGAAGTTCACGACGTCGACGTTCCACCAGTCGGGCAGCGTAAAGCCGCCGACCGTGGCGACAACGCCCGGCAGGGTCGAAATAAGCAGGAAGACAGAAGAAGACAGGATGATGGGCATTGCTGCCAAAAAGCCGTCTTTAATGGCCTGAAGGTAGATGTTCTTAGAGACCTTGTCGAAGTACGGCTGGCCTTTCTCCAAGAACTTAACGATCGATTCCATAGTTCACGCTCCTCTTTGCATGAAATCTTAATGGCATGGACGTTGAAAACCTATATGGTCTCCCGCTTGCTAAAAGCCCGGGTGCAGGCGGGGTCGGTCCCAGGGGGAGAGAGGGGAGCGGCTGGGTTTGTATCGCATAGGGCCGCTCCCTTCTCGGGGGAAAGCGAGGCGATGCGCTACTGCGCGTCTGCCATAGTGTCGGCGAGCTCCTTGTACCAGAGTGCCGACTGCTTGATGTAGCGTTTTTGCGTGTCGAAGTTGATGTAGAACAGGCCGTAGCGCTTGTTATAGCCATTGGCCCACGAGAACTGGTCCTGCAGGCTCCAGATAAAGTAGCCCTGGACGTCGACGTCCTCGGCGCGCGCCTGGAGCACCTTCTCCATGTGCTGGTCGACAAAGTCGATGCGCTCGGGATCGGCGACGATGCCGTTTGCGTCGGGCTCGGGGTCCTTGTGGCCCAGGCCGTTTTCGGTGATATAGATGACGGGGAGGTTGGGATAGGTGGCGCTGATGTGCTTGAGCGTGTCGTAGAGGCCTTGCGGGTAGATGAGCCAATCCCAGTCGGTGGTGGGGATACCCGGCATATCGACCTGCTGCCCGACGCCCTTAAACTTAAAGCACGAGGTGCCCTTGTCGCCGGTGCCGTTAAAGCTGTTGGTGGACTCGCCATCGTAGGCGGCGATAAACGCCGACTGATAGTAGTTGAGGCCGAACATATCGTTGCGGGGCGCCGCCTTGGCGAGCTCCTCCATGTCGCTGTCCTCAACCGTAAGTGTGGCGTTGTTGGCGCGCAGAATCTCGTTGATGAGTGAGAGGGTGCGCGCGGAGTAGTGGCCCAGGAAGGCGCCGTCCATGATGAAGTCGGTGTAGAAGGCGTTGTACAGGTCGGCGGCGTGCTGGTCGGCGGGCGAGTCGGTGGCAGGATATGCCGGCGTCAGGACGTTGACCATGCCAATGCGGCCGCCCAGGTGCTCGGTCTCGTCAAGATCCTTATACAGGTTGACGGCGCGGGCGTGGGCAACGAGCTCGTTGTGCTGGCTCTGGATGCCGCTCGTCACATCAAAGTGATGGTTGGGCGGGAAGTTGCCTTGGATGTATTGGGAGTGCGAGAGGCTGATGAGCTCGTTGATGGTGAACCAATTCTTGACCTCGCGGAACTCGCGGAAGCAGAACTCGGCATAGCGCACATAGGCGTCGACGGTCTTGCGGTTGAGCCAGTCGCCCTGGTTGAACAGGGCGGCGGGGGAGTCAAAGTGATGCAGGGACACATAGGGCTCGACGCCATACTTTTTGCAGCAGGCGAACAACTCGTGGTAGTGCTTAACGCCCTCGGCGAGGGGCTCGGCATCGTCGCCGTTGGGGAAGATGCGGGTCCAGGCGATGGACACACGGATGGCGTTGAGTCCATGCTCGGCAGAAAGGCGGATATCCTCCTCGTAACGGTTGTAGAAATCACTGGCCGGGTCGGGCAAAAAGCGACCCTGGGCGACAAGGTAATCGTCCCACATGGTCTTACCCTTGCCTGCCACCTTCGTGGAACCTTCCGTTTGGTACGCAGCGGTTGCGGCGCCCCAAACAAAGCCCTTCGGCAGCTGCTGTACGCGGTTTAGCAAAGACATATGCATACACCCTCTCGTCTAGCTGTTCGATATTGTGCGTTTGCGCTCAGGAGGCTCCCTGGTTAGCGTTCAGGGGTGAAAAAGCCCGATAAACGCTAACCTAAAATGATTAGAACCAAAATGAGCACGTGAACATTTGACAATGAGCACGTTAACATCCGGTTGGGATGTATAGAAACAAAACAACTTCAAACAGCCGCGAACGGTTGTATTTGTTCGGTAAGCGGTTTTGATTGACAGAAGTTTTCATGTTGTGGTATATGGCTCGGGTATTATGAGCACGTTATCAATGTATGTACGATGCGCCATGGGCGCGGGGAATAGTTGGGAAGCAGGTTAGCGTGGAAGGCATGGCTCAGCAGACAAGGAATGGTCGTTCGGCGAGCGCGGCAGAGGTTGCGGCGCTCGCTGGCGTGAGCCGCCAGACTGTGTCTCGCGTGGTCAACGGTATGCCCAACGTGACGGAAAAGACGCGCAAGCGTGTGCTGGCCGCCATGGAAGAGCTGGGCTTTCGTCCCAATTTTGCTGGAACGGCGTTGCGCGGCGGGTCGTATCGTTCTATTGGCCTGTGCATGTACAACATCACGCGTGTCGGTAACCTGGCGACGCTCGAGGGTATCATGCAAGCGGCGCGCGAGCACGATTTTGCCGTCACTATGATCGAGATGGGCGGCGACAAGCCCTATGCACTTGCCGATGCCTCGCGCCGCATGGTCGAGCGACCCGTCGACGGCATGATTCTCAACATGAACCGCATGGCTCCCGATTTTGAGGAGTTTGTTCCCCAGCCGGGAGTGCGAACGGTCATCCTGTCCATGTATGCGCATCCGCGCTGCACGACGATCGACTCTGACCAGTATGGTTCGTGCGAGCTGTTGACCAATTATCTGCTGGAACATGGTCACTCGAATATGCGGTTTGTGGCGGGTCCGGAAAACTCGATTTCCTCGCGTTTTCGTGAGGCCGGTTGGCGCGATACGCTGGGTCGTGCTCATATCGATGCCGCTCCGATGCTGCGTGGCGATTGGAGTGCGGACAGTGGGTACGCCATGGGCGAGCGGATTGCGGCCGAGGTGCTTGCCGGCGGGTCGCAGGCGCCGACTGCCGTGCTTGCGGCAAATGACCAGATGGCGCTGGGCGTTATCGCCGCGCTCGAGAACGCGGGCCTGTCCGTGCCCGACGACGTGAGCGTGGTTGGTATCGACGACGCACTCGAGGGACTTGTTCCTCACAATCGGCTGACGACGCTGCGATTTGATTTGCGCGGTGTCGGTAAGCTTGCGTTTGAGGCGGCGATTGGAGAGAACTCGTCTATCGAGGCGATTCATGTGCCGAGTACGCTGGTCGAACGCTCGACTGTTAGGGACATACGGGGTTAGGTCCTACTCAGTTTGTCTCGATTTGTAACAGGTAGACGGTCAAAAGCGGGCTACGTGTTACAGATTTAGATTCTTCGGAAAGAGCAATCGTGTTCGTCTCAATCTGTAACAGCTAGGGCCGAAAATCTCAGCTAGATGTTACAGATCGAGATAAACGGCTTCCGATCTGCACGAAAAGACCGGGGGCGGCGCGCCGTGTGACGTGCCGCCCCCGGCTGAGAAATGGGGACAGGTTATGTGGGCAGGCAACCCCGCTAGTCTTTAGTCCAGACGACGGGTCTGCGCCACGTGCTTATACCAGTATGCGCTTGCCTTGGGCGTGCGCTTCTGGGTTTCAAAGTCAACGTAGAAGAAGCCGTAACGCTTGTTGTAACCATTGGTCCAGGAGAACTGATCCTGCAGGCTCCACAGGAAGTAGCCGCCCACGTTGACGCCTACCTCCATGGCCTTGAGCAGCCAACGCAAGTGCTGCTCGATGTAGTCGATGCGCGGCTGGTCGTCCACAAAACCGTCCTTGTAGGGGTCCTTGTAGCCCATGCCGTTCTCGGTGATGAAGATCTGCTTGTAGTTGGGGTAGCGCTGCTTAATGTAGACGAGCAGATCGAACAGGCCCTCGGGATAGATGATCCAGTCCCAGTCGGTGGTGGGGATGCCGGGCTTGTTCACATGCTCGCCAATACCCTTAACGCGCCAGCGGCCGGTGCCCTTCTCGCCCGTACCGTTGTGGTGCAGGTCGTTCTCGCCATCGTAAGCCTTGAGGAAGCGGCACTGGTAGTTGTTAACGCCCAAGTAGTCGTTGTAGAGCGCTGCTTCGCGCATAATCTCGAGGTCCTCGTCCAGGATCTCGATGGTGCCGCCCGAGATGGCGGCCAAGCGGTTGGCGCACTCGAGGGTGTCGGGCGCGTAGTCGCCGCGGAAGGTGGCGTCGAGCAGGAACTGGTTTTGCAGCACGTGCTCGTTGTGGGCGGCCTTGATGTCGGCGGGGTCGTTCTCGTTGAGGGGGTACTTAAACTCCAGCGACTGGATGACGCCGATCTTGCCCTTAAAGCCGCCGTTGTGGAAGGCCAGCACAGCCTTGGCGTGGGCGAGCATCATGTTGTGCTCGCACTGGAAGGCCTCGGCCAGATGCGCCTTGACGCCGCCGGGGAAGGTGCCCTCGATGTAGGTGTTGGAGGCGTCCGCCCAGATCTCGTTAAAGGTGAACCAATAGGTCACCTGGTCGGCGTACTCCTTAAAGCAGAAGGTGGCAAAGTCCACAAAGGCGTCGATGGTCTCGCGGTTGAGGAAGTCGCCCTTCTCAAAGAGGGGCAGCGGCGTGTCAAAGTGATGCAGCGTGACAAACGGCTCAACGTGGTGCTTGTGGCACTCGGCGAAGAGATCGTGGTAGAACTGGACACCCTCGGGGTTGATCTCGCCGGTGCCGTTGGGGAAGATGCGGCTCCAAGCGATGGAGAGGCGGATGCCGTTGATGCCGAATTCCTCGCACAGCTCCAGGTCGACGGGATACTGGTTGTAGAAGTCGGAAGCGGGATCGGGGGAGAAGCGGCCCTGGGCCTCCAGGAAGTCGTCCCAGGCAACCTTGCCCTTACCGTGAGTGCGGGTCTCGCCCTCTACCTGGTAGGCAGCGGTGGCGCCGCCAAAGACAAAGTCCTCGGGAAACTGCGCGGGCGGGTTGGTGACGCTGGCGGGGTTAACGGACATGATGATCCAATCGTCTAAATCGAAGGGCCAACCGGCTGTTGATGGTCGGCTGGCCCTGGGCGTTACTTACTTCGATAGTTGCTCGGAGACGAAGGCGAGAGACTTGTCGCCGTTCTGGGAGAGCTCGATGTACTGCTTGCCACGGCAGGCGACGCACTTGTTGCCCACACGCTCGCAGTCTTTCTGCAGGTCGGCCAGGTAGCTGGCTGCCTGCGGGGCCAGGACGACCAGGTCAAAGTCGGGGAGCATGTCGACGTGGTTGCCATAGGCTTCGGCAGCGGTCTCCAGATTGATGCCGCGCTCCTTGGCGGCCTTGGCCAGCGCGTTGGCGAGCAGGCCTGAGGTTCCGCCACCTTGGCAGAGCACGAGCACGCGCTTGCCGTTGAGGTCGCTGGCGGTCGTTGCCTCGGCAGCGGGTGCTGCAGAAGCGGCAGGGGCGTCGGCCTTCACGGCCTCGGCTGCGGCGCCGGCGGCAACGCTCTTGGCATCGGCCTTGCCCTGGAAGGCGTCGTTGAGCTTGGCGGCCTTCTCGGCGTTCTTGGCGGTGAGCTCCTCCTGGGAGATCTCGGCCTCCTCGGCGCACTTCTGGGCGTCATAGGCACGGAAGAACGGGTAGTACAGGACGAAGTCGACGACCAGGATGAGGGCGAGCATCACAAAGGCGAGCGGCTGGAAGCCCAAGCCCATGATGGTGCCGATGGGGCCGGGAACGGTCCAGGGCAGGGTGTACATAAAGCCGTTCATGCCCAAGAAGTCGATAAAGATCTTGAGGATCCAGATGTTGGCGATCGGGGCAAAGACAAACGGGACAAAGAAGACGGGGTTGAGCACGATGGGCGCGGCGAACAGCAGCGGCTCGTTGACAGCAAAGCAGACCGGGACGATGGCGGCCTTACCGACGGCGCGCATCTCCTGAGACTTGGCCAGGAAGCAGAACATAAAGACCAGGACGAGCGTGGCACCGGTGCCGCCCATGCAGACGACGAAGTACTGGGCACCCTGGGTCAGGACAGCGGAAGCGTGCTGGCCGGCCTGGAACGCAGCCAGGTTGTCGGTCATGTTGGCAACGAGAGCGGCGGCGATGGCGGGCTCGACGATCGAAGGGCCGTGGACGCCCACGAACCAGAAAAGGCTCATGGCGCCGTAGATCACAGCGAGGCCGATGTAGCCGTCGGCAGCGGTGAACAGGGGCTGGAACACCTGGATGACGCCCTGGGCAAAGCAGAAGCCAAAGGCAGCGCGGAAGACGATGTCAAAGACCCAAAAGACGGTGATGCAGACGGAGAAGGGGATGATGTCCTTAAAGGTCTGCGAGATGTTGGGCGGAACCTGCTCGGGCATCTTGACGGTGATGTTGCGCTTAATGAAGAACTTGTAGATGATGCCGGTCACAAACGCAGCGATAAAGGCGGTCAGCAGGCCCTTGGAACCAAGGTAGGTCGTGTTGAAGCCGCTGGCAGCGTCCGTGGCGATCGTGTCGCTCGAAAGGAGCAGGAAGCCGATGATGGCCGCGCACATGCACGAGATGAAGTTGATCTGGTTGTTCTTGGGCAGGTCGCGGTTCTGAGCGTCGGCGAAGTGCTTGGCTGTGGTGGCGGCGCAGGCGATGGCCAGGATGCCCATGGAGTAGTTGTAACACTTCCACAGGGCGTTGTTGATGTCATCGGGCCAGTAGAAACCCCAGATGTTGGGGACCGAGGCTACCAGGCAGAAGATGGACGAGAAGATGATGATGGGGATGACGGAGATAAAGCCGTCGCGGATTGCCTTGAGGTACTTGTTGCGGGCGATCGCGTTGAAAAAGGGCTGGCCCTTTTCGATGATGGCGATGAGTTGCTCCATGCAATGCTCCTAAGAGTCGGTGGGTTAGCAACGATGGTAGCTTTTGGCGTTCGGTTGCCAAAATGTTGACGTTGCCATTTTGCGACACAAAAAAAGACGCGAACCAGTGGTTCCTGTGCCTGCGAACCATCGATTCCTTACGCGTAAACGTTTGAGCCGCCCGGTGGCTCTGTATTTGCGCAATGGCAACGTTAACATTTGGGCGACAAAAGCCGTTCGGGGAAGCAAGATTGTCGGTGAACGGTAGGTTTTGGGTGGTAAACGTATTGTGGGGGAGGTGTTGGATATACTTGAAGGCGTTCATTTGACTGCGTAGGGTGCCGCCAATGGCATCGTTGACATAGAAAGATCGACCTATGGCCGCTGTTAAAAAATCGGTTTCCGTTAAGGACGTGGCGCGTCTCGCGGGCGTCTCGGAGCAGACGGTCTCGCGCACCGTGCACGATTCGCCCAGCGTGCGCCCCGAGACCAAGGAGCGCGTGCGTGCCGCCATGCGCGAGCTGGGGTATCGTCCCAATTTTGCCGGTCGATCGCTGCGCCGCGGCAAGTTTAAGACCGTCGGTGTCGCCATGTTCAACATTACCGGCACCGGCAACCTCGACCGTATGGAGGGCTTTGCCGCTGCGGCCGACAAACACGGCTATGCCATCACTCTCACTAAAGTAGACGGGCATCCGTATACCCTCGAGAGTGCATCGTCGCGCATGAGCGCGCTGCCGGTGGATGGCATGGTTGTGATCATGAATCGCATGCCGGCGGACTTTGGCACCTTCGAGCCGCTGCCCGGCATGCAGACGGTGCTCGTTACCATGCTGGAGCACCCGCTCTGTTCAACGGTCGATAACGACCAGTTCGATTGCTCGCGCCAGGTGGTCGAGTACTTGTTGGAGCAGGGGCACAAGACCGTGCACTTTATCTCATGCCCCGAGCGCTCGCTTTCGGGCATGCAGCGCGAGGAGGGCTGGCGCGAGACATTGCGTGCGTATGGTATTGAGCCGCCGCGACTCGTCCGTGGCGATTGGACGGCACAGAGCGGATATGCTGCCGGTCAGGCTCTAGCGGACGATCCGACCTGTACCGCCATCTATGCTTCCAACGATGCCATGGCCTACGGCTGCATTCGCGGGCTCGAGTCGCGCGGGAAGCGCGTGCCCCAGGACGTGAGCGTAGTGGGTGTTGACGATAGTCTGGGCGACATCGTGCCCGACCGTCGCCTGACCACGGTGCGCTTTGACAACAAGCGCGTCGGCATGTGGGCTGTCGACAAGATTGCCGGCGCCGAGGGGGTTGCGTCTGGCGTGGAGCACATGCTGATCCCCGGCATGCTCGTAGAGGGTGATACGGTGCGCGATGTACGCTAGGGTGTGGACCTGTTTGGGTTGCCACTAATTGTGTTCGATATTGTTCGCATTGGTTTAAAAACCGTTCACGGGCGAAAATCGACCGTTCATAGCTCGAAATTGCGTTTTGCATTGTTCTGTTTTGTTTGAATGTTAATGTTTCTGTCATACACAACGCAGCGCGTATGCCCGGACGCGATGCTCTCCATTAGTTCATATGTGAAAGGAACGCAATATGGCAACCAAAGAAGAAATCTCGATGGTTGGATTCGAGATCGTCGCATACGCGGGTGACGCCCAGACTGATCTGCTTGCAGCGCTCGATGCTGCTCGCGAGGGTGATTTTGAGAAGGCCGAACAGCTGCACAAGGATGCGAGCGATGCACTCATTGGCGCCCACGACACGCAGACCAAGCTGCTTTCGCAGGAGGCCGGCGGCGGCGAGATGGAGATGACCTTCATCATGGCCCATGCCCAGGACACTCTCATGACCACCATGATCTTGGAGAAGCAGACCCGCTTTACCATCGATGCCTACAAGCGCATTGCCGAGCTCGAGGCCAAGCTCGCCTAACGAACTCTCACAACCAAGTCCCCTACCAAAAGCCCTGCCGCACTGAACTGCCTCCCATTTCTTGGACATGAGAAATGGGAGGCTTTCTTTATGCGCGTTGATTTGAGAGTGAAACATGATGTC
>DBEWTI010000103.1:0-13419 GCA_048205975.1 Collinsella sp.
ACAAACGGCCTCGCGCGGCTTCTTTAAAACAAGTTCTGAACAACCGTAAAGCGCAATACGCTACTTGCGCAGCGGCTTGGGCAACGGAATGCCGGCGGCGATGACGGCCGCGATGATCATGCAGACGATACCCTTGAGCGGGAAGCACATGAGCAGCAGGCCCACAACCATAACAGGCTGGCGCATAACGGCGCCCATCGTCGATGCCGTGCAGACGGCGACGCAAAAGACCGGATCTGCGCCGGTGAGGATGGCAAGGCCGTAGCCCAGGCTCACGCCCGAGAAGATAACCGGGAAGAAATGGCCGCCACGCCAGCCCATGTTGATGAGGGCGGGTGTCAGCATGGCCTTGACAAGACCGGTCGCGATGAGCACACCGGCGGGGATGGTGAGGTAGGTCTCCATAAGTACGTCGGCCTGGGTCTCACCGGCAAACATGGTATAAGGCAGAACTGTGCCGCAGATGGCGAGCGCCAGACCAGCCAGCATGGCCTTGACGACGGGGCGCTCCCCTATTGCATGGGACAGCGCCTCGCTTGCATGCTCGGAGACAAAGTACAGCCAGCCACAGACCGTACCGACGAGAGACAGGGGGATAAGCCAGGCAAGCTCCAGGTTGCCCACCTCGGCGGACTCGAACCTGGGCATGCCCATGCCGCCGCCCACAAGCTGGCCAAGCAGCAGGTAGGTGCCCAGACCGCCGGCAATCGCAATGCCGTAGACCACAGTCTTTTGCGCCTTGGGGAGCTTGATGGTGATCTCATCGGATGCGGGGTCCTCGTCGCCGTCGGCGCTACCGGCAAGCGGTGCCACAAAGCCAAAGACGGGCGCGGTAAAGAGTGCCGTCAGGGCAGCCTGAGTGCCCAGCAGCGTGAGCTCCCTAAACTCGGCGCCAAAGCGACGCATGCGGTCGCCGGCCCAGCTGCACAGACCCGCGATAACACCGGTCAGGCCGGCCTCCGGTCCAATGCTTCCGCCAAACAGCAGCGGCAGCAATGCCGCAAGCGAAAGCTTGCCGAGGTTGTCGTACGGGTAGCGACCGTCTTGCTTAACCTTGGCCATCACCTGGTTGAGGTCATCGGTCTTGGTGCCCGTCATCTTTTCGTACAGACCGATCAGCAGGCCGCCCAGCAGGCAGACGAAAAACGGGTACGGCAAAAAACCGAACGGACCGCTCGCGAGCTCGGGCGAAGCGACGCCCAGCATATGAGGGATCTCGGTCCATAGATAGTCGATACCGTGCTCCATCGCAAAGAAAAACAGCCAGACCGCGGCGCCCGCAAACGCACCGGTCACGGCCACGCTCACTAAAAACAGTGCACGGTTTTTGGGTTTTGCAAGGTTATCCATCGGGACCTCCCGTGGTCAAAATCGACAAAGATATGTTTTATTGTAGAGCGAGCGTTGCCCGAACGAGCCAACCATCTGCGCCGCAAACGGCACCATTGGGAGTCATAGTGGGGCAGGCTCAAGACTTATCCGTTGATAATCGAGGCAATCTCGCACAAATCGTCGGCAAAGTAGATGCCGTGCTGGCGCCTCGGGCTCGAAAGCCCCTTATCAATCATGTGCTCGAGCAGCGCCTTGAGATCGTTGTAGTAACCGTCCAGGTTATACAGGATGCACGGAGCACTCAGGTGCCCCAACGATACCGCGGACATGACCTCAGCAATCTCCTCAAGCGTGCCCGTCCCGCCGGGAAAGGCAATGAAGGCATCACCAAGCTCGATCATCTTGGCCTTGCGCTCGGCCATGTCGCTCGTCACGATGAGGTCGTCGATACCGTCATGTTGAAACTCGGCCTCGATAAAAAAGCTCGGCTCAACACCCGTCACGTGTCCACCTGCCTCGAGTACGCTATCGGCAAGCGAACCCATCAGGCCCGATTTGGACCCGCCGTATACCAGCGCGTGGCCGTTGGAGCCAATCCAGTTGCCCAGTTCTTGCACCGCAGGCAGAAATGCTGGGTCGTTACCAACGCTGGCACCCAGGTACACCGTGATGTTCATATGCAATCCCCCTCGTCGTGACGCGCGGCACCCGTTCTAGCGTTGGCGTCGGCGATATTCACGCACACGGCGCGACAGGTCGGCGAGCTCATCGCGATCGAGCTCTTCCAAATGCTCAAGATCGTCCATAAAGCGCGCCATGGTGTCCTTTTGGCGCAGCTTGATGAGCGTATTGCAGTAGTTCACCGCCACACCCGTGAGCATGGCGATGTAGAAGATGCTGATGACGCTCAGGACGACGGTAATCGCGCGGGCAACCGGCGTCTCGGCCGGAATATCGCCAAAGCCGATCGTCGACACGGTCTCAAAGCTAAACCACAGGCCGTCGCCAAACGTTAGGGTCGTGGGCTCGGACAGCCAGACGGCCGTCGAGCACAGCAGATAGAACACAAGAAACAGGCCCGTGATGCGCGCAAAGCCAGCCTGGCGCAACACGTCGGCAAGCGTCCTCAACTTGTTCATCGCGACCCCTTTTTCCAGACGCCCAATCACATTCGCTCGGTATTGTCCCACGCCTCCCCCGCAAACGGAACTAGTCATTGGGGACGTTCTTAAATGACTAGTCAAACAAGAACGTCCCCAATGACTAGTCGCCGATGCCGGGCGGGACCGTTTTGCGGTGCAGCTGCCGACCAGGTGGGCTGAGCTGGTATCCTTATGTGAAATTGTCTCGACTCGATAGGATTGCATGTGAAACCTTCCGCCGTCCTTCGCTTAACCCTATATCGCACCCTGGCCGTCGCGCTGGCCGCACTCGCTGTACTGAGCGCCGCCGTGCCCGCCCCTGCCTTTGCCGCCGACTCCGACCAGCAGGTCAAGACGGTCCGCGTTGGTTGGCTCGTCAACAACAAAGGCTTCCAGGAAGGTACGCCGGGCGAGCGCCTCTCGGGATGGGGCTACGAGTACCTCCAGACCCTCTCGTATTACACAAAGGGCTGGCAATACGAATACGTCTCCGGCACCTTCACCGAGCTTATGGACATGCTCGAGGCGGGCGAAATCGACCTCATGCCCAACATCTCGTATTCACCAGAACGCGAGCAAAAGCTGCTCTTTTCCTCGAACCCCGAGGGCACCGAGCGCTACTACATCTACGCCAAGCCCGATCGCGACGACCTTGCCAAGGGCGACCCCCAAGCGCTCCAAGGCCTTACCATCGGCTGCAACTCTGGCGTTATGCAAACCACCGTCGGCCAGCAGTGGCTCGCCGACGAAGGCGTCACCTGCACCTATAAAGAGATCAACACCGGCAGCGCCCTCTTTGAGGCGCTTGCAGACGGCGAGGTCGATGCCGTCATCATGAACGACACCATTTCGTCGCCCGATGCGTCGCCCATGTTCTACGTAGGCTCGAGCGACTACTATTTTGCCGTTCCCAAAAGCCGCCCCGATTTGATGAATGACATCAATGCCGCCATGACGGCAATCGCCCGCGTCAACCCACGCTATAACGACGAAGTCAAATCGAGCTATTCGGCCCAAAACAGCGGCTCATCATCGCTCACCGGCACCGAGACCTCCTGGCTCAAAGCAAACGGCAACACCATCACGCTCGGCTATCTTAAAAACCAACTTCCCTACTGCACGCAAAATGGCGACGGCGAGATGGAAGGGTCGCTCGCCTCGCTTGCAACGACGCTGCACGACAAGTTTGGCATTACGGTTACAACAGTCGCGATCTCAAATAACCAGCAAATGCTCAAAGCCCTTTCCAACGGAACCATCGATGTCGCCCTGCCCCTGTTTCGCGACTACTGGCTTGCCGAACAGAAAGGGGTCATTCAGTCAAACCCGATGGGAACGGTTTCCCTAACCGCCATTCACAGCAGCAACAACCTGAACAGCGACCTTAAGAAAATCGCTTGTATACAGGACGCGATCGTCAACCATTCTGAGCTCGAGAGCCTCTTCCCCGACGCAACGATAACCGAATATCCAAATGGCGGCGAGGCGCTCAAAGCCCTCAATAAGGGGGAGGCAAGTTGCATCATTGTCCCCAGCACGCGCTTGGAAACCATCCGCGACACCTATGGCATCGAGGATTTCGAAACGCAGGAACTCACCAACACGGCGCAACTATCGTGTTTGATTTCGCGCGGCAAGCCCGAGCTGTTGGGAATTATCAATAAGGGCATCGTCAATGCCGGCGAATCGCTCTCTGCAAGCAGTTATTCCCCCACATCGTACTCGGCGCAAGAATCGGATGCGTTCCGACTTCTCTACCGCAACCGCATCGTCATTGCGGCAGTCGTCATCTGCATTTTGCTCACCGGCATCGTCATCCTTGTCTGGTCGCTTCACCGCGCGCAGAAAGAACAGCAGAAAGCCGATGCCGCCAACGCCGCTAAGACAGCATTCCTCACGCGCATGAGTCACGACATCCGCACGCCGCTCAACGGCATCCTGGGTCTTATCGAAATTGAGGAATTGAAAGACGGCGATATGCAAGTCGCCCGCGAAAGCCGCGCCAAGGCGCGTGTCGCCGCCAATCACCTGCTCTCGCTGATCAACGATATCCTCGAGATGGGCAAAATCGAAGACCGCAAGCTGACACTGGAACATGCTCCTTTTAACCTCAAAGAGCTCTGTGACGATGCGCTGGTGCTGTGCAAGCTCCGCGCGTCCGGTAACGGCATCACAATGCAGGACAATAGCCTGCCGTACGCCACGGGGCCATACATGATCGGCAGTCCCACCCATATCCGACGGATCATAATCAACCTGCTAGACAACAGCATTAAGTACAACAAGCGCGGCGGCTCCGTCACCTTTAGCTCACAGACCAAGCCACTCGATGATGGGCGCGCGCTCTTTTGCTTTAGCGTTTCGGATACCGGCATTGGCATGGCTCCCGAGTTTTTAAAGCATATCTATGAGCCGTTTGCCCAGGAAGGTGACGATGCGCGCAGCAAGTTCCAGGGAACCGGCATGGGCATGCCAATCGTCAAGTCACTTATTGAACTGATGGGCGGCACGATTGAGATTTCGAGTGAGGTTGGCGTGGGGAGTACGTTCAACGTCCAGATTCCGCTCGATATCGACAAGAACCCTCAGGCAAGAGAACGTGCGGACGGCCAGGCAAACAGCTGCTCGCTTGCCGGCATGAACGTCCTCTTGGCAGAAGATAACGAGCTCAATGCCGAGATTGCCCAGGCTCTGCTCGAAAGCGAGGGCATCGTCGTAACTCGCACCGCCGACGGCAACGAAACGGTCAACCTATACGTTGGCCGTCCCGCGGGTAGCTTCGATGCGATTCTAATGGACATCATGATGCCGGGCATGGACGGCTACGAGGCAACCCGCGCGATTCGTCTAAGCGAGAAGGCCGATGCGGCCGATATCCCCATCATCGCGCTCACCGCCAACGCCTTTGCCGAGGATGCCCAGGCGGCACACGATGCCGGCATGAACGCTCACCTGCCCAAACCGCTCGACTTTAACAAGCTCAAAAACATACTCGCCCGCATCAAGAAAAACGGATCCGTTTCGCTATAGTTTGTGCTCAACCACCATGCACGGCCAGAAAGGAAACCAACGATGTTTAGGCCCTTACGTCGAAAGAAACGCGCCATCACTGACGAGGAAGCGCGCGAACTGCTCGCTACCTGCAAGCGCGGCGTCTTTGCCGTCAACGGCGACGATGGCTACCCGTACGCCATTCCCGTCAACTACTTCTTCGATGCCGAGCACGACAAGATTTATTTCCATGGCGCCAAAGCCGGCCACAAGGTCGACGCACTCAAGCGCGATGACAAGGTCTGCTTTACCGTTTACGGAAACGAGTGGTACCAGGACGGCGACTGGGCTCCCTACGTTATGAGCACCGTCATCTTTGGCCGTTGTCGCCTGGCGAACGACGCTCCCGCGTTTATCGAAGACAAAGTCCGCCAGCTCGCGCTTAAGTACTACCCTTCCGCCGAAGAAGTCGAGGAGGAAATCGCCAAAGACATCAAGGGCGTCCAGCTCTACGAGATTACGATTGAGCATCTCTGCGGTAAGCAGATCCAGGAAAAGTAAGCCCCTCAGCAGGCCTCATCAATAGCAATATGGCCCGGTACCGACCCACCTTGGAACCGGGCCATATGCTTATGAAGCGTCGGCGGCTATGTGCGCTAGCGCCTCAACGAGCTCCTGCGAGCTCACGGGTTTACTCAGGTGCGCGTCCATGCCCGCCTCGCGCGAAAGTCTGCGGTCGTCGGCAAAGGCGTTGGCACTCACGGCGATAATCGGCGTGGTCGCGGCATCCTCGCGATCGAGTGCTCGAATTCGACGCGTGGCCTCAAGGCCGTCGATACCGGGCATCATGATGTCCATCAACACCACGTCGTACTCGTACGGCGCGCTCGCGGCAAACATCTCGACGGCAGACTCGCCATCCTTAGCATGCGTCACGACGGCACCGGCACGGCTGAGCGTAAACTGCGCGATCTCGGCATTCAGATCGTTATCCTCTACGAGCAAAACGCGCAGGCCCTGGAGCGCATCGCCGTCGCCCGCATCTACGCGAACTGCCCGAGGAATCTCGGAGCGGTCGCACTTCTCGAACGGCAGACGGATGGTAAACGTCGTCCCCTGCCCCAAAATGCTCGAAAAGCTCATGGTTCCGCCCATAAGCTCGACCAACTGTTTTGCGATAGGCACGCCCAGGCCAGTTCCCGATGAAGCGCCTTCCACCTGTTGCTCCTCGCGACAAAACGGCTCATAGAGGTGCTGCTGGAACTCCTCGCTCATGCCAATACCGTTATCGGCGATCGTGTATTCATAGACAGGAACGCCATCCGCTGGCTCCACCTCGCGGCACGCCAGGCGAACATAGCCGCCCCGGCGATTGTACTTGACGGCATTGCCGGCAGTATTGAGCAACAAGCGTTTGAGGTGCGTCACGCTCACCCGCGCATAGGGATGATTAAGCGTCTGCTGATCGCAGATAATTGTCACCAGGCGCTCCTCGGCCTGGCGCTCCAGAATGTCGCGCACCTCGTGGTTGAGGGTCACCAAATTTGTGGGAACAAGCTCCAGGTCGACCTGCCCGCTCTCCAGGCGACTCATATCGAGCGCCTCATTCGCAAGGTCGAGCAGCAGTCCCGATGCCGTCCAGTTCTTTGAACGACACTCGGTCTGCTTTTGCAGATCGTCCGCATTGGCATCGCTAACCTCAACCATACCGCGGATGCCGTTGATGGGCGTGCGCAGATCGTGGCTCATGCGACGCAGGAACTCCGTCTTTGCCGAGTTGGCAGACGAGGCCTCACGCGCCGCCTTTGCCAGCTTGTCGCCATAGTCGCGCTCCTGCTGCAGTAAGTCCGTCAAACGTCGACGATCAGCGCGGCGACGCACCATCACAACAGTGGCTACAACACCGCTGTAGAGCACCAGCACGCCGGCAGCGACAGCCGCGACGACCTCAAAGTAGCGCTGCGCCGAGGCATAGGTGTACACGTAGAATTTTTGCGCTTTGCCGTATGTGCCCAAATACCACTCGCCGTTGACGTTGACCAGTCGGACTTTGCCGGGCAGGCATCGATCCTTAATTTCGTCGACAATAATGGCGTCCGTCGCGGGCAGGTCGAACACGCCCAATACGGTGGGTTCGACGGCATTGGTCGCAACGACCTTGCCATCGTTTTCGATCACGATATTGCCGCTATCGATGGTTTCATAGCCTTCGAGCAGGCTCTGCAGTTTGAGTGTATTGCTTGCAACTGCCTTCGCGCTCTGATGCCTTACCGCGATAACGATACCCTCGCCATCCTGCCGGGTCACGCAACCGATGTCTGCAACCGAATCATCCGCAAGCGTAATACGATCGGTATAGGACTTAAGCGGATGGGTTGCCACCTCCAGCACGGGCGCTTCTTTGAGATACGTAGCAAGCGATTCGTAGCCCACGTCATCCGTCGAGGACTCGGACATCAAGTTGCCCGATGCGTCCGTCACGATCAGTGCGCTCACGTTGAACTGGTCAGCATATTGCTCCAGCGCGGCGTTATCCACCGAGCCGTCGCGCTTTATATCGCGCGCCACCTCTCCGGCAATCTCCATCACGCGAGTCAGGTTTTTGGTCGCATAGGCGCTGTTAAACGCATCGTAGGAAAGGCTCTGCGTCGCCACGTAATCGACAACGTCGGCAAAGCGCTGCTCGGCCTGGGCCGTCGTGTAACCGTAGCTCATCATGCCGGCGACAGCCGAGAGTGCTACCCCCACCAGGGCGGCAAGGAGCCATACCCAGGTCGAATGATTGCCCTGCTCCTGAGCGGTGTAGTCGGGCGCATCGATCACGACAGGCCCTCCATATTCAAAAATGGTGAGGGGTCATCAAAGTACTTTGACACCAGGCGTTCCATGATGCCATCGGCAAGCATTTCTTGGTAGGCATGGGTGAGTTTAACGTCGATACCGCGCGTGTCGTTGATATCGAAAGCGGTGCCCAAACCAACCTCCAGCAGCGGCTCGTTCAGAATGCGATACGTCACGCCATAGTCTTTTTCATAGGTGAGCAGCGAGGACTCATGTGCGGCGATAGCGTCGACCAGGCCCTCGACGAGCGCCGGGTTCAGGTATGAGCGGTCCGAGAAGCTGTAGAGCCCCTTGATTTGCGGAACCTTTCCATTGGTACGGTTGAGCAAAATGCCCTCGGGCTTGGTGGTGGACTGCACCCCCACGACCCTGCCCTCAAGATCGGCGAGCGTGTAGATGTCGCTTTCGGGATTGACCGCGACCACCTGGCGGCTCGCAAGGTACGGACCGGCCCAGCGATACTCGCTTTCGCGACCCGTCATACTAAAGCTACCCATGACACAATCGAGCTCGCCGCTCGCCAGCAGCTCTTTCTTCTTTTCCCAGTCGATCAGCTGGTATTTTGGCTTGTAACCAATGCGGGCCAAAGCCTCGGTCAATATCTCGACATCCAGGCCAACGATATCGCCGTACTCATCGGTATACACAAACGGTGGATAGAGGTCGCTTCCGACGTTGAGCGTCTTAAGGTCGTCGTCTTTGACTTGCGAGGCGTCCAGTTCTTCTAATGCAGACGTCGAGGCTCCGTCATTCGACCCGGAACAGCCGGCTATCGCTACGACAAAGGCACACGCTACCGCAAGCGCACCAAACAACGATATGGCAACCGAGCGGCGAGGTCTTTTCATCGAGCTCCAAACGATCCTGCTTACAGACTCAAATGGTTAAAAATAATAGCAAATGAAACCACTCGAGCGCCCAATGGTTACAGACGCTTTACCCTGCGGGGCCTTCTAGCCGACTTGGCAGAAGGCCCCGCATGCAGCGCACACTTACCGTGCGTTAAAAACGTAGCGGTCCAGGCGGTCGCACGCTTCCCTTACGCGCGAAAGCGGCAGCGCCAGATTCACGCGAATGTGGCAGGGCCCGTGGAACGGGCGGCCGTCCTGATACCCCACGCCCACGCGCGCCCCCTCGTCGAGCAGCCACTGAATATCGCGGCCATGCTCGCGGCACCACTCGGTGCAGTCCAGAAACACCATGTAGGTACCCTGCGGACGCGAATAGGACACGCCCACAAAATGCTCGTCCACGTAATTGCAAAAGTACTCGATATTGCCGGCAAGCACCTGGTTGAGCTCGTCCACCCACTCGTAGCCCTGCGGCTGGTAGGCGCCGATAAGCGCGTGCATGGAGAGGACGTTCATCTCGTTGTAGTGAGTCTTGTTGGACACGGCGCACACGCGGTCGCGCAGCGTCTCGTTATAGATGATGTGGTAGCTGCCGACCAGGCCCGCCAGGTTGAACGTCTTACTGGGCGCATAGAGGGCAACCGTGCGCATGCGGGCATCCTCGCTCACCGACTGTGTCGGGATATGCTTGTGACCCGGCAGGATGATATCGGACCAAATCTCATCCGAGATCACCACGCAATCGTGCTGGCGATAGATGTCCATGACGCGTTCGATCTCATCGCGCTCCCATACGCGGCCGCAGGGGTTGTGCGGCGAGCAGAACACCGCGGCATGGATGTGGTTTTGGGCGAGCTTGCGCTCCATGTCCTCAAAGTCCATGCGCCACACGCCCCGGTCGTCGAGTTTAAGCGGGCTGTGGACAATGCGATAGCCCGCGGCCTCGATGGACTTGGTAAAGCCGATGTAGGTGGGACTGTGGACCAGCACCGCATCGCCCGGCTGGACATATGCGCGCAACGTCGACACGACACCGCCCAGTACGCCGTTTTCGTAGCCAATATGCTCGGGGAGCAGGCCCTTAGCACCGTTGCGGCGGCTCTGCCATTCGATGATGCGGTCGAAGTACTCGGGGCGCGGATTGAAATAGCCAAACATGGGGTGCTGGGCGCGCTGAATGATGCACTCCTGGACCGTGGGCACCGTGGCAAAGTTCATGTCCGCCACCCACATGGGGATGCGGTCGAAGCCCTCGTCGGGTGCGTTCGGAGCCATGTCGGGAATTTCTCCCCAGGAATCAACGGCGATGGCGTCCATGCCGTGGCGGTCGATAAGCGAGATAAAGTCGTATTTCATGCTGAGCTCCCGTGCAAAGCGGATTGTTTTGGTAGGCGTTATTGTCCACCAGCGCGGGCGGTTTTGGCATGGGGTTTGGCGTTGTTTTTGACGGATACGGACGGATGGCCGGTTAGCCCCGCGCGTCGCTGATGGCGGCTACCGTCAACCTGGCTCCGTCGACGGTAAAAGACACGTCGAGTCCGGCGTATGCCAAGTGATAAATGCGGTTTGGCTCGTGCTTGCTACCCGCGCGGCGCGGATCTTGGCGAAGAACCTCAACCAAGCCAGGAAGCTTTGTAGGCGGGACCATATCCTGCAGCGCTTGCGGAAACTCGACGTCGAGCTCTTGCCACGGCGCATCCTCAATCCAGCCGCCGGTCGCATCCGGGTGGCAATCCGCAAACGGAATGTAGGGCTTAATGTCGTAGATGGGCGTGCCGTCGCGCAGGTCGGCCCCCAACACATGGATGATCGGACCATCGTCGGTGAGCTCGACACGATTGAGCTTGACGCAGGTAAGACCGATGGGATTGGGGCGAAACGGACTGCGTGTGGCAAACACGCCCACGCGCTCGGCTCCACCCAGACGCGGCGGGCGCACGGTTTTCGACCATTTTGCGTTGGTGCCGGACCTGTCCTGCTTTTTGGCATCGGCGGCTATGTCCTTAGCCGTGCCGCCGGGCGTGCCGTTTTCGAAGCGCCAGAGCAGCCATAGGTGAGAGAAGGAATCCAGACCCTCAACTGCTGCGTTGGAGGCAAATTCCGGCTCAAAGACGATGCGTCCCTGCAAATGGGGCGCCAAAAAGCTGTTGCGCGGAATGCCGAACTTCTGCGGCAGATCGGTATGTATGTGTGCAATAGGTTCCATGCCGGTCATTGTACGGCATGGAGGCGTGGGACGTTGTACGCAATTCTTCGCCGCGGCCCCCGTCGCGCAACCAACGGTTGCTTGGAAGGGCACCTGCCGCCGCGTATGCTTAAGCCATCAACCAGCAGAAAGGAGCCGTTATGGCCTTCGCAGAAAAGCTCATTGCTGTCCGTCGCGCCCATCACCTTACCCAGGAGCAGCTCGCCGCCAAGCTCTTCGTCACACGCCAAGCCGTCAGCCGTTGGGAGCGCGGCGAGGTCACACCGGGCATCGACATGATGAAGCTCATTGCCGCCGTAACCGGAGAACCGCTGTCCCACCTGCTCGAAATGCCCGAGCACTATTGTCAGAGCTGCGGCATGATACTCACGCCCGACGGCTGCGGCACCGATGCTCACGGCGCCACGACCGATCATTACTGCAAGTGGTGCTACGACCACGGCAAGTACACCTACGACATCACCATGGAGGCAATGATCGAGGATTGTGCCCCGCGGCTGGCACAAAACACCGGTATGTCGCTTGACGAAGCCGTCTCGCTCATGGGCGCCGTGCTGCCGCAACTGGAGCGCTGGCGCACCGTGCAGGAAAACGAGGAGCGCTACGGTGCCGAGGCGCGGGCACGCTATGGCGACGAGGCTATCGATGCAGCAAACGAAACGTTACTGGACATGGATCCTCAGACATGGAACGACATGAAGGAACTTGAACGCGCTATTCTGGGTCAGCTCTCGATTGCCATGGGCGATGGCGAACCGGAAGGCAGCGAGGCTCGCAAGCTTGTCGCAATGCACCGTCGATGGATTGGCCTTAACTGGGGGCACGAACCCCAAGACGAGGCGTATCTGGGGCTCGCCCACGGCTATCTTGCCGACCAGCGCTTTGTTGACTACTACGACAAGCCCTGCGGCACCGGAGCCACGGCGTTTCTGGTTCAGGCAATCGAGTCATCGCTGACTCGCGCATAGACCGCGGCGGCATTGGGTATCTCAATCGAAACCTCAACCGATTGGAGACACCATGGCTACTGATCATGAACTCGAGCTGTACGTTATGACCGGCTGCCCGTATTGCATAAAGGTCAAGCACTTTTTGGCCGATAACGGTGTGACCATCCCCGAGCGCAATATCTCGACCGACCCCGATGCCGAGCAGACACTCATCGCCGTCGGCGGAAAGCGCCAGGTTCCCTGCCTACTCATCGACGGCAAACCGCTCTACGAGTCGAGCGACATCATCACCTGGGCACAGAAGAACCTGCTCTAGCACTCATTGGGGACGCACTTAAATGAGTAGTCGTTAAAGAACGTCCCCAAATAACTAGCCCCGCCGAACCCAAACATGTACGCCAGCATCCAAAGTCGACATTTTTCGACATCTTTGGATGCTGGCGTACAGCTTTTTGCGCGGGTCCCTCACAACCACTCATTGGGGACGTACTTAAATGAGTAGGTAGGAATTCAGTTTCTCAAATATATAGAACATACGTTTGCTTATATGCTATACTCGCCTCAAGGCATGAGACTGGTCGAGAGATCCCGCGGAGGTCCCCAATGACACGCTGGAGCGAGCTCGGTAAGTAAGATCGGTGGTTACTGCACTCGTCCATCTCAGACAGGTTGCGCTCCTGTTCGCCGTCGCCATCAAAGAACGGCACTCACAACCAAACGTTTCCGTTATCCGTGAGTCACACAGGAGTGCATCGTTATGGCTAAAAAGATTCCAACCCTTTCACCCGACATTATTTCAAACACCTGCTCAGATATCAGCAGGATTGTCGAGGCCAAACACCTCGGCCAGAAAGGTATCAACCATGAGACCTCCTCGGAAGGGGCTCTGCTCATCGGGCGCCGTCTCGAGCAAGAGATTGCCGGATACCCCATCTCCAATCTCAATGGTTGATTTCCGATCTCAGCCGAACACGTTGAGCGGATAGACCGTTCCCGCAGCTAGCCGAACGCCCCCGAGGCCCCATCCGGGCCCCGGGGGCGCCGTTTTCCCAGTTGAAGGAACGGTGGAGATGTGTTTCGATGGGTCCGGTGGCCATGCTCCGCCC
>DBEWTI010000107.1:0-9862 GCA_048205975.1 Collinsella sp.
GACCCATCGAAACACATCTCCACCGTTCCTTCAACTGGGAAAACGGCGCCCCCGGGGCCCGGATGGGGCCGCGGGGGCGTTCGGCTAGCTGCGGGAACGGCTCATCAGCTCAATGTGTTCGGCTGAGATCGGAAATCAACCTATATTTACAAATAACGAGCTGGACAGGCAAATCAGATTGGATATTTATATCTATATGCGACCAAGATCGTATGCTCGGGCAGCCCCCTCGCCTGCGCACGCCAAATTGGCTACAGCCTCCTGCATGCCAAGCGCATCCTCAAGGCCCATGGGCTTGCGGCATATCGGCAGGACCAGATCGACACCCTGCCCATACACCGCATCCAGGCTGTCGGCACGACCGCCCACGACGGCGGCTACCGGCTTGCCATATCGCTTGGCGCGACGCGCCACGCCCACCGGTGCCTTTCCAGCGGCGGACTGTTCATCCATTTTGCCCTCGCCTGTAATGACCAGGTCGACATCGCGCACGCGCTCGTCAAACCCCACGAGGTCGAGCACCGTCTCCACGCCCGAGCGCAACTCGGCGCCGAGCGCCAGCAGCGCTGCTCCCAGACCACCGGCGGCACCAGCGCCAGGCACGCCGAGCACCGAGCCGAACGTCCGTGCACCCTCGGGTGCACACAGCAGCCCTTGGGCCCGTGCCTCGGCAATTGCCGCATCGAGCAAGCGACCGTAGCCGACCACCCAGCTGTCGCACCTGCGCAGCGTCTCGATGTCGCCCGCCGGCAGACCCTTCTGTCCGCCGAACACCGCAAGCGCGCCGCGACGCCCTACGAGCGGATTCTCGACATCGGAAAGCACCACGATACGAGCGCCGTTCAGCGCCCGAAGCGCTGGCGCCAAATCAACGCTCGCCACCTGCTCAAGGCCGGCAAGACCGGGAGCGACATCGCAGCCCTGACCATCGACCACACGCGCGCCCAGCGCCTGCAGCATGCCGGCGCCGCCATCGTTGGTGGCGCTACCGCCCAAGCCAATATAGATAGTCTTTGCACCCGCGCGAACCGCACGGAGCATCAGCTCGCCCACGCCATAGGTTGTGGCCGCCAACGCCGCCGATTCAGTGCAGGGCGAATACCCAATACCCGCCGCCTCGGCCATCTCAATGACAGCCGACTCGCGCTCGCCGTCCACCAGCATCCGTGCAGACACGCGGTCACCCAAGGGGCCTGCGACCTCGCAGGTCACAAGCTCGCCACCGCACGCGGCGATGGCATCGAGCGTTCCCTCGCCACCATCTGCCAGCGGCAAAGCGCACACCTCGGCATCGGGCCACACACGGCGCACGCCTTCGGCAACCGCCGCCTCTGCCTGCGCGCTCGAAACACTGCCCTTAAAGGAGTCGATCGCCAGTAGCACGCGGCGGGGCCGGCGGCACGCGGGGCCAAAGTCAACCGCCACGCCAGCATCCTCTTCGGCACACGCGAGCGCCTCGGCATGAGCGGCATGCGCCTCAAGATCAGATCCACAGCCGCAGCCAGCACCATCGGTGTCACGCAGCCCACTAAAATAGCCGCTCAACACATCACGACACTCATCCGCCAGCACGCCGGCATGTACGTTAAACCGATGATTCAGGCGCGAATCGGCATTCAGGTCATACAGCGAACCCAGTGCGCCCGCCTTGGCATCAGACGCGCCATACACGCAGCGCCCCACGCGCGCGTTAACCATAAGCCCCGCACACATACAGCAAGGCTCGAGCGTCACGTAGACCGTGCAATCGGAAAGGCGCCAGCGACCAAGCGACCGAGCGGCAGCGCACAGGGCCGTGAACTCTGCATGCGCCGAAGGGTCCTGGTCGAGCTCGCGACGATTATGCGCCCGCGCGACAATCTCACCCGCGCGCACCACCACGGCACCAATCGGTACCTCGCCCACCTCAGCGGCGGCGCGCGCCTCGGCCAGCGCCTCACGCATGAACTTCTCGTCGATTTCGGTGATCGTCATCGTTCGCCTTCCCTGTTGCAAATTCAAAACGATGCTATCATTACGACTCACGGAGAGATGGCAGAGCGGTTGAATGCGGCGGTCTTGAAAACCGTTGAGCGCGAGAGCGTTCCGGGGGTTCGAATCCCCCTCTCTCCGCCACTTTTAGTGATTCACCGGCGTCATGGTTCGCTCAAACAGCGCATCGACCACGTCGGCTATCTCAGGTCGACGCTCAAGATCGTGGCCCGATTCCCACCATATCGTGAAAAGTCGAATAATACCGCCGGCGACAAACTCAGACGTCGTCTCGAGTGACACGGGGGCCAGGGCATCCTCGGCGAGCACGTTCATCACACGCTCGCGGATGGAGCGGGCAATGCGGTCGCAAATAACGTTGGTCAACATGCCCGACATGCTGCTTGCCAAAATGTTATCCATGAGCTGCTCGTGCGCCAGAATCAAATCCATGGCATCGTCCAAAATCGCGTGCCGAAGCGCGCGCACGTCCTCGGCAGATACCGCGCCGGCCTCATCGGGCTGTTTTTGCGGCAAGCCCGACATGAGCTCATCGATATAAAAGGCAAAGTAATCGTTCTTGTCGCGAAAGTGCTTGTAGAACGTCGTGCGGCGAATCATGGCGCGGTCGCACAGCATGGCAACCGTCAGGTCCTCAAAACGATGCTCCTCGAGAAGCTCGGTGAAGGCATCGAACAGGGCGCGGTAGGTTTTCTTAATGCGAAGGTCCACTGGTATCGCCATCCTCAGAGCAAAGACAACACTCGTCAATCTGTCGCATATCTTACACCTGTACCTCGCGCGCTTTGCCCCGGTGCCGACCCCGCCGAAAACATAACGCTTGCCGGAAAGTTCGGCACGGCAAAACGTTGCGGGTATACTAGTAGCGTTATACCAACGGCAGCTGGCGCATGCCGCCGCGGCCATTCGAAACGGAGACATCATGATTACCGTCATCATCGGCATCGTTGTTGTCATTGTGATTGTCTGCGCCATCGCCGGCATCTACAACAACATGGTCACCAAGCGTAACCGCATCGATAACGCCTGGCAGAACATCGATACGCAGCTGCAGCGCCGCAACGACCTGATCCCCAACCTGGTCGAGACCGTCAAGGGCTACGCCAAGCACGAGCAAGAGACGCTCTCCGCCGTGATCAGTGCGCGTAACACCGCCGTCAAGGCCACCACGCCCGAGGCCAAGATGGAAGCCGACAACGTGCTGACCGGTGCGCTGCGCCAGCTCTTCGCCGTAGCCGAGGCCTATCCCGATCTTAAGGCAAACGCCAACTTTACGCAGCTGCAGGCATCGCTCGAGGATACCGAGAACAAGATTAGCTATGCACGCCAGAGCTACAACGATTGCGTGCTCAGCTACAACAACGCCATTCAGACGTTCCCGGCTGTCATCTTTGCCGGCATCTTCCAGTTTAAGGAGCGCCAGGGCTTCGAGGCCGCCGAAGCAGCCCGCCAGGCCCCGACCGTCAAGTTCTAACAGATCCGCAGCGTATCCTTAATCGGGTATATGCATAAACCGCCCCGTCGAATGCATACTTCGACGGGGCGGTTGCTTTTTTAGCGAAGGTCCCCCTCTAAGCACCGTGCATTTTTGGGAGTATTCAACATAACCAAGAGCTTCGGGCGCCACGAAAAATGCCAAAGACCGCGAATATCCCTGCAAATCAAGCGCTGTCGGCCCATAACCCCGCCTATTATTCGCGAAAAGCATCGACGAGCACGGATTTTTGCCCGAACGTCGGTATGCAGGGGCCTTCGATTGCAGAATACTCGCAAAAATGCACGTCGCCACCACCCCCACATGACGCGAAGCAAAACAAAAGCGCGGCCTAAAAGGTCGCGCACCATCTTTATTCAGATCTATATTGCCCGTAGGTAACGCAGGCCCGAGGGCAACCTTCCTTTCCGGCGCACTCCGCAGGACGAAAGAACCTCCGCCGCACGAAGTGCGCAGTGGAGGTTCTTTCATGTCCGAGGACGCGCCGGAAAGGAAGGTTGCCCTCGGGCCGAACAGCTATGGCAGCTTACGCGACGGTATAGACCCAGTTGTGCTTATCCTCAACAGCACCAGACTGGATACCGGTCAGGGTCTCGCGAAGCTTCTTCATCACGGGGCCGATCTCGGTGCAGCCAGCCGGGAAGGTCACGGTCTCGTCGGCACCGTAAACCTTGTTGTCGATCTCGCCCACCGGGGAGATGACGGCAGCGGTGCCGCACAGGCCGCACTCAACAAAGGTGCCGGCCTTGACCTCGGCCCACTCGACGGGGCGCTGGTCGACGGTTATGCCCAGGTCCTGAGCAACCTGAACGAGCGAGCGACGGGTGATGGAGGGCAGGATGGAGTCAGTGTGCGACTGCGGAACGACAAGCGTGCCGTCCTCCTTCACGAACAGGACGTTAGCGCCACCGGTCTCCTCGACATAGGTGCGGGACTCGGAGTCGAGATACAGGTTCTCGGCATAGCTCTCGCGATGGGCCTCCATCGTGGGCTTGAGGGACATGGCGTAGTTCAGGCCGGCCTTGATGTTGCCGGTGCCGTGCGGTGCGGCGCGGTCGTACTCGGAAACGCGCAGCTTGACGGGCTTGAGACCACCCTTAAAGTACGGACCGACCGGGGTCACGAGAATACGGAACGTGTACTCAGGAGCGGGAGCCACGCCGATCACGTCACCGGAGCCGATCATAAACGGACGTACGTACAGGGTCGCGCCGGAACCGAAGGGCGGAACCCAGGCGGCGTTGGCAGAAACGACCTGCTTGACGGCCTCAACGAACTTGTCCTTGGGGAACGGGGGCATCTCGAGGCGCTGCGCAGAGTTATACATACGCTCGGCGTTCATGTCGGGACGGAAGCAGACGATGCTGCCGTCCTCGGCGGTGTAGGCCTTCAGGCCCTCAAAGACCTCCTGGCAGTAATGGAAGATGCCACCGCACTCGGAGACATGCAGGGTGTGGTCGGTGGTCAGGCCGCCCTCGTCCCACTCGCCATCCTTCCAATGGGCCTCGTAACTGTAATCGGTCTTCATGTAGCCAAAGCCGAGGCTACCCCAATCGATATCCTTCTTCTCGACAGTCATATGTCGCTCCTTACATACACAGTTGCATACTCGCGAACTCGCACGCAAGGACCGAGGCCGACCGCGTCGCAACGTCGCACGCCCGGAGCGTAGAGCCGGACGGGACACGCGAACGGCATCAAAGCCGATGGCACGTCGATTCGCATGCACGAGATTGTACTCCCCGTACGCGTCTGATAAAACGCTTTTCTTTAACTAAGTAAAGTATTTTCATTTGACCGAAGCAAAAAGGCCCGCCACCGTAAGCGGTGACGGGCCTCAACGGCACGGTTTGCGCGCTGGCTCGATCTACGCGTTCTTTTTGCCCAGCTTTGCCTTAACCAGACCGACCACAGTCGGGATGATCGACACGGCGACGATGCCGATAATCAGCAGCTCAAAGTGCTCCTGCACAAAGGGAATGCCACCAAAGAAGTAGCCCAGCAGTGTAAAGAGCGTTGACCAGGTAATGCCGCCCAGCACGTTAAAGATAACGAAGTTACGCCAGTGCATGCCGCCCATGCCGGCGATAAAGGGCACAAAGGTGCGAATAAACGGGAAGAAGCGGCCCAGGAAGATGGCCAGGTGGCCCCACTTGTCCAAGAAGTCCTCGGACTTTTTGATGCGCTCGGGCGTCATGGCCTTGACCTTGCCCGAGGCAATGATCTTTTTGCCAAAGAAATGGCCGATCATAAAGTTGCACTGATCGCCCAAGATGGCAGCGGCCCATGCAACGGCCAGCAAAGCCACGATGTTAAAGCCACCGTTGTGGGCAAAGAAGCCCGAGGCGAACAGCAGCGAATCGCCGGGAAGGAACGGGAAGAACACCACGCCCGTCTCGATAAAGATGATCAGGAACACGCAGCCGTAGGCCATAAGCGGGCCGGCGGCGATCCAGCTGGCAATCGCGGTGCGCGGGTCTTTGAGCAGCTCGGCGATAAAATTAATGAAACCCATGAAGTAAAACCTCTCAGTTGTGGGCGCGGATACGTCCAAGTTGACCAGTATACGGTTGCGGCGTCCCCTCGTGCGCAACCCCACAAAAGCATGACTCCATTACCAGCAAGTTTGCATAACTGACACCTGTTGCGCAATGCCGCCAAGATTGTTCTTCCTAATCCCTAGCGAATCGCTATACTTTATTGAATCGCATTGCCTTGGCGCTAAGGGAGGGCGGCCGGTGAACTTTATCAATACCATTCGCGAGGACATCAAGACCGTCCAGGCGCAGGACCCCGCCGCGCAAAACGGCCTGGTCATTTTCCTTTCGTACCCCGGTCTTCACGCCAAGTGGAATCACGTGCCCGAGCACTGGCTCTGGGAGCACGGTCATCGCTCGCTCGCCCGTGTGCTCTCGCAAATCACTCGCCATATCACCGGCGTCGAGATTCATCCCGCTGCAAAGATCGGCAAGCACTTCTTTATCGACCACGCCATGGGCGTCGTCATCGGCGAGACCACCATCGTGGGCGACAACTGCGTGCTCTACCAGGGCGTCACGCTCGGCGGTACCGGCAACGAGACCGGCAAGCGCCACCCCACCTTGGGCAACAACGTCACCGTGGGCACGGGCGCCAAGGTGCTCGGCAACATTCGCATCGGCAACAACGTCAAGATCGGCGGCAACTCGGTCGTCGTTAAGGACGTCCCCGACAACTGCACCGTCGTGGGCGTGCCGGGACGCATCATCAAGCGCAACGGCTGCCGCGTGTTCGAGGAGAGCTTCGATGCCAAGCAGCATCGCGAGTACATGCCCGATGACGCCGCCGAGCAGTCCGCGCTCAACCGTCAGGGCATCACCGAGAACGCCCGCCGCGTCAAGGAACTCGAGCGAGAGGTGGCCGAGCTCAAGGCCCTCGTCGCCAAGCTCGTGGACGAGCACTAGGAACGCGAGCGGCACAAAACAACATCGGCACCGACGCAAAAGGCGCGCCAGGGAATCAATCCCCAGCGCGCCTTGTTTCCAATGTGACATGCGGGACTGTCCCTTTGTCACATTATGCGAACTGACTCAGATAGAGGTCGGCGTAAGCACCCTCGGCAGCCAGCAGTTCCTTATGCGTGCCTTGCTCGATAATGTTGCCGTGATCCATGACCAGAATCAGGTCGGCATCCACGATCGTCGACAGGCGATGCGCGATCACAAAGCTCGTGCGCCCATGCATGAGCGCGTCCATGGCACGGCCGATGGCAAGCTCGGTACGCGTGTCCACACTCGACGTCGCCTCGTCCAAGATGAGAATCGCCGGGTTGTTGAGCAGCACGCGCGCAATGGTCAGCAGCTGACGCTGGCCCTGGCTGATGCTTTCGGCATCATTGGCCACGCGCGTGTCGTAGCCCTGCGGCATGGTGCGCACAAAGAAGTCGACCTGCGCGGCGCGGGCGGCAGCCACGATCTCGTCGCGCGTTGCCTCGGGGCAGCCGTAGGCGATGTTTTCGGCACTCGTGCCGTCGAACAGCCAGGCGTCCTGCAGCACCCTGCCAAACTGCTGACGTAGCTCCCCGCGGTTCATGAGGCGCGTATCCACACCGTCGAGCGTAATGCGGCCGCCGTCGATCTCGTAGAAGCGCATGAGCAGGTTGATGAGCGTGGTCTTACCCGCACCCGTGGTTCCCACCACCGCAATCTTCTGACCCGGTTCGGCGGTAAACGACACGTCGCGCATGAGCGGCTTTTCGGGCGTGTAGCCAAAGCGCACATGCTCAAAAGCGACGCGGCCCTCCACGCGACCCGGCAGATTGGCAGCCTCGCCCGGCTGCGGATCGGCTTCCATCTCGGGCTCATCGAGCAGGTCGAACACGCGCTCCGCACTCGCCAGCGCGCCCTGCAGCGAGTTGAAAGTGAACGACAGCTGCGTCATGGGTTCGGACGCCTCGTAGATAAACTGGAAGAACGCCTGGAACACGCCGACGGTCATGTGGCCGGCAACCAGCATGCTGCAGCCCACGAGCGCAATCACGATCTGCGCCAGGCGACCGATAAAGCGGACCGCGGGTCCGACGGCGTTGATCATAAAGTCGGCCTTGGTGCTCACGCGGGCCAGCTCGCCCGAGGCTTCGTGCACTTCGGCAGAGCTCTGGTGCTCGCGATTGAATGCGCGAATCACCAAACGGCCCGAATAGCCTTCCTCGACCGCGCTCGTGATTTTGGACACCCACTCCTGACGCTCGCCCGTCACATCATGCGTACGGCGCGAAACCACCTTGGTCACCAGCAGCGATACCGCCGTAAAACCCAAAAAGATCAACGTGAGCCTAACGCTATAGACGAACATCATGATGATGGCGCCCGTCACGGTACCGATCGATACCAACAGCTGCAGCAATCCGCGCTGCATGCTCTCGGACATCTTGTCCAAGTCGTTGGTCGCGCGGCTGACCACTTCGCCGGGGCGATGTGCGTCAAAGTAGGCGAGCGGCAGGCGGCTGAGCTTCTGCGCGATGCGGTTGCGCAGACGCAGATTGAGGCGCTCGGCGACGCTCGACATCAAAAAGCTCTGCAACGCATAGAACGATCCGGCGGCCGTCCAGATCAAAAAGTAGACAAAGATGGTCTTACCGCATTGGTCCCAGGTGATGCTGAAGGTGGTTCCGCTGGCAAACGCCACCTGTATATGGCCCCACAGCTCGTCGATAACATGAGCGCTGTATGCCGGCGCGGCGGTGTTAAAGATGACGTAGAACACGATGCTCGCAAACACGATGTAGAAGCGCCAATGGTCGCCGGCGGCCTCGCCCCACAAGCGGCGCACCGTCGACCAGGTATCGCGGGGTTTCTCGTCCTCATCCTCGTCGTCCACATCGCGCATGCGTTCTGCTTCCGCGCGGGCACGCTCGTCCTCGGCACGCTCGTTTTCCTCGTACAGCGCTTGGCGGCGAGCCTCACGCTCGGCCGCGGCCCTGGCGGCGTCATCCAGCTCGGTCGACGCGGCAGCCTGCTCGACCGCTTCGGCCGCGTCCACAACGACGGCATCGATAGCGTTGCTGCGCTCCCTGAGCTCCTCGGTCATGTTACTCACCTCCCTTCATCTGCGATTCCGCGATGGCGCGGTACACCTCGCAGGTTTCCATAAGCTCCTCGTGCGTGCCCAAGCCCACGACCTCGCCGTCCTTGAGTACAACGATCTGGTCGGCGTGCAGAATCGTCGAGATGCGCTGCGCGATGATAAGCACCGCGGCGTCGCGCGTCTCGTCCTGCAGCGCATGACGCAGGGCCGCATCAGTCTTAAAGTCCAGAGCAGAAAAACTGTCGTCGAAGATATACAGGTCGGCGCGCTTCATGAGCGCACGGGCAATGGCCAGGCGCTGGCGCTGACCACCCGAGAAGTTCGTACCGCCCTGGGCAACCGGGGTATCGAGCCCCTGCGGTTGATCGAGCACAAAGGTGCTCTGGGCAACCTGCAGCGCATGAAGCATGTCCGCCTCGGTCGCGTCCTCGTTGCCAAAGCGCAGATTGCTTGCCACGGTGCCCGAGAACAGCCACGCCTTCTGCGGCACATAGGCGATGCGCCCGCGAATCTCACCTTGCGAAAGCTCGCGCAGATCGACGCCGCCCAGGCGAATGATGCCCTTGGTGGCATCGTGGAAGCGCAGCAGAAGCTTTGCCACCGTCGATTTGCCCGAGCCTGTCGAGCCAACGATCGCAGTCGTCTGACCGCGACGGCAGGCAAAGCTCAGGTCGCACAGGGTGTCCTCGTCGGCGTCGTCAAAGCGAAACGACATATGATCGAACACGGCGACCGCATCGGCCCCGTCCTTTGAGTCGGACGCGGCCGCATCCAGCGTGTGCTCGCCATCGACGATGCTCGGCTCGATCT
>DBEWTI010000108.1:0-5487 GCA_048205975.1 Collinsella sp.
GACCCATCGAAACACATCTCCACCGTTCCTTCAACTGGGAAAACGGCGCCCCCGGGGCCCGGATGGGGCCGCGGGGGCGTTCGGCTAGCTGCGGGAACGGCTCATCAGCTCAATGTGTTCGGCTGAGATCGGAAATCAACCAAATCGTGAGGTTCTTTGCATGCCGGACTTGAGGATAATGGAGGGGTGAGTTGAGTGAAGGAGAATCGCTATGACATCGCATAAAGAAGGACGGCCTTCCGTCTTATCAAGGGATAGACTTGAGCAATGGGCGTTGTCGCTTTTGCCTGATCCTTGGGATTGTCCTTTTGACATCGGAGCCTCGTTTCGGTCCGACATACGCCAGCTTGGGTGGGCGTCTGGTCCGCTTTGGGCGGTATTTCCGCTCATCGCGGGCGGCATCGATCCGGGCGATTCACGCATCAGCCCTTATGTCGAATACATTCGCATGGCGCTCACGCCGGGCAACAGCTACTCTTTCGATGACCCGACGCCTTCGACGCGTCAAATCGTTTTTGAGCAGACGGTCTATGGATACGGCCTGCTCTGCTTGGGCGATCGCCTGCTTGAGCTGCTCGACGCGCCACAGCGCAAACGACTCGTCGCATGGCTTAACGCTTCTAACGAAATCGAGCTCCCTTGGGGCAACTGGTTTATCTCTCGCCTTTTTGTGAACTGCGCCTTGCGTGCGTGCGGTCTTGCTTATAGCGAGGATCGCATCGTCTCGGATGCTTCTGCCGTGGAGAGTATGTATGCGGGCGCGGGCTGGTATGAGGATGGCACGCCGTTCAAACGTGACCCCTATACCGCGTCGACGTTTCATTTGTTGGCTATGTTGCTTGAACACTACATTCCGGACAATCCCATCCGCCAGGTCACACATCGTGCGCGCTGCTTTGCGCGCGACTATACGTATTGGTTTGATTCGCAAGGCAGGGCCATCCCCTTTGGTAGGGGGCTCACGTATCGTTTTGCGGCGTCCTCGTTTTGGGCATCGGCTGCCCTTCTGGGCGACGAGGTGCAGCCTCTGGCACAGACAAGGTACCTGTTTGACTCTTGCGTTCTCTGGTGGATGAAACACTTGGAGATACAGAAGCCGTTGTCGGTGGGTTACGGATACCCTGGGGCTCCCGTGCGCGAGGACTATTCGACATCTGGTGCGGCTTACTGGGCTTTTAAGGCATTTGTAGTGCTCTCGCTTCCTGCGGACGATCCGTTTTGGAGCGTCGTGCCCCAAGCCCCTGTGCGAGAGTCGAGGGTGGTCCAGTACCAGCCGAGCTGTATTATTCAAGCGGGGGAAAAGCACAGTTATATGTTGAGCGCGCAGCAATACTGCTCGCCTTCGATTGAAGGGCATTTATCTAAGTACGGTAAGCTCTGCTATTCAACGGCGTTTGGCTGGAACGGTTCTGCATACGGTACGGGAATCGGCAATTTCGCGCTCGACAGCGCCTTGGCCCTGTCTGTTTCGGGAACGGACGTATATACGAGTCGCGGGCGTATTGAGGCGGCCCGTGTTGAGGAGCGCTCTGCCTATAGTGTGTGGAGTCTGGGATCGGTTGCCCGAGTAGAGACTTGGCTCGTGCCCATCGATGAGTTCCGTCATGCCCGCGTCCACCACATCGAGTCCACACTGCCCCTCGATACGTACGAGGGCGGGTTTCCCGTATTTGGTTGGAACCGTAAGTTCGATAGGGAAGAGCTGGTGGATGGCGCGGTCAAGTTGAGCCGAGATCCCGATGCCCCTAGCGGGCTGGCTGACAACTGTGGGCAGGTGTGCGGCATCTACGATGTCACGGCGTGTGCGCCCGAGCTTGAGCAGGCGCTCGTGTGGGCGGGTCTTGGGGAACTATGGGACCAATTCAAGGAGGAGTGGACCCCGCGCGAGCCGGTCACGGTTTCTCAAAATCCAGAGACGAATATCTATAGCCGTGAACTCAACGCCGTTCCCGCGCTCAAGTCGCCCTCGCGTAAGAGCGCACTCTACTTGGGCTGCATCGTGTATGGAGATCCCGGAACGACTGCATGACGGAACGATGGTTTCGACCCGCAAACCGTCTTAAAGCCGGTGAACGGTCGAAATATCTCCGTAAACGGTAGGAAAACCAATCAATATCGAAAAGTTCGTGCAGAGAAAGCCATGAATAGATAAAATGCAAACCAGTTAGTAAACCAGTTTGCTAAACCTAGTAAACGAAAGGATGGACATGAGCAGAAACGTTGTACTTGTAAGCCATGGCAAGCTCGCCGAGGGAGTGCAGTCTGCCGTGGAGATGGTGTTTGGCAAGTGCGATGAGCTCAGCTCTCTGGGCCTTACGCCAGACGGCAATGTGGTCGAGCTCATTGCCGGCCTGCGCGCACGGGTTGAGGCTGCGCCTCAGACCCAGTTTGTGATTCTTGCCGATATCTTCGGGGGCAGTGTTTGCAACCAGTGCCTCCAGCAGCTCTCTGAGTTTGAGAACGTCAAACTCGTCTCGGGGCTTTCGATGGGCCTCGCCCTTTCCGTCCTGTCCGTTCCGGGCGCGCTCAGCGATGCGCAGCTCGAACAGGCCGTCGCGGATGCGCGCGAGGGGACCAAGATCGTCGAACTTATTCGAGCCGATACTCCGGTCGATTCAGGCGAAGACGACTTTTTCTAACCAAACTTAAGAGGCCGATGCTCGGACATCGGTAGTAAAGACCATCCGAACGAGAGGAACCCATCATGATTACCATGGCACGCGTAGACGATCGTCTGATTCACGGTCAAGTTGCCGTCAAGTGGAGCAAGGAGCTCAATATCTCCCGCATCATCGTGGCGAGCGACACCATCGCAAAGAACGCCGTCCAAGTTGCAGCGCTCAAAGGTGCCGCTCCTGCAGGCGTGAAGGCCGCGATTCTTCCTATCGAGAAAGCTCAGGGCATCCTCAGCGATCCCCGTTCGAGCGACATGCGCATTCTTGTGGTTTCCAATGACCCGGCAGATATCCTTGCCGTTCTCAAGGGTATCGAGGAGCGCCCCGTGGTCAACGTCGCCAACTATGGGCGCATCAATGGCCCTATCGGCGGTAAGCAGAAGATCTCGGATTCCGTGTACCTCACCGACGAGGACAAGGCGGTCCTTAAAGATATCGAGGCCCTGGGCGACGAAGTCATCCATCAGCCGTTGCCCGAGAGCGACCGCGTGGACCTCATGACCCTTATCTAGGCAACCGCGTCTGCGGCAAAGGCCTAGTCGCAGTCGTTTTGCATTTCCTGTAACGTTTGAAGGGAGAACGTAATGGACTTCACTTCCGCCCTTATCGTCGGCCTTGTGCTGATGGGGGCAAAGTTCCTGGACTGGTGGGCATCCACCCAACTTGCTCGTCCTATCTTCTGTGTGGCGATTCTGGGTGCCCTGCTCGGGCATCCTACCGAGGGTATTATCCTCGCCGCTCAGCTTGAGCTCGTCTTTATCGGCAACGTGAGCCTCGGTGGCGTGATGCCCTCCGACATCACCATGGGCTCGATTTTCGGTGCGGCGTTCGCGCTGCTGCTCGGCAAGGATATCGAGGTCGCCATGACGCTCGCTATCCCGCTTTCTGCCCTGGGCACGCTTATCTACTCCTGCATGAAGATCGTCGTGACCTCGCTCGTTCCCAAGTTTGAGCAGCTGCTCGCCGATCATAACTATGCTGGTTACAATCGCCTGTGGATTATCCAGTTCTGCTGCTTTGAGCTCTGTTATTTCTTCCTCGGCTTTATCTGCACCCTTGCAGGCCAGCCGGTGGTCGAGGCCTTCGTCAACGCGATTCCTGCCTGGCTTAACGCTTCTCTCAAGGTCGCTGCGGCAGCACTCCCCGCACTTGGCCTGGCACTGCTCCTCAAGCAGCTCTACACCAAGGAGTCCTTCCCGTACTACTTCCTCGGCTTTGGTCTTGTTGCCTTTTTTGGCTACAACAACGTGACGGGTGCCACGCTCGATAACGGTGCCATCACCCTGGCAAGCGCCAACACCCCGCTTCTGTCCCTTGTCGAGATCGCCGTCATCGGCGGCGTGATCGCGGCCGTCACCATCTTCAACGAGCTGCGTCGCATCGACGACAAGGCTGCCGCCAAGCAGGCAACCGCTGCCCCCGTGAGCGAAGAGGAGGACTTCTTCAATGACTAGCACAGCTGTGGCAAATAACGCCACCGGCCTTACCGAGGCCAAGAAGAAGAGCATCCAGATCAAACTGTTCTTCCGCGTCTGGTGGCTCATGTTCTGCACGTCCTACACCAAGCAGCAGGGCACCTCGACGGTCTGGCAGCTCGAGCCGTTTTTGGCCGATATCTACGGCAAGGATACGGACGAGTACTACGATGCACTCCAGCGTCACCAGAACTTCTTCAACACCACCCCGATGTTCGCGAGCTTCATCTACGCCATCGTGATCTCGATGGAGTACGAGCGTAAGGCAGCACTCGACGCCGGCAAGGACTTCGACGACGCTTCGATCGAGGCCATCAAGGTTGCCCTCATGGGCCCCATTGCCGGTATCGGCGACTCCATCCAGCTCTCCTGCCTGCGCGTTATCGCCACGGGCGTTGCCATCGGCTTCTCCCAGCAGGGTTCCTGGCTCGGCCCCATCCTCTTTGCTCTTATCTATAACATCCCCAATCAGATCATCCACTGGTTCTGCGGTAGCTTGGGCATGAAGCTCGGCACGGGCTTTATCACCGAGGCCATGGCCTCCGGCAAGATGCAGGCCTTTACCAAGGGCTTCACCGTGCTCGGCATGATTATGGTCGGTGCCATGACCGCTCAGTTCGTGACGGTCAAGACCACGCTCGTGATCCCCACGGGTGGTGCCACGTTTGACCTTCAGGCCATGTTCGACTCGATCCTTCCCGGCTTCGTGCCCCTTGCTGTCACCATGGGCTGCTTCTTCTACCTGCGCAAGTCTAAGTCCAAGAACAGCGCCATGATTTTGCTCGGCATCATCCTTGCGTGCTGCGTGGTCTGCACGCTGCTCGGCATCACCGGTGGCGCTGCGTAATCGCCTCCGCGTGGTCTTGCGAGCAATCCCTTGTTTCCATTTTTGAGCGGGGTCCGTCCCCGGGCCCCGCTCCTCTTGTTTGAGAGGGCGCTTTCTATGGACCTTATTCGAGCTCTCGTCGTTATCGCCTGCATCGCCGCCGTCTTTGCGATTGGCGGAGCGGTCGTGCGCTACAGGTCCTACCGAAGTCTCCAGGCCCTGTTCGAGGCGGATGAGCTCGATGCGTTCTTCAAGAAGCTCGATGGTCCCCTCACCCGTAGTGCCCTTTCTCCCTTTGCCCGCGAGCGCTTGCGCTTTTTGGGCTTCTGCCGCAAACACGACCAAGGCGCTATGGTCGAGCAGTTCAACGGGCTCATGGGCTTTAAGCTCAACGATGCTCAGCGCGCTATGTTGCTCGCCGACGGCTTTAACGGGTTTGTCCAGATCGGCGACGCGAGGCACTGCCGCCGCATCTTAGAGGAGATGCCCCGGTGCGGCATGAGCGATCGCG
>DBEWTI010000119.1:0-3415 GCA_048205975.1 Collinsella sp.
CCAGATGACCGTTGGCTTTACCGGTGCCGATTTGGCGAACCTGCTCAACGAGTCTGCGCTGCTGGCCGCTCGCCGTCATCGTTCCGTGATCTCGATGGACGAGGTCGAGGAGTCGATGGAGCGCGTGATTGCCGGTCCGCAACGCAAGGGTCGCGTGATGACCGAAGCCGAGCGCACCACGATTGCCTACCACGAGAGCGGCCACGCCCTGGTGGGCCACATCCTGGAGCATTCCGATCCGGTTCACAAGATCTCGATCGTCAGCCGCGGCCAGGCGCTGGGCTACACGCTGCAGCTTCCGCAGGAGGACCACTTCCTCAAGACCAAGAACGAGATGCTCGACGAGCTCGCCGTGTTCTTGGGCGGTCGCGTTGCCGAGGAGCTCATGTGCGACGACATCACGTCGGGCGCGAGCAACGATCTGGAGCGCGCGACCAAGATGGCGCGCGAGATGGTCACGCGCCTGGGCATGAGCGAGGAGCTTGGAACGCAGGTGTTTGGCGAGGCGCAGCATCAGGTATTCCTGGGCCGCGATTACGCCGATCACCAGGATTACTCCGAGGAGACGGCGCGCCGCATTGATATCGAGGTTCAGCGCATCATGCGCGAGGCCCATCGCCGTGCGGTCGAGATTTTGGATGCCCGTCGCGGCCAGCTCGATTTGATGGCGAAGGTGCTGCTTGAACGCGAGACCGTCGAGGGCGATGCCGTGAACGCCCTGCTCGATGACGAGTGGGATGCCTACCTTGAGCGCGAGGGCGACATCCTGGCGGCCAAGGAGGAGCGCAATGCCAAAGCTGCCGGTATGCCGACCAAGAAGCGTGCGCCTCGCATGAGCGAGGAGGAGCTTGCGGCGGACGCCGCGGCATTTGCGCAGGCGGCCATGCAGGAAGATGCCGAAGTCGCATCCGACGATGCCGGCGATGACTGTGCCGCCAATGCCGATGCCGACAACGACGCCGACAAATAGCCTTTGTGGCGAAAGCCTCTGCGGGGAAACCTGCGGAGGCTTTTTCTTCGTTGATTGGGGACAGACTTAAATGAGCGTTTTCACGCATTTAAGTCTGTCCCCAATTAACATTGCTGCGGCGCTTTGCTCAACTAAAGCGTACAATAGCGCCTATGCGAAAGGGGAACAGATGATCAACGAAACCATGTATGCTCGCGGTGCAGAGAGCTCCATCATCCGCGAGATTTTTAGCTATGGCCTTGAGCGCAAGGCGCAGATCGGTGCGGAAAACGTGTTCGACTTCTCGCTGGGCAACCCGAGCGTTCCTGCTCCCGCTGCCGTCGCGGAGTCCATCAGAAAGGCGCTTGAACTGCCGAGCGACCAGCTGCACGGATACACGCCCGCACCGGGCCTGCCACAGTGCCGTACCACCGTGGCTGAGTCGCTCAACCGTCGTTTCGGTACGAGCTATGAGGGCAAGGATATCTTTATGACCGTGGGCGCGGCGGCTTCGCTCACCTGCACGCTCAATGCCGCTACGAACCCGGGTGACGAGGTCATCGTTATCGCCCCGTACTTCCCGGAGTATCGCGTGTGGATTGAGAAGGCAAGCTGTACGTGTGTCGAGGCGCTCGCCGATGAAGATACGTTCCAGCTGAGCGTGGATAACGTGCTCAAGGCGATTACCGATAAGACGGCTGCCGTCATTATCGACTCACCCAACAACCCGACCGGTGCCGTGTATACGTGCGACACCCTGACGCGACTGGCCAATGTTTTACGCGAGGTCAATGCCAAGCGCGACCCCGAGAACCCAATCACGCTTATCTCGGATGAGCCGTATCGCGAGATCGTCTATGGCGCCGAGGTGCCTTGGGTGCCTTCGATCTACGAGCACACCATCGTGTGCTACTCGTATTCCAAGTCACTTTCGCTACCGGGCGAGCGCGTTGGGTGGATCCTGGTTCCCGATACGAATCCCCAGGCAGCTCGTCTAATGCCCGCCGTCGCCGGTGCCGCCCGTACGCTGGGCTTCGTGTGCGCGCCGGCGCTCTTCCAGCGCGTAATTATCGACTGCATCGATGAGCCGAGTGATGTCGAGGCCTATGCCCGCAACCGCACGGCGCTCATCGACACCTTGGCGGACTACGGCTATACCTATGTTGAGCCGGACGGTGCATTCTACCTGTGGGTGAAGGCGCTGGAGCCCGATGCGAACGCTTTCTGCGAGCGCGCGAAGAAGTATGAGCTGCTCGCGGTGCCTTCGGATAGCTTTGGCATGCCGGGCTGGTTCCGCCTTGGCTACTGTGTGAGCTACGAGACCATCGTCAATTCGTTGTCTGCCTGGAAGCAACTGGCCGACGAATATCGTCGAAAGTAAAGCGCTCTGCTTGCAATGTTTTACGTGAAACGGGGTTTGGTGCTAAGCCAGACCCCGTTGTTTATGCCGTTGTGTGATTGGGATGAAGCAGTTTTACGACTGCCGAAAGCTATGCGTACAATGAATATACGCGACGGCCATACTGGACAAGGAGACCCGATGCCCTACCTTCTTTCTTGTGATATTCATACTCATACGATGTTCTCTGCGCATGCGTACTCAACCATCGAGGAGAACATCTATTGGGCGGCAGAGCGCGGCCTTCAGGTGCTCGGTTCAGCCGATCATTTAAGCTCGATGGTTACGCCTTGTCCCAATGACCTGCGCAGTTTCCAATTCTTTATTAACCAGGATATCTGGCCGCGCATTTGGAGCGGCGTGCTGGTGCTTCGCGGCGCCGAGGCCGATATCGTTTCGCTGGACGGCAGCTTGTTTGGCGAGGACATTCCCGTTTCGCTCGATATCGCCGGCGATTCGTACAGCCGTCAGCATTCGCTGTTCGATTTGGTGACGCGTAATTTGGATTATTTGGTGGCAAGCGTGCATAACCCGCAGTTTGCCGAAGGCGCGACGCTCGCCCAGACAACCGAGATGTACATCAATGCCCTGGAGCACCCCAAGGTGTTTATGCTTGGGCATACGGGTCGTTCGGGCGTGCTGTTCGATATCGATGAGGTGCTGCTGGCGGCCAAGGCCAAGCACAAGATAATCGAGATCAACAACCACAGCCTTGAGCATGGCAACGATGCTGAGCATTGGGACGTGTGCCGCAAGATCGCCGAGCGCTGCGCCGAGCTGGGCGTGGGCATTGGCGTGTCGACTGATGCGCACATTGGCATGGCAATTGGCAAGCTCGACCACGCCCGCAAGATGCTCGACGAGATTCATTTCCCGCTGGATTTGATCGTGACACGCGACCGCGAGACGCTGCTTCGCGAGATGGCGGCAGCCGGCGTGTGTGACCTGCGCAAGGGGATGTAACGAGACTCATATGTCCAACGAAAGGAGGGGGCGGTCCAGACGGGCCACCCCTTTCTTGTGCCGGTAGATTTTTGGGACATGCCTTAAAATCTACTATTTGCTGG
>DBEWTI010000131.1:0-29739 GCA_048205975.1 Collinsella sp.
ACGAGATAGTCGAGAGACACGGCCTCAAGAAGGAGTAACATCGGGACTTGCAGCGACGGACCTCAGGACGCTCTTACACCACGTCTGCGCGCGCGACCTCGAAATAGGCGTTTTGGGCTGTTTGAGGGGTTAGTTCTATACCCCGTGGACAAAAAATGCCAAATATGAGTACTGTTGCCAAGATAGTCACATATATTTTAGGTCAAATAGGCTCTCTAACGATATTTATTATCGATAGAGAGCCTATTTTATTGGACCTATGAGGAATTACATCATCTAATTTCTGAACAAATGTAGACTTTCGACACCCATACGTAGCAAAATTGCTGTTACTAAATTGGTGACAGTACTCATATTTGGCATTTTTTGACCACAGGGGTTGCCAGCGCCGCGGTTTCGCCCTTTCTGCGCCGAAGCGATACACTGTTATCGTTTGATTTCTTCGCCCAAGGAGGATGCGCATGCCGTGCACAACGATTTTGGTTGGTAAGAACGCGAGCTACGACGGGTCGACGTTGGTTGCCCGCAACGAGGACTCGTCCAACGGGGTGTTTGAGCCCAAGCGCATGCGCGTGGTGCATCCCGACGAGCAGCCGCGCGTCTACACGAGCGTCCTGAGTCACCTGACCGTCGAGCTGCCCGATAACCCCATGCGTTACACGAGCGTCCCCGATGTTGTTCCGGGCCACGGCATCTGGGCCGAGGCCGGTTTCAACGAGCTCAATGTGGGCATGTCCGCAACCGAGACGCTCACCACCAACGAGCGCGTCCGCGGTGCCGACCCGCTTGTGGACTACGTGCCCGCCAAGGGCAACGAGGGTGAGGACGGCTATGTGCCGGCGCAGCCTGGTGGCCTGGGTGAGGAGGATATGGTGACCCTGGTCCTGCCCTACGCCAAGTCCGCCCGCGACGGCGTTCGTATCCTGGGCGACCTGCTCGAGCGCTACGGCACCTACGAGAACAACGGCATCGCCTTTAGCGACGTGGACGAGATCTGGTGGCTCGAGACCATCGGCGGCCACCATTGGATCGCCAAGCGCGTGCCCGACGACGCCTATGTGACCATGCCCAACCAGCTGGGTATCGACAGCTTTGACCTGGATGACGCCGAGGGCGCCCAGGCCGACCACATGTGCTCCGCCGACCTGCGCTCCTGGATGGCCGAGTGGCATCTGGACCTGACGCTGGGCGTCGAGGGCGACGGTCCGGCCGCGGTCTTTAACCCGCGCGAGGCCTTTGGCTCGCACAGTGACAGCGACCACGTTTACAACACGCCGCGCGCCTGGTACATGCAGCGCTGCCTTAACCCCAGCGATGTGTGGGACGGTCCCGAGGCCGACTACACGCCCGAGAGCGACGATATTCCCTGGAGCCGCGTGCCCGAGCGCAAGGTGACCATCGAGGACATCAAGTACGTGCTTTCGAGCCACTACCAGGGCACGGAGTACGACTGCTACGGCAGCAAGGGTACGCCCGCCACACGCGGCGCCTATCGTCCCATCGGGATCAACCGCAACAGCCAACTCGCCGTACTGCAGCTGCGCCCCTATGCGCAGCCGGCCTACCGCGCCGTGCAGTGGATGGCCTTTGGCTCCAACTCGTTTAACGCGCTGGTTCCGCTGTACGCCAACGTCGAGACCATGCCCGAGTACTACGCCGACACCCAGGCTCGCGTGACGTCCGAGAACTTCTACTGGGCCAACCGCCTGATCGGCGCCCTGGCCGATGTCCGTTTCCACGAGTGCGGTCGCGCCGTCGAGGACTACCAGGAGAAAGTCGGCGGCATGGGCCACAAGCAGATTCACGACGTTGACGCTGTCGTAGCCACGCTGCCCGAGGCCGAAGTGCCCGCCGAACTCGCCCGCGCCAACGAGGCCTTTGCCGAGCTCGTGCGCGTGGAGACCGATGCCCTGTTGGGCAAGGTGCTCTACACCACGAGTTGCGCCATGAAGAATTCCTTCGCGATGAACGACAACGTGAGGTAGGGATTTCCCGTCGATCGAATAGCGCTAAAACGCTTTGTCGCTTTCACTCAATCTTGGGTACAAGAACGCCAATGCAGTTGTTTGTGATTGGAGACAACCATGGTTATGAAACTCGATCAGCTTGTTAACGGTGCCATCAACGTGGGCTTCGGCGCCGCTGCTGTTGCCGTCGAGGGCAGCAAGAAGGTTCTCGACGACCTCAACACCAAGGGTGAGCAGGTGCGCAAGGACGCAGGTGCTCCCGATATCGCCCGCAGTGTGTCCGACATGTTCGAGCAGGCCGGTGGCACCATCTCCGACCTGACCGAGCGTCTGGGTATGCAGGGCGAGACCGCGGCCCAGCGCGTGCTTGACGAGCTCATCCTTGCCCGCGTCCGCGTCATGACCGCCCCCGAGCGCACGGCCTTCCTGGCCCATGTGCGCGACATTGTCGATTCGGTCGAGGACAACGTGACCTCGGTGCCCGTCGAGTCCGTTGAGCCCGACGATGCGAAGGATACCGAAGAGGCCGAGTAGCAGCGCAGATGGCAGATTCCACCACCGATTACAACAATCTAGATCCCTTGGGCGACGAGGCGGCGGTTGTCGATGAGGTCGACGCCGCCGTCTCGGGCGCTCGCAAGAAGCCGCGCGCTGTCGATATGGTGCCAGAGGAGCCCGACGCGATGGCGCCGGACGAGGAATACCAGCTCACGCCGGCGGGCCGTCGCGAGCGCATCGGGCAGATTGTTCGCCTGGTCAAAAAGTACCGCGTGTGGGATAACCTCACGCCGGTTCGTTTGCGCCGCCTGCTCGAGGAACTCGGCCCCATGTTCGTTAAGATGGGGCAGATTCTGGCTAACCGGTCCGAGATTCTGCCGCAACGCTTTTGCGACGAGCTGCGTCGTCTGCGCTCCGACGTAGAGCCGGTGCCGTACGAGGTCGTACTCAGTTGTCTGGAAGAAGAGTACGGCCTGCGCCTGGGGGAGATGTTCGATGCGATCGACCCCAATCCGCTTGGTAGCGCATCGCTCGCGCAGGTACATCGCGCTCGTCTGGTGACGGGCGAGGACGTGGCCGTCAAGGTGCAGCGCCCCGGTGCGCAGCAGGTTATGGCACAGGACATCGATATCATCCGCTCGGTGGTGCGTATCGTTTCCAAGTTCGTCAACACCGATCAATTCGTTGACCTGCACGGCGTAGTCGAGGAGCTGTGGACCTCGTTTCGCGAGGAGACCAACTTTTTGGCCGAGGCCAAAAACCTCAACGACTTCTACGAGCTCCATAAGAGCGTTCATGGCGTGACGTGTCCTAAATCCTATCTGGATCTGTGCACCGAGCACGTTGTGGTCATGGACTACATCGACGGCATTTCGATCGCCGATCCTGAGTGCTTGGTGGCCGAGGGCTATGACTTGGAAAAGATCGGTGCCGCAATCGTCGAGGATTACTCGACGCAGGTGCTCGATGACGGCTTTTTCCATGCCGACCCGCATGCGGGAAACATTATTCTCAAGGACGGCATCGTCTACTTTATCGACTTGGGCATGGTCGGACGCATGTCGAGCCACGATCGTGGCATCGTCAAGGACATGATTTTCGCCGTGGCCGAGGGCGACGTGCCAAAGCTCAAGGATTCGCTCATGCGCTTTGCCGTGACGCGTGGCGATTCGGCCGAGCTCGATCATTCGGCCTTTTTGTCCGATTTGGACTTTATCGTGGCTGACTTTGCGGGCCTTGACCTGAAGGACCTGGATATCGGCGAGTTTTTGACCTCGCTGTTAAACCTCGCGCGTAAGAATGACGTTGAGCTGCCGAGCGTGGTGACGATGTTCGCGCGCGGCATGGTGACGCTCGAGGGTTTGCTGACCGAGTACATGCCCAACGTCAACATGATCCAGATAATCCAGACGCATATCAAAAACGAGAAGAGCACCTATGCGCGCGTGCGTGATATGGGACGCGATCTTGCCGCGAGCAGCTATCGCGCGGCAAAAGGCTCGCTCGAGGCAGCCGAGTATCTGGGCTTGGCTTCGCGTATGCTCACGCGCGGCCAGCTTAAGGTGAACACGCAGATCATGAGCAGCGATAAGGCGCTGCGACAGCTGGGCGGAATTATCGACCGCATGTCGATGGCAATTGTGATCGCCGGTCTGTTTATCGGTTCGTCGGTGGTGTACTACGCGCGCATCGAGCCGGTTGTGTTTGGTATCCCGGTCATTGGCTTTATGGGCTACGTGAGCGCGCTGGTGCTGGCGCTTATGCTGGGCCGCAATATCTGGCTTAACAGTCACGGCGGCAAGCACTAGGGGCTGCGACCGTCACCGCATTTTCCTATCGCAAACAATAGCTTTTACCTTGGGCTTCGCCTGCGTGCGAGGCCCTTTTGCGTGCTACCATATTGACGGTAATAATCGATGGCCTAGATGGTGGTGCGGAGACGCACGAATGCGCGGTTTTCCTGCGCGTTTGGGAGAATCGGGGTGCAAGTCCCCGGCTGTACCAGTAACCGTAATTCCTCTTGGCTCGGGATGTTCGCGTCGCAGATCGGACGACGTGCCCGAGTCGTTAAGGTTAAGTCGGATCGCCTCCCATCTTGCATGCGGCTGCGGCGTATGCCGCCGGTGTGCATAGGGCTCTGGAGGGAAGGGGGACCCCGATGGGGGAACTCGAGCGCAACATGCGCGATGACGTGGGGCAGCCTCAAGGCAACGCTCCAAGTACAGACAGTAGGAGACAAATGGATATGTTTGTGGACGAGCGCCAGCGCGTCTCGCATCGCCGTGGCGCGATTGCGCGCGGCGTAGCCAAGCGCGGCCTGGTGGCATTCCTGGCCTTTGCGATGGCCTTTGGCACCACACCGGCTCAGCTGTGGGCCGAGGGCGCCGAGGGCATTGCCGAGGCTGTGGCTCAGACGGCACCGCCTGCCGAGAACGGCTCTGGTGAGTCCGCGGCAAGCCCTGCTGCCGACCTCAATGCGAGCGGCGAGGTGGCGAATGGGGGCACTGCCGAGCAAGATGCCGCCGCGACAGCTTCGGGCCCTACCGACAAGACTGAGGACGATAGCGCTGCCGGCAATGAGGCGTCGGCTGCATCGACGTCCGATACCTCGAAGCAGGACGCCGCCGTTGTCTCTGCCGCTGGAGAGGCCAAGGCTCAGCCTGCCAAGGCCGAGAGCCAGGATGTCTCCGCCACGTGCTCCGTCGTCGGCACCGACGCCAAGGGCGCCCAGCAGACCTGGGCCGCCGCCCAGCGGATCACGCTGAAGGAGGGCTCGACCGCGGCCGACCTCTCCGAGCAGCTCTTCAAGCAGGCCGGCCTCAAGGCCGACTACGACCCCAACGGCTCCTGGGGCTGGGCGCTCAACACGATCACGTCGCCCTTCGATAAGGGCCGCACGCTCGGCTACGACTCGGCGACCGGCGCGTACTGGCAGCTGTTCGTCAACGGCAGAGCCTCCGAGGCCGGCGCGGGCGGCTACACGCTCAAGGACGGCGACTCCGTCGTCTGGTGCTACTCGAAGTACGGCGACCCCGCGCCCGAGCAGGTTTCCGTCACGATGGAGATTATTGGCAAAAAGGCCGAGATAGCTCAGCGTTGGACGAGCCCTTCGACCCAGGTGTTTGCTAAGGGCACGTCGATTAAGGATGCCTCTGCTGCTTACTTCGATGCCCTTGGCATAAAGTCAAAAATGTACGACCAATTTGGCTATTGGGGCGTCTATAGTCTCGTATCTCCGCTTGATGGCATCGAGCTGTCGGGTGCATGGTCGTTCTTTGTCAACGGCGTTCCTGGGTCTCAGCTCGATAGCGATTATGTGCTCAAGTCTGGCGACAAAATCGTTTGGGCTTTTGCTCCCGGCGATACTGTGCCCGGCGTCGACAGTGTTGTTGTTGACCCGGGTGCCGCACGTCCTAACTGGGATAGCGATTGGCCTGGTTATACGAGCGCCGACAAAGTAACCGACGCTCCTGTGCCCACGAAAGACGCTGAGGCAAAATGGGTGAGCGAGCTCAAAGGCTCGAACGAATGGAGCAAGGGTATTTCCGACCCGTTGCTGGTCGGTGACTACCTCTACGTGGCCGTTGGTTCCAAGCTGCTCAAGAAAGATGTCGACACGGGTGAGACCGTTGCCGAATCGCCTTTGGCGGCAAAGATCGATTCGACCTCGCGTATGGTATACACTGGCGGCGTGATGCTCGTGCCGCTTTCGAGCGGTCGCCTGCAGGCGCTGACGGTTGATGCTCTGGCGACGGTTTGGGTAACCGATGAGTTGCCTGCTGGCCCCGATGGTGCTCAGCAGTCTCTTGCGTCCATTACGGTTCGTGACGGCTTTGCCTACTTTGGGACGGCATCGGCCAGCTGGTCCGACTCGAGCGACGGCTACCTGCTCTGCGTGCGCATCTCCGATGGCAAGGTTATGTGGCAGCATAAGAACGAGAACAGCAAGGGCTATTACTGGGCCGGCTTGGCGTTCTCGGGCAATTATGGCGTCATCGCAGATGATTCCGGTACGGTGAGCACGGTCGACCCCGAAACTGGAAAGACCGTTGCGTCGCTCAAGATTGCCGAGCGCGTGCGCACGACGGTGCTGGTCGATGGATCGATTGCCTATGTCGTGAGCGCCGATGGCGTTTTGCATAAGCTTTCGGTTGGAACGGACGGAACCCTTTCTGAGCTTGGCAAGGTGACGTTTGGTGGCAGCTCGACCTCGACGCCGGTGCTGGCCAACGGCAAGATTGTGGTCGGAGGCTCATCGACCGAATCCTTTATGGGCGGTTATCAGAACAAGTACACGTATCACTACGGTCAGCTTGCAGTGATTGATGCCGAGACGCTTTCCGTGGACTATTCCATTTGCAAGGCGGACGGTAGCTATATTCGTCAGGGGGCTTCGGGCGGCGGTGATGTAAAGTCGCAGCCGGTCGTTTCTGTCCAGAATGGCGAGACGTACGTCTACTTTACGTCCAACAACAACCCGGGCGGCATCTATCGCTACCGTATTGGCGATGACGAGGCCGAGCTGCTTTATACGCCCGTGGCGGGCGACCAGCAGTACTGCATGGCTTCTATTTCGGTCGGATCCGATGGTTCACTCTACTATGTCAATGACTCGGGCAAGCTGTTTGCCGTCAAGGGTAATGGCCAAAGGGTCAAACGCTATACCGTGACGTTCGACGCCAACGGTAAGGATGCGGCGATGCCCGATTCTCAACGCGTGAAGGAAGGCAAGGCGGCGACGGAGCCCTCGACTCAGCCACAGTGCAAGGGCTACACTTTCGGCGGTTGGTTCACCGATGAGGCTTGCACGCAGGCGTATGACTTCAGTACGCCGGTGACGGCCGATCTGACGCTGTATGCCAAGTGGACCAAGAATGCTGTTAACCCTGGCGGCAATGGCGGCTCTGGCTCCAATGGCGGCAATGGCGGCGCTGGCAACGGTTCCGGTGCTGGCGCTGGCACGGGCACGGGTTCTGGCTCCGGCACGAAGGGCCAGCAGACTGGCGGCGCTGTTGCTCCGGGTCATAAGCCGACGACCAAGACGACGGTGTCGACCAAGACCGAGACCAAGGACAACAAGTCCGACAAGAAGGACACCGATAAGTCCGACAAGAAGGACGAGAAGAAGTCTGACAAGAAGTCTGACAAGAAGGACAGCAAGTCCGACAAGAAGTCCGATTCCAAGTCCGATACGGGTGCTGCTTCCACGACCACTGCTAAGAAGTCCTCTAGTGCTTCCGAGCAGGAGACTGGCACCAATCCGCTCGCCATCGTTGGCATCGCCGCCGGCGTGATTGGCCTTGCGCTCATCGCCGTCTTCGCGCTGACCAAGCGCGGCAAGGGTGACGGTAATGCCCGATAAGCCCAAGGAGACCAACGGGCAACAGCCCGACTCCTCGTTTATCCAGCTTGACGATGCAAAGCAAAAGGACGCCGCTTCGGCGGCGTCCGCCCCTCGCCGCAAGGCGCTCCTCGGCGTTCTGACTGCCGCGTGCACCATTCTGATCGTCGTCTCGCTGGGTTTCGTCCATCCTTCCGCAAGCGGTGCCTGGTCCATCGACTGGATCGTTCAGACCGTGACGGGGGAGAGCGTCGTCACCAAGGACACCAAGGTGTCTGGCTCGACTACGACTTCGGGCGAGGCCAGTTCCAAGGATTCCAAGTCATCGAATGACGCAAAAGACGAGTCCAAGCATTCTGATGAGTCCAAGTCCAAGGACGATTCCGAGTCTTCAAACAAGGAATCGGACAAGAACTCGGATAACAAGAAGTCCGAGGACCAGGACGGCAAGAAGTCTGGCGATAAATCCGCTGCCCAAAATACGGGAGCCGGTGATACTTCCAATGCGTCTGGCGGTGCTTCTTCGGGCGGTGGCCAGTCGTCTGATGGAGCCTCATCCTCTAATGGTGGAAACGCCTCCTCGGGCGGCCAGAGCGGCTCGCAGGAGTCCAGCTACGTTACGGTGACGGTTTCGGTCACATCGAGCGCTGTGGGCAATCCTGTGTCTTCTGGTGGCACCTTTACCTTTAACGAAGGCGCTACCGTCTACGATGCCCTGTGCGCGCTGGGCCTTTCTGTCAACGCACATGGCTCGTCATATGGCACGTATGTCTCCGCGATTGGTGGTTTGGCCGAGAAACAGTACGGCGGCACGAGCGGCTGGATGTACTCCGTCAACGGCACAACGCCCATGACGGCCTGCAGCAACTACGTTCTCTCCAACGGCGACAACGTGGTTTGGTATTACGTTACAGGCTAGAGGCCTCGACATAGCGCGCCAGACGGGCGGTTCGGACAAACATCCGGACCGCCCGTTTTTCATGCGAATGGGACCGGGTCGCCCGGTCTCTCGGCAAACAAAAAACCGGTTGGAATGGGAATTCCAACCGGTTATACATTCAAGCAAATAGTGAATCGACTACGACCGTGCGCCCTCGAGGAAGAAACGGCGGCTGAAGTAGTTGTACCAGGTGACGAGGAACGTGGCGATGGCCTTCATGGCCTGGTAGCCGATGCTCAAAAACGTGACGCCCACAAACATGTATAGGTCGTTGAGGCCCAGACCGATCACCGACAGGATGGTGAAGATCGTGAACTCGCGCTTGCGGCTCATGCCCTCGCGATGGTCGAACACGTACTTCATGCTGAGCCAGTAGTTGACTACGACGGACGTGGTAAACGAGACCGTGGTGCTCATCAAAAAGTCGAGGTGAAACAGCTCGACGAGCGCAATGAGCATACCCCAGTCGATGCCAAAGGAGATAAGACCCACGACAGCGAACTTGAGGAACTGCTTGGTATGAGGTTGTGCCAGTGCCTTGCGCACGTAATCACATCCAATGCGTTGATGAATCGAGCAGAGGATACTTTAGAGCTTTTGCAAGGGAAACGTAAGGTCTTTGCCAAGAACTATACGAACTCGCCAAATTATCAAGAGCTAATCCGCAAACGTTGAAAATTTGCCCGTAAACGAGCAAAGCCCACGAACAACACAGCGCTCGACGCGCGTCATCCGTGGGCATCGTAAAGCTGTAAGGTTGCGAGTTACTTGGTCTCGTCGCCTTCCAGGAAGATCTTGCGCGTTGCAAAGTTGTAGACCATGACAAGCGCGGTGGCGCAGATCTTGGCGATATTGGCCTCGAGTCCCAGGCCGGCGTTGAGTGTCAACACGATACCGTCGTTGAGTGCCAGGCCGATCACGGACAGCACGACAAAGATAATGAACTCGCGGCGGCGGCTCATGCCCTCCTTGTGCGCAAACACGTACTTCATGCTGGCGAGGTAGTTAAAGATGAGTGAGATGATAAAGCCGCTGGTGTTGGCGATTAGGATGTTGAGGCCCAGACCGTAGTGGAGCAGATTCATAATGCCAAAGTCGATGACCGTGGCAATGACGCCGACGACGCCAAACTTCATGATCTGCGCAAGGAGCTTTTGCATGGTACCTGCCTTATGGTGGCGCCGGGGCGCCGTGGGGATGACAAACTCAGCAAGTTTAGCCAATCCCCGCAGGCGAGGCTAGGCGCGCTGTTCGATAGCACCGTTTCTATATGCATCGAGCAGCTGGCGCAGGTCCTGGATCTGGCTGCGAATCTTGGCGCCGGTATCGGTGTCGCTCACCATGCGGCGACGGTCTGCTTGGTCAAAACGGTTGGTCTCGCTCTCGATGTCCACGTTGCGTGTGAGTGCCTCGGCAACCGTCGTAAAGGCCCGGTGCGACTTGAGACGGCAGCCACGCGAGCTCGAGATGAGCGTATAGCCGGCGATACCCGTCTTGGGATGGTAAGCGCGGCAGAAGCCGCCATCGATGACCAGCAGCTTTCCCTCGGCTCGGATGGGCTGCTCGCCCTTGGTGGTTTTAACGGGCGTGTGGCCGTTGATGATGTGACCGGTCGGTGAACATGCCATGGGTGCGACGCCAAACTCGCGCATGATGTCGTCGCAGACCGAGGGCGACTTGGTAAGTGTAAAGTACGGGTCCATCGGCTCGACCCAGGTGCTCTTATCGGCGATATAGGCGCGCTCAAAGGTACGCACCAGGCGTCCGCTGGCGGGTGAGTTAAAGCCAATCCACAGGTACCACATCCAGTCGAGAGCGTCGCGGTCGCCCACACGCCAGGCGCGGCGGGCGATGTAGTCGCAAAAATCGAGATAATCGCGGCCAGTGTGCCAGGTGCCCAGGCAGTTCATGCTGCTAAAGGTGCCGTCTTCGTTGAGTGGCACGCAGCCATGGAACAGCAGGTTGCCGTTGGCGACCTTGTACATCGAGCCGTGGGAATAGAGGAAATCGATATGGCGATGCAGGTGATCGGCGGTGACAAACTCGGACACGAGCTTGTCGATGATGTGCTGCTCCTGAGACGTGAGTGTATAGGGGTCCGTCGGGTCGACGGTGGGGAAGTCGTTGGTCGTGAGCGGCCACACGCTGCCGTCGGCGAGCGTGACCGTGCCGGTATCGTGTTCGATCTTGTCGAGTAACAGGCGGTCGGTCATATCGAACTCGGGGTGGCGCTGGATAATCTGGCCCTCGAGCTTAAAGAGCAGGACGTTGATGGCCTTGATCAGCGGGGTGATGGACTCACCGGCGGTGTAGGTGGCATCGGCAAAGGCGACAAGCTCACGCAGCGAGATGCCGTAGTCGTTCTCCAGGATCTCGTAGTTGTCGTAGCGTAGGTTGTTGCGCAGCACCGTGGCGATGCAGGCGGGCTCACCGGCCGCAGCGCCCATCCACAGCAGGTCGTGGTTGCCCCACTGGATGTCGAGTGAATGGTAGGTGAGCAGGCGGTCCATAATCTTGGCCGCGCCGCCGCCGCGGTCGAAGATGTCGCCCACCAGGTGCAGGTGGTCGACGGCCAGGCGCTTGATGAGCGAGGCAAGCGACTCGATAAAGTCGTCGGCGCTGGCGGTCTCCAGAATGGACTCCACGATGCGCTCGTGATAGCGCACGCGATAGTTGTTCTCGTCCGGATGCGTGTGTAGCAGCTCGTCGATGATGTAGGCGTAATCGCGTGGGATGGCCTTACGCACCTTGGAGCGCGTGTAGCGGCTTGAAAGCGAACGAGCGACCATGATGAGCTGGTCAAGCATCGTCTTGTACCAGGTGGGCGAGTCCTCGCGCTGGCTGCGGACCAGCTCGATCTTCTCGCGCGGGTAGTAGATGAGCGTGCATAGCTCGCCCTTCTCGTCAAAGGAGAGCGTTTCGCCAAAGATTTCGTCGACATGCTCGCGCACGACGCCCGAGCAGTTGTTGAGGATGTGCATAAAGGCTTCGTACTCGCCATGCACGTCGCTCATAAAATGCTCAGTGCCCTTTGGCAGGTTGAGGATGGCCGAGAGGTTGATGATCTCGGTAAACGCGGATTGCTCGGTGGGAAACTGTCTCGACAGCAGGCGCAGATACTTGAAGTCTTGCGGATTGCGATCGAATGCGACCATGAAACACCTTCCGATAGGGCTGGTAAAACTGATAAACAGCGTCAAACGTTTATCAGTATGCGCCGCTTTTGTTTCGATTGGGGACGGGCGGCCGAATTGTTAGCCGAACGGTTTGGTAAATCGATTTAGTGAAGGTAGATATGGCGGTTGAGTGGAGACGATAGAGGGTGTTTTCTCAGATATTTATGCGTGGGGTCGGTGGAAACGATGGTGGTAAAGATGTTCACTACCTTTGGCTCTATTTGGTAAATAGTGGACATTTGTATCGTATTTAGGCTTGCTGTGCGATAATTTACACAGCAATACTTAAGGAGCCTCATATGAGTGATTTTGTCCTGACCTGTGAATCCGCCGCCAATCGAACTCGGGAGTTCTTTGAATCGCGCAATATCCCTGTCGTGTGTTTTCATTACGAGATCGACGATGTTGTCTATACGGACGATCTGTATCAGTCGATTACGCCGGACGAGTTTTTTGCCCAGATTGCCGCAGGCGCCATGCCCAAGACGTCTCAGGTGAGCGTGGGTGAGTACGAGGAGTTTTGGGAGCCGCTTGTTGCCGAGGGTAAAGACGTGCTGCACCTGACGTTATCGTCGGGTATTTCGGGTACGTATGGCTCGGCTTGCGTTGCGGCGCAGATCTCGCGGATCGCTATCCCCAGGGCGGCAAGGTGCGCGTCATCGATTCGCTGGCGGCGTCTTCGGGCTTTGGCCTGCTGGCGGAATGTGCCGCCGACGTGCGCGATAGCGGGGCTTCACTCGACGAGACGGCTGCCTGGATTGAGGAGCACAAGCTCAACCTGCACCACTGGTTCTTCTCGACCGATCTGTCGAGCTACCTGCGCGGCGGTCGCATTTCAGCTGCGAGCGCGATCATCGGCACGGCGCTTAAGATTTGCCCGCTTATGACGGTCGATTGCGAAGGTGGACTGTCGCCACGTGAGAAGATTCGCACTAAGAAGCGCGCGATTTCCGAGATGGCTAAGACCATGATGGCACACGTGCAGGACGGTGCGGATTATTCGGGTAAGTGCATCATGTCGCACTCGGCGTGCCGCGAGGATGCCGAGGCCGTTGCGGCGCTGATTGAGGAACAGGTTCCGCAGCTTAAAGGCAAGATTGAGATCAATAACATCGGTACTCTGATCGGTTCGCATACCGGACCTGGTACGGTGGCGCTCTTCTTTATGGGCGACAAGCGCGTGGATTAACTTGGCCCATCACGTCGCTGCATGATTGCTCAAACGAAAACGGCCCGCCTCACGTTTGTGGGGCGGGCCAAGATGTTTTGCTAGCGTTTCTTTCCGCGGAAGAAGAAACCGTGCAGCGAGGGTTTGAGTCCGCGGTTGGCGCGACGCTCCTCGATATGATCGTGAATCGAAGCGACGCGTTCGATGACTTCGTCGGGGATCGGCACATCGGGATTCATGTTCTCGACTTGGCTGACCTCGGCGGCGGCGACCTGGTCGATAATGGGAACATCGTCGCGCGAGATGACAGGTGTGGCGTCTTCCTTCATCTTGCGATAACGCTGCATCATGTCGGTCTGTAGCTGCTGGGCCGAAGGCGGCGTCCAGATGATGGCGTTGGCGCCGGCGGCGATGGTTTCACGGATGCTCTCGGGCGTCTTGCCGCCCGGCGCGATGAGCGGCAGGTTGGGATAGTGCTTGCGCAGCTCGCGTAGGACCTGGGGCGTGTTCTTGCCGGCGGCGATGTTGAGAATCTTGGCTCCAGCGCGCACCTTGGCGTGGGCATCGTCGTCGCAGCGAACGACCGTAGCGATGACGGGGATGTCGGCGATGTTGGTGATGTGCTCGACCATCTCGGCGGTGGCGGGGGAGTTGACCACACAGCCCGCCGCGCCCTGCATCTCGGAGACGGCTGCCATCTGAACGGAGCGCTTGCCGGTGGTGGTGCCACCGCCCACGCCTACGAAGACCGGGCACTCGGCGACGGTCAGCAGCGCCTGCGTAATGGCGGGCTGCGGCGTGAAGGGGTAAACGGCAAAGACGGCATCGGCGTTGGAGTTGCGGATGACCGCGACGTCGGTGGTGTAGATGAGCGATTTGATACGACGGCCGAAGAGCGTGAAGCCGCTGGCCTCCTCAATCTCGTCAGGCATGCGAAGGGCCGCCTTGCGCAGGCGCCCGTCGATGGGCAGCGGCTCCATGGGAAGCAGTCCGTTGGGGGCCACGGCTACCTGGGGTTCGGTGAACTCGTCTGCGAGCTCGACCTCGGAGAAATCGACCGAGGCGACGATGTCCTCGTGAACCTCGGCGGGCACATCGATGGGGGCTTGGTCGTTTGCCGCGGCAGGCGTGTCGAAGGAGCTGGTGCCGACGAAGGCGTCGACGCGCTCATTTAGATCGTTGAGGGTATCCATGGAAGCTCGATTCTATGTGATGACGGCCGGCGCGATGCAGCCGGAATTGCGAATGCTAAATCGTTTGACGAGTTGATTTTTCCCCGCCGCGCCATCCGTTAGACCGAAGGGCCGGCGAACGTGAAGGAGCTGTGGTGGCGGGTATTGAGGTGCTATCTTGAATGTCCCGTTTAAAAGAGAGGTGACGCGGTATGGAATTGACAGCAATGTTTGGCTCGATTGGCCTGTGTGTGGGCGCAATCGTTGCCGCCGCGGTCATCTACTTTGTGGTCACGGCCATTAAGGGCAAAAGGGCCGAACGCAAGGAGCGCGCGATGCTTAAACAGCATCGCGACCAGCAGGGCAAACGCGCACGGAGATAGCTTGTTGAGTTTTGGATCCGTGCGCTAGCTGCGTTTTCGGATCAGAGCAATGTAGAAGCCCTCAAATTCGCGGCTGGGCGGAATGGTGAGCGTGCCGGGCAGGCCGTTGGCAATGGCCGATACCTGACCCGCGGCAATGGCCTCGGTCAGGGCGTTGGACTCGATGCGCGGCTCCTCGCCAGCTTCCTGGGCGCGGCGTGCCTCACTTTCGCTTGGCGTGCCGTCGAGGGGGATGAGCTCGCAGTCCATATGCTTGTCGAGGGCCTCTTGCAGGGCGTCCTCGTTTTCCTGCGGCAAGATCGAACAAGTCGAATAGACGAGCGTGCCGCCCGGTTTGAGGGCTCCCATGGCGCGGTCCAGAAGCGCACGCTGCGAGCGGGCGCATTTGACGAGCAGCTGCTCGGTCAGGCCGCGCAGGCTTTTCTCGTTGCCGCTGATGACGGTGCCCGTGCCGGTGCAGGGAGCATCGAGCAGGATGCGGTCAAAGCGGAAGAACTCGTCGAGCTCGCGTGCGTCGGTGCGCATGACGGGCACGTTTTTTGCGCCTTGGCGGTGGAGGTTGGCTTCGAGCTTCTCGGCGCGGGGAATGCTCATCTCGCAGGCGGTAAGGTGCGCCTGCCCCTGCGTGAGGGCGGCGATCTGCGTCGTCTTGCCGCCAGGGGCTGCGCACATGTCCAGGATGTCCTCGCCTGCCTGAGCGCCCAGGACCAGCGGCGGCATCATGGACGACAGGCTCTGCAGGTAGATTTTGCCGTCGCGGTAGATGTCGAGATCCCACAGATCGGAAACCTGGGCCTCGGGCAGGATGAAGGCGTCTGGGTACCAGGTGACGGGGTTGTGGGCGATGTCGGCGGCATCGAGCGCCGCAGCAATGTCCTCGGCGGTTGCCTTGAGCGTGTTGACGCGCAGCGTGACCGGGCGTGTGGCCGCGGCGCCGAAGCCCTCGATCATGAGTTCGGCATCGGCGGGCGCATAGGCGCCGGCGACCGTGTCGACCATAAAGCGCGGCAGGTCGGCGGCGGAGTGTTGGGCGGCAAGCTGGTCGGAAAGCTCGGTGGCGGCAAACTGCCTGAGCTTGAGCTCGGGCTTAACCTGCTTTTTCTGCTTACGACGACGCGGCTTGGACATCCGTCTTTCCTTCCCATTCCATTACATGTCGAGTGTTTTTAGTACTGGCTCTCGTGCTTGCTGAAGAAGTCGAAGCGCGGGGGCAGCGGCTTTACGCGGTGCTCGCCGGGCTTCTCGCCCAGGCTCTCCACAAACTCATCCGTGGAGGCGAAGATGTTATCCCAGCTAAAGAAGGCGACCGGATCGACGTCGAAGTACTCGCAGATGAGCTCGCAGCCGGCCGGCACAATACCGTGCATCAGGACGGTCGCCACGCGCAGCTCGGTAAAGGCGTCGACAAGGGCCTGCGTCATCGCGGCATTGGCCGGCTCGCCCTCGAGCTTGTTGGCGGCCTTAGAGGCATCGCTCCAGCGCTTGTTGGCGGCGCGCAGGTAGTCGTCGCACACGGCAAGCGCGCGGTGCGTCTCGAACTTGTACATGGCCTGCTCAAAGGCGAGGGCTGCCTGCTGGGCGGCTTCGACCACGGTGTCAGAAGCGGCACCGGCGGGGATGCAGCCGTTGCGGTAGGGGCTCTCGTCGCCTTCCTTGACGGCGACGCCGTAGAAGCAGCTGCGGGCCAGGCGGTTGAAGACGCCGGTCAGCAGCGCGCTCTCCTTAAGAGCCGGGTCGATAACGCGCTTGTCGTCGCAGGCGCGCACCTCGTTGCCGTCCTTGTCCTTGCCGGTCACACGCGTGTCGTATGCCTTGGGGCTAAAGCTCACCGGCTTCTCGGACAGACCGAGGGACAGCCAGTGCGCACGCATCTGCTCGCAGGTGTAGTGGTTGAGCAGGTCGTCTGCCGGCGGGGGAGGCGTCTGCGAGGACGAGCTGGCCTTTTTGCCCATGTAGAGCAGGTGGTAGCAGGCGCTGACGGTGCTCTGCGTGAGGTCCCAGCCCAGGGCCTCCCACATGGCGGTCTGCGCGATGCAGTAGAAATAGATGTTGTCCTGACCGATGAACTGGTAAATTTGAGCGTCGTCAGAGCACCACCAGTCGCGCCAGTCGAGCGAGCTGTGCTGGTAGGTGGGTGCGGGCACCTGCGTGGAGTCGGCGGCGGGCTCGCCCATGAGGGCGGCATCCTGGGCGGCGACGCCCTCGGTCACGCCGGCGGCCTTGGCATCGCGTGCGAGCACGGTACGCGTATAGCTGATGGGCGCCCACAGGCTCTCGGGCCAGCACCAGCAGGTGACGTCGGTCACGCCGTCGACCTCGGGTACCGGAACGCCCCAGTCGATGTTGCCGGTGATGCGGAAGGGCACGAGCGCCTTGCCGCTGCGGAAGCGCACACCACCGTTGGCGAGCACTGCGTGGGCATCGTCGCGCTCCTTCCAGCTGGGGAAGGTGACGGTAAAGCTGCTCTTGTTGCCCTCGGGCTCCAGCACGGTGTGCTCGGGAAGCTGATCCTCGACGGCATCGAAGGCCTCGCGGAACTTGTTCTGGATGTAGAGCTGAGCCGGCAGCAGCCATTCCTCCATGGTCTTGGAGACCACGGAGCGAACCTGCGGGTTCTGGGCGAGCTTGGCGGTATAGGTCTTCATAAAGTCGAGGTAGGCCGGCAGGTCGAAGTAGAGGTTGTCGACCGGGCGCAGTTCGGGCACCTCGCCGGTGAGCTGGCTCTTGGGCGCGATGAGCTCCTCGGGCTCAAACTGGTGACCCAGGTCGCACTCGTCGGCATAGGCCTTCTCGGACTTGCAGCCCTGGATGGGGCAGCGGCCGATGACCTGGCGGCCGTTGAGGAACGTGCCGGCCTTGGCATCGTAGAACTGCAGCGTGGAGCGCTTGGAGATGGTGCCCTGCTCGTGCAGGCGCTTGATAATCTCGGCGGTTACCTCGTTGTGAATCTGCGCGGCCGGCTCAAGGCCCGAGCCGCCGTAGATGTCGCAGCTGATGTTGTAGTTGTTGAGGGTCGCGGCCTGGCGGGAGTGATTGGACTCGACATACTCGCCGATGGACTTGTCGTAGCCCTCGTTCTCCTTGAGCTTGCGGTAGCTCTCCATGATGGGCGAACCGTAGCAGTCGGTGCCCGAGGTGAAGATGACGTTTTCGCGGCCCAGGCGGTCGCGCAGGAAGCGGGCGAAGAAGTCGGCCGGGACAAAGACGCCGCCGACGTGGCCAAAGTGCAGACCCTTGTTGCCGTAGGGCTCGCCGGCGGTAACGATGGCGCGGCGCGGCCAGCTGGGACGGTCGTTCATGGAGTATTTGGATGCCATGGGACTCCTTCGCATATAGGTAAGAGCGCGGCCGGGCACGGGGTTCGGCGGCGCGGTGGTCAATTCGTGCATATCGTTCGACATTATCGCACATGCGGGCGGGTGCGTGGCAGGGGCGCTATCCTAAGATGCTATGAATGAGATTTCCAACATACATGCGTTTGAGGACGAGGTTTTTCTACACGCTTGCTTCGTGTGGGGGATGGCCGTGATCGCGGTGTTTGCCGTGTGCCTGGTGCCGATGTTTATGCTGCTGGGCGGGCCTGCGGACTTGGACGCGGCTGAGGCGGGCGGCTGGACCACCGTCGTGGGCTGGATGGTCGGTGTGGCTGCGGTTTCTGCAGCGTCGTTTGCCGTGCACGAGCTGGTACATGCGGTGTTTTTTAAGCTGCTGGCGCCTGCGGGCGCGCGCGTGACCTTTGGGGCGAACCTCGAGACGGCGATGATCTATGCCTGCGCCGAGGGCGTTGTGTATTCGCGCCGGCGGTACGTGGCGGTTTGCCTGGCGCCGACGGTTGTTGTGACGACAGCATTTGCCCTGGGGTTTGCGTTCTCGGACTATCCGCTGCTGTGCTACCTGGCGGCTGGTCTGCACTTGTCGGCTGGTCTGCACTTGTCGGGCTGTGTGGGCGATTGGTATTACGTGCGGACCATTCTGCGCGACCGCCGCATTGTCGCCTGCGAGGATACGTCCTTTGGCGTGCGCTTTTTTGGGTGAGGAGATGTCGATGAAGTCGTTGTTGCTGCATGCGTGCTGTGCACCATGCTCGCTTGAGCCGGTTCGCCTGCTGCGCGAGGAGGGGTTTGAGCCCACGATTTGCTGGACCAACCCTAATATTCAACCTCACGATGAATGGCAGCGGCGTTTGGACGAGCTGCGCCGGTGGTGTGCCGATGGCGACATCGAGCTCATCGAGGCCGGGGAGGACCGCGAACGCTGGGAGGCCGGCGTGGCCCCGCTGGGTGCCGATCGTCCCCGTCGCTGTCGCGCGTGCTATGCCTTGCGCTTGGCCGAGGCATGCCGCGTTGCCCAGGAGCGCGGGTTTGAATACGTGGGCACGACGCTCGCCGTCTCTCCGTATCAGTTGTTCGACACCTGCAATGACGTGCTCGAGCGTTTGGCTGCCGCCCGCGGTCTCACTCCGGTGATTCGCGATTTTCGCCCGTATTATCCCGAGGCCACGCGCCGTTCGCGCGAACTGGGCATGTATCGACAGAACTACTGCGGCTGCCGCTTTTCTGCTGTCGAGGCGGCCATGGACCGCGCTCGCATTCGCGACGAGCGCAAGGCTGCCAAAAAGTAGTTCGTTTGGGACGTCAGCCTGCTAGGATGTAGAGCGGACTTTAGCTATATAAGGAGTATCAGACGTGTCTATGCGTACCGATGATTTTGACTACAACCTTCCTGAGGAACTGATTGCCCAGGCTCCTGCCGAGCCGCGCGACTCCTGCCGCCTGCTGGTGGTGGATCGCAAAGGCTCCCAGGCGGGGAAGCCGCTGGAGCACGGCGGTACCGTTGAGCACCGCATCTTCTGCGACATCATCGACTATATCGAGCCGGGCGACGTGCTCGTCATCAACCAGACGCGCGTGATGCCGGCCCGCCTGATCGGTCGCAAAGCCGGCTCGGGTGGCGTGGTCGAGACGCTGCTGCTCAAGCGCCGCGAGGATGTTGATCCGCTGGGTCACGTTTGGGAGTGCCTGGTCAAGCCGGGCAAGCGTCTGAAGCCCGGTGCTCAGATTGAGTATCGCGCCGGCGGCGCCCATGCGCCCGAGGGGGCTCCCGTGGTGCTGACAGCCGAGGTCATCGACTTTGTCACCGATAGCCGCGGTGGCCGTCTGGTGCGCTTTGAGCCGGCCGGTTGCAATGCCGCCGGCGACCCGCGCACGCTCGACGAGGCCATCCATGCTGCCGGCCACGTGCCGCTGCCGCCCTACATTACCGATTACGAGGGCGACCCCGAGAAGTACCAGACCGTCTACGCCATGAAGGAAGAGCACTCGGCTGCTGCTCCCACGGCGGGTCTGCACTTTACGCCCGAGCTTATGGCTGCCATCGAGGCCAAGGGTGCCAAGTTTGCCGCCGTCGAACTCGAGGTGGGCATCGATACCTTCCGTCTGGTGGAGGAGGACGATCCCACGCAGCATGTGATGCACACCGAGCGCTACCACGTGTCGCAGGAGGTTGTCGACACCGTGCATAAGGCGAAGGCCGAGGGCCATCGTGTGATTGCTGTCGGTACCACGGCGGTGCGCTCGCTCGAGAGCGCGTTTGACGCCGATGCTCCGGTGTCCGATCCGGCTGTGACGGCGCGCTATTTTGAGGGCCGCGAGGACGGGGCCGATACGCTCGGCCGCGGTGACATCGTGGTGCGCGAGAACGCGACGACGCAGCTCTACCTCATGCCCGGCTCGACCTATCACGTGGTCGACGCGCTGATCACGAACTTCCACGTGCCGCGCTCCACGCTCATGATGCTCGTGAGCGCCCTTGCCACCCGCGACCAGATCATGGATGCCTACGCCGCCGCCATCGAGGAGCGCTACCGCTTCTTCAGCTTTGGTGACGCGATGCTCATTCAGTAGGTTACGGCGTTTTCCAAACGCCGTAACCGGCCGACGCTGCGCGGGCCGCATTTGGACAATCTGACGTTCAATCGTCGGGCATGACCAGAAGGTCAATGCCCTCCTCTTTCACGTCACCTTGCTCGCTTAGGGGCGTTTTCGCTGACTTCGCCAATGCATCGGCAGGTACTCATTGGGGACGTACTTAAATGAGTGCCTGCAGAATGAGAGTGGATAATCTTCCGTTTTTGGCCTGCTTGGGGGCTCAAAGTGGGAGATTATCCACTCTCGTCATTGGACTAGTCTTTGGGGACGTTCTTGTTTGACTAGTCGTTTAAGAACGTCCCCAATGACTACTTGCTTGGCGGCTGGTTTACTTGCTTGCGAACAGCCAGACTAGGATGATCACCAGGATTGCGGCGACAATGCAGACAATGGCGCCGGTGAATTTGATGCGGGAGTCACGGGTGCGCTCGCGCACGTCATCCTCGGCGGCTTCGAGCTGGGTGACTTCGCGCTCGGTTTCGGCGTGCTCGGCCTTATCGCGGGCCAAGGACCCGGCGAGCGATTCCGTGATCTCGGGATGGTCGTGTACCTCGGTCGCCTGCTCGATAATCGACTGCGCATGTGCGGCGTCTGCCTGGGCGTTGGCGATAGCCTGCTCTTGCTCGCGGCGCGCCTTGTCCTCGGCAGCGACCTTCTCGCGCAGTTTGCGCTGGCGCGTCGCAGCGGCGGTCTTTGCGGACTGCAGCTCGTCGCGCGCGGCATCTGCTTCGGTTGTCACGGCCTGGTGGGCGCGTTTGGCGTCGGCGATGGGAGCCTGAGCCTGCTCGACGGCTTGCTCAGCGGCGGCGAGCGAATGCTCAAGGTCGGCGCTGATGCGCGGAACGTCTTCTTCGGCTTTGCGCAGGGCATCGGCCGTGTCGGAGATCTGCATCGAAAGCTCGCTGGTGCGCACCGTATAGTTGGCGGGATTTGCCGAAGGATTGCGCTGAAGCTCGGCGTACTCACGGCGCAGCGTCTCGAGCTGGGCGCGCGTGGCGTCGACGGTTTGCTGTGCGGCGGCAATGCCGGCGTCTCGCTCGGCTTGGACCTTGTCGCGGATTCGCTTGGAGTCCTCAAGGCGGCGAACGAGACGATTGCCGGTCTCGCGCGAGCTCGCCTCGCGGGCCTCCACGGCGTCGAGCGCGGCCTTCAGACGGAGCTCAGCCGCATCGTCTTCTGCCTTCATTTGTTCGAGCTGGCCCTTGAGCTCCGTCGCTTTGGCGGCGTGGGCGTCGCGGTCGATTTCGGCGGCCGCTGCGGTCTTTTGTGCCGTGGCGATGGCTTGGCGCTGGTCGGAGACGATCTGGTCGTAGCGGCCTGCGATGTCCTGACGCGTTTCGAGCTCCTCGGCCTGGTCTGCAATGCGCTGCTCAAGCTCAGCCAGATGGGCGCGGGCATCGGCGAGCGCCTTCTTGGCGGCGTTCATCTCGCGCATGGCCGATGCGCCCTGGGCGATAAAGGTGCCCACGGCGTTGGCGGTGTTCGAGACGGCGGTGCCTAAGTCGTGGCTTGCGGCGGGGGTGTGCGAGGCGGTCGAGTGCGCGGCATCGGCGGCGTCCGTATCGGCGGCCTGCGGCGCGGCAATATTGCCGGTGCCGCCCTCAATCACGGAAAAGCCGGCCGCGTGCGGGTCGACCGCATCGGCGCCGATCGTAGGATGCTCGAGCTGCAAAAACGAGGGCATGGTGCTGCCCTGGTCGGCAACCGGGGTCTCGCCGGGGACGAAGGTCGAGGCGGCCTCAGCGGCTTCCTCTTCCTCGGCGTCGACATCGGCATCGGCGACGGCATCCTTCATGGCCTTGACGGCATCCATCATGGAGTCCATCACAGCGTCGAGTTCTTCTTCCGAGGACACCTCGATGGGGCCCGCTACTTGAGGGGCGGCATCCTGTACAGGGGTGTCGTCCTGAGCGGGCGTATCGTCGTTTTTCTCGTTGGCATCTTCGGCGGCAGGGGTTTCCGCCGCAGCGCTTTCGTCCAGAGCGGGGTCGTCGACGTCGGTGTCATTGCAGGTCACAGCGTCGGCATCTGTGGTGGCGTCTGCGGAATCATCAATATGCTGTTGAGTCTGGGGGTCCAGCTCGTCTGTCATAGGCATGTGCTCCTCATCGTTGTTCGTCACCCTATAATAAAGTTTCGCGCCGACATCCCGCGCCCCGCAGCAAAGTTTCAAAACGTGTTCGATGGCTCGTTTCGACAACAAAACTTCGGCCGCTTTATCCAGTTTGTACTTGACATTCCCTTCGCCGAAAGACGTTATGCCGTTCGCCTGCCGAGGTCTTTTATTTTCACTTGAACACGCTAAAGTTGCATCTCAGCTTTTGGTGCGTTTATTTGGATGCGCGCAGTCGGCGGGTTCGCCCGTCGCGATTATGAAAGGACTTCCATATGGGACTTTTCACTGGTAAGACCGTGATCATCACCGGCGGCGGCAAGGCCACGCTCAAGGACGGCTCCGCTGGCTCCATCGGCTACGGCATCGATATCGCTTTTGCCAAGGAGGGAGCGAACCTCGTTATCACCGGCCGCAACGTCGCCAAGCTCGAGGCTGCCAAGGAGTCTCTCGAGGCTGAGTACGGCGTCAAGGTTCTGCCCGTTCAGGCCGATGTTTCCGCCGGTCAGGACAACGAGGCCGTCGTGCAAAACGTTATCGACAAGGCTATCGAGGAGTTCGGCCGCATCGACGCCGTCGTCAACAACGCTCAGGCCAGCGCCTCGGGCGTGACCATCGCCGACCACACCATGGATCAGTTTAACCTGGCCATTTACTCCGGCCTGTACGCCACCTATCTGTATATGCAGAAGGCCTATCCGCACCTGAAGGAGACCAAGGGTTCCGTGGTCAACTTTGCTTCGGGCGCCGGCCTGTTTGGTAACTATGGTCAGTGCAGCTACGCCGCTGCCAAGGAAGGCATTCGCGGCCTGACCCGCGTCGCCGCCAACGAGTGGGGCCCCGACGGCATCAACGTCAACATCGTGTGCCCGCTTGCCTGGACTGCCGCACTCGAGAACTTCCAGGATGCCTATCCCGAGGCGTTCAAGGCCAACGTCCACATGCCGCCGGCGGGCCACTACGGCGACGTCGAGAAGGAGATCGGCCGCGTGGTCGTTCAGCTCTGCGGCCCCGACTTTAAGTACATGAACGGCGAGACCGTCACCCTCGAGGGTGGTATGGGCCAGCGTCCTTAGGAGTTACGCGGTTCTACGAACCGCGTAACCAGTTGACGCTGCGCGCCCACCAGAGCGACAACTTGTCATTCAAAGAGGACGGCATGACCAGAAGGCCTATGCCGTCCTCTTTTCATGCCAATTTGTTCGCTCTGGTGACCGCTCGCTGGCATTGCCAAGACATCGGCGTTGCCGTGGCTGTAGAAATGATCCGTTGGGGATGGAGGAAAACGGATCATTAGTGATTGGTGCAAAGCGACCTGCCCCCCCCTTGCGTCAGTTTCTGTCGAGTCGGTGCTCCTCGTTGGTTGCCCGTATAATGGGTTGCGTATGAACCGCAACCAAGGAGTTCCAGTTTATGGACCAGAACCTCTTTAAATTCGACCTGATCGCCGAGGACCCGACGACACATGCGCGCGCCGGTGTGCTGCACACCCCGCATGGCGACATCGAGACGCCGATCTTTATGCCCGTGGGCACCAAGGCAAACGTCAAGGGCATCCCCACCGAGACCGTCAAGCAGCTTGGCGCGCAGATCGTGCTTGCCAACACCTATCACCTGTCTATGCGTCCCGGCGAGGACACCATCGCTGAACTGGGTGGACTGCACAAGTTTATGAACTGGCATGGCCCCATCCTCACCGACTCGGGCGGTTTCCAGGTGTTCAGCCACAACGACGCCGTCAAGCTTACCGACGAGGGCGTGCGTTTTATCGTCAACGACTACGACGGCCGCCACGTGTTCTGGACGCCCGAGGACAACATGGAAATCGCCATGAAGCTCGGCTCGGACATCTGCATGCAGCTCGACCAATGCCCCGGCTATCCCGCCACGCGCCAGTATGTCGAGCGCGCCGTGGAGCTGTCGAGCATGTGGGCCGAGCGCTGCTACAAGGCGCATACCCGCGATGACCAGGCGCTCTTTGGTATCGTCCAGGGCGGCATGCATCTGGATCTGCGCCTGCGTTCGCTGCGCCACCTGGAGGAGTGCGGCGACTTCCCCGGCTACGGCATCGGCGGTTACTCGGTGGGCGAGGACCACGAGACCATGTTCGAGACGCTGGCGCCGCTGGCTTCCGAGTACATGCCCAAGCATAAGCCGCGCTACCTGATGGGCGTCGGCAACCCGACTACGCTCGTGCGCGGCGTGGGCGTGGGCATCGACATGTTCGACTGCGTGCTGCCGACGCGTACCGGTCGCATGGGCACGGCGTTTTCCAGCGAGGGTCGCCTCAACTTCCGCAACGCGCGCTTTGCTCACGACGACGGCCCCATCGATCCCACCTGTACCTGCCCGGTGTGCACGGGCGGCTACAGCCGCGCGCTCATCCGCCACATGGTTACGCAGAAGGAGATGCTCGGCGGCATCCTGCTGTCGATGCACAACATCTACTACCTGCTCAACCTTATGCAGCGTGCCCGTCAGGCCATTATCGAGGGCCGCTACGGCGCGTTTGTGAGCGACTGGATGAACAGCCCTGCGGCGGTGGATTACTAAGAGCGGCACGAGCGCTTGCAAGGCGCGGGCAACGGCAAAGGGCGAGCGCCGGCCGGCCGGCACATTCGCTGGCGCTGTTTGCACGACCGCTGACCGATAGCTTGCAAGCACTTGATGCATCCTGGGTACCATACCGAATGGTTGATGTTCGGGCGGGTGTTTGGCGCATGGCGTCGACCCCGCCCGTTTTTCTTTTTCTCGATAGGAGTACCCATGATGAAGAATGAGAACGTCGAGGGCGAGCCCGCCTACGACGAGACGTACCGCCGCGGCCCCGTGGTCATGCGCGGCCCCATGATTCCTAAGGACAACACCTATGCCAACCTTCTGGCGCCCGAGGAGTCGACTGACTGGCTGCACGCCGACCCCTGGCGCGTGCTGCGAATTCAGGCAGAGTTTGTCGATGGCTTTGGCGCGCTTGCCGAGCTCGGGCCCGCGGTGACCATCTTCGGCAGTGCCCGCACGCCCAAGACCGATCGGCTCTACAAGGCGGCGCGTACCGTCGGGCGCAAAATCGCCCAGCGCGGCGTGGCGGTTATCACCGGCGGCGGTCCCGGCGTCATGGAGGCAGCCAACAGGGGAGCGGCGAGCGCCAACGGCAAGTCGGTCGGCCTGGGTATCGAGCTTCCGCACGAGCAGGGGCTCAACAAATACGTGAACCTCGGCATGGACTTCCGCTACTTCTTTGTGCGCAAAACCATGTTCGTTAAGTACAGCTCGGGCGCCATCGTATTTCCCGGCGGCTTTGGCACGCTCGACGAGATGTTCGAGGTTCTCACGCTGGTGCAGACGCACAAGGTCAAGCGCATGCCGCTCGTGCTGGTGGGCAGCGAGTACTGGCAGGGCCTGTTCGACTGGCTCAACGGTCCGGTGATGGACGCCGGCATGATCAGTCCGCTCGATCCGGATCTGGTACACATTACCGACGACCTCAACGAGGCCGTTGACATTGCCCTGAGCGGGCTGATGTAGAGTAGCTAAAATGGGACGGGGCTAAAAAGACCGGTGCGTAACGTTACATGCCAGTCTTTTTAGCCCCGTCCCAAATGAACTGCTTCTAAGTTGCGGTGGAATAGGGATTGATTGGCGGCTAATAAGCCAAAAACAGTCCCTATTTCACCGCAACTGATGTGGGCGTCCCTAGCGAGTTGGCTGGTAGCGGGGGCAGTAGCTGATGGCGATGGCGTCGACGCCTACATGGGTGGCGATGGTGCAGCCGATGGGGCCGGTGCCGGCGTCTACGTAGTCCTGGCCCGCGAGCGCCTCGTTGACAAGTTCCTGCTCCTCGGCGGCGCCGGTCGTGAGCACGCGAACGCTTGAGCCCGGGTGCTCGTCCAAAAACGTGAGGCAGTCTGCCATGGTGTTGGCGACGATACGCTTGGCGCCGCGGCCCTTTTTGATGGCCTTGATCTCGCCCGATTTCCACTCCGGCGAAACGGCCAGGCGAATGTTGAGCATCTGCGTCAGCTGGCCGGCGAGTTTGGGGGCGCGGCCGTTTTTGACCAGGTTCTCGAGCGTGCGGGGAATCAGCAGCAGATGGGCGTCGGGCAACGTCGCGCGGATCTGCGCCTCGGTCTCGTCCAGGCTGCGGCCGTCCTCGCGCATGGCCAACGCGTACTCCACCAGCAGGCCCTCGGCGCCCGAGCCGGTGCGCGAATCGATGCAGCGCACGTCAAGCTCGTGGGTCTCGGCCACCAGGCTGGCGTTGGCATAGCAGGCGGACCACTCGCTGCACAGCGAGATAAAGATCGCGCTATCGTGGCCGTCGGCGAGCACGCGGTCAAAGAGTGCCTTGAACTCGCCGGCGCTCGGCTGCGAGGTGTGCGGCAGCTGCTCGGAGCCTGCCATGCGGGCGACGTACTCCTCGGCGGTAATCTGCACCTGGTCGAGCAGGTCCTCGCCTTCGATAATCACATGCAGCGGAATCACGTAAATGCCAAGCTCTTGAGCACGGGCGGGGGAGATGTCCGACGTGGAGTCGGTTATGATGGCAAAAGACATAATTGCACCTTTCGTTGGGGCGCGACGGCGCCGCCTTCTGAGAGCAAAGTGCGACAAGTATAGTGGAGTTGCTCTACATTGCTAGGTTCAATTGTTGAATAGTCAACAGTTTGAAGTGTCGGTGTGGAAATCGTCAACTGGGGAAGAGGAATGCCGATGGAGGCGTTGGAGATATGCAGGCGGCCGGTCGTGCTGTTCGATTTTGACGGCACGGTGGCAGATACGGGCCGGGCGGTGATGACCTCGACACGCAAAACGTTGGCCGCGCGCGGGTTTTCGGAGGCGCAGATGGGTGACCTGCGCCGCATGATCGGGCCCCCGCTGTGGAAGAGCTTCCACGACTTTTACGACTTTACGCGCGAGGAGTCGCTCGTGGTTGCCGACGAGTACCGTGCCTTTTTTGATGAACTGGGACCGGAGGAGTATCCCGTGTTCAATGGGGTCCCCGAGCTGCTGGATGGGTTGGTCGCCCAAGGCAAACGTATGGCCGTGGCGACGTCGCGCATGGAGGCCAAGTGCATCGACATGGTGCGTGAGCTCGGGCTCTCTCAGTTTGAGGCGGTGATTGGCATGAATCCGCCGCAGGGACGCGAGACCAAGGCCGATTCGGTCCGCGACGCCCTGGCGGCGCTTGGCGCGACTGCCGACGAGGCCGTGATGATCGGCGACCGCTTTAACGACGTGGAGGGCGCGCACGCGATGGGCGTGCCGTGCATCGGCATCTATTCGGGCGCGGCGGCGCCGGGCGAGCACGAGTCGGCGGGTGCCGATGCGGTGGTGCACTCGGTGGCAGAGCTTGCTAAACTTTTCGCTATCTAATGACGTAATGTGAGGGGCGGGCGTGCCCGTCGCTCATTGCTAAGGAGGTCGTCCATGAATCAGGTGGAGCAGAGCGTTACCGAGTATGTCGACGAGGTCTGGGAGGATGTCGTCGCCGATATCAAACAGCTGGTGAGTTATCCGTCAGTGGCAGTTTCTGCCGATGCGGAGCTCGGCGCGCCGTTTGGCCGCCCGGTCCGTGACGCGCTCGACTGCGCGCTCGGCATTGCGCAAAAGCTCGGCTACCAGACGAGCGACGACGAGGGCTATGTGGGCATTGCCGATATCCCGGGTCGCGGCGACAAGCAGCTCGCGACCATCTGCCACGTGGACGTGGTGCCCGCCGGCCCTGGCTGGAACACCGACCCGTTTGCGATGGAGCGTCGCGAGGGCTGGCTGCTCGGCCGCGGCGTTATCGACGACAAGGGTCCTGCCGTGCTGTCGCTCTACGCCGGCGCCTATCTGCTCAAGCACGGCAACGTGCCGCGCTATACCTTCCGTGCGCTGCTGGGCTGCGATGAGGAAGTGGGTATGTCCGACGTTCACCATTATCTGGAGAACCACGCAGACCCCGACTTTTTGTTTACGCCCGATGCCGAGTTCCCGGTTTGCAATGCCGAGAAGGGCCAGTTTGGGGCGACGTTTGTGAGTCCCAAGATCGATGGCGGGCGCATCGTGTCCTGGAGCGGCGCCGAGGCAAGCAATGCCATTCCGTCGCAGTCCATCTGCGAGCTCGCGATTGCCGCCGATGAGCTGCCGGCGCCGGTCGAGAACGCCGACCGCCTGGAGATCACGACGCTCGATAACGGGCATGCGCAGATTTTCGCCCACGGTATTGGCGGTCACGCCTCGATGCCCGAGGGAACGATCAATGCCGTCGGCCTCATCGTGGCGTATCTGCGTGAGGCCGAGGACGCGTTTGGTGCACGCGACGAGCGCCTGCTGACGCCTGCCGAGCACGAGTTCGTCAAGTTCCTGGCCTTTGTGCATGCGGATGCCTATGGCCGCGGCCTGGGTATCGATGCGACGAGTCCGGCGTTTGGCCCGCTCACCTGCAACGCTGGCGTCATCCGCGTGGCGGATGGCCATATTGAGCAGGTCATCGACGTGCGCTTCCCCGACAGCACGAGTGCCGATACCATCCGCGAGCAGCTCGACCCGCTCGTGGGCCGTTTTGGCGTGACGTGCCAGCTGGGTCGCGCGAAGGTGCCGTTCTCGGTGTCTGCCGACGATCCGGCCGTGAAGGCGCTTATCGATACCTATAACGAGTTCACCGGCAAGCATGCCGAACCCTTTGCCATGGGCGGCGGCACGTACGCGCGCAACTTTGCCCGCGCCGTCTCGTTTGGCCCCGAAGAGACCGGCCTGGAGCTGCCCGCGTGGGGCGGCCAGATGCACGGTCCCAACGAGTGCGCCAACGAGGAACAGCTCAAGCAGGCGCTCAAGATCTATATCGTGGCGATCCTCCGTCTCAACGAACTTGAACTGTAGGGCTTCCCCAGGCACCCGACCTTGCCCCTCAAACCGTCGCTTGCGTACCAAAGTACGCGGCGCTCCTCTTTCGGGGCAATCTCGGGCACCTGGGAAACCCCAACATTTTGCTTGGAAATTAACTTGCATAAAAAGCCCGGCGCTTTGGCCCCGGGCTTTTTATGTTGTGGGAGGGTAGTCGTTGGGGACG
>DBEWTI010000139.1:0-2653 GCA_048205975.1 Collinsella sp.
ATTTTCCTGGAACTGCTGCAGGGCGGCCTCGGTATGCGGACCAAAGTAGCCGTCGTCTTCGCCACAGGCAAAGCCCAAAACGTTGAGAGCGCGCTGCAGGGCCTGCACATCGGCGCCATGGAAATTGGGCATGCGCAGATAGAGAGTGCGGTCGCCCAGCTTATACGAAGCGTCTACAAGGGCGCTCCAGCAGGGGATATCGACGGCATGACCGGCAGCAAGGCCGCTGTCGAGCCTGAAGGTGCTGACGGCCTGCTCAGTGGTGGCTCCAAAGTACTTGTCGGTGACTTCGGCGGCATCAATCGTGTAGCCGAGCTGCAGGAGACGAGACTGCACGTCCTCGACGGCTGCTCCTTGCATGCCCGTTGTAATAGGTTCCATGAACGAACCCCTTTCGGCGTACCATTCGTACTATTTGAGCGTCTGTCGGATAGACAACGCAAAGGGATGCATAAACATGCACTCAACAGTGTAGCAAGTTGTGCCTAAATACGCTGCTGACAGGTTTTATAACCCCCGTTAGTTAAGGCGCTCCACAAAGAAATCTGCCATGGAGAGGAACAGCTCGCGTGCGTGCGGATCAAGCTCAACGTTCTCGATGGCCGCTTTGGCCTTAGCGGTCAGGTCGAGCGCGTAAGTGTGGGCGTAATCGATAGAGCCGGTCTCCTGGAAGATCTCCACGGCGCGTGCGAGCTGCGCGGGATCATCGGTGCCCGAGGAAAGAATCGCCTCGACCTCGTCGTGGTGGCGCTCATCAGAGAGGGCGTGTACGGCGACAAGCGTGCGCTTGCCCTCGGTGATGTCGGTGCGGAAGTCCTTGTTGGCGGCTTCCTTAGTGCCGACAAGGTTGAGCAGGTCGTCCTGAATCTGAAAGGCAAGGCCTGTGTGTAGGCCAAAGGCGCGCAGCGCTTCGATTTGCTCATCGCTGCCGCCGCCGATAATGGCTCCGGCGGCAAGCGGCGTGGCTCCGCTGTAAAACGCGGTCTTGTGCGTCGCCATGTCCAGGTAGTCATCAACCGAGATATCAAAGCGCCCGTCACGGACCCAACCCAGGTCGAGTGCTTGACCCTCAATGGTGCGGACGATCATCTCGGTAAGCTCGTGGAGCACGCGCAGCTTCACGTCGGACTCCAGCGTAGGGTCGTCGAGAACCGTCTTGGTGACCATGGTGAGCGCCAGGTCGCCACAATTGATGGCAAGGCCCGTGCCCTCGGTAAGGTGCATACAGGGCTTGCCTCGACGAAGCTGTCCGTTGTCGGCGATGTCGTCGTGGATTAGCGCGCCCGACTGGAAATGCTCGATAGCTGCCGCGGCGCTGCGGGCGCTCTCAAAGCTGCCGCCCACTGCGGTTGCGGCGAGCATGCAGATAAGCGGGCGGTGGCGCTTGCCGGCGTTGGCCGTAAAAGCCGAGAGCGGCGCGTACAGGTAGCGCTCGATATCGGCAGAGGTCGCCTGTCCGTCAAAGAACGTGGCCAGATAGTCGTTAATCTGGTCAAAGTGTTGGGCTAAAAAGCTGGTAAACGGACTGGACACGGGTTCTCGCATTCTTTCTGAGGTTGCATTGATGCAATATGCAGACAACATATTGCCACATCAGGGCGTTTGGCGCGGCAGTTTTGGCGATTTAGGACAACGGGCGTGCGTTTGATGGAGTGTGCCTAAATCAGCCTAAAATGCTCGAGCGCCGCAACGACACCGTCGTGATCGACGGTGTCGGTCACGTAATCGGCCTTATCCTTGAGATAGTCTGGTGCGTTGCCCATGGCGATACCGACATCGACGGCGTTCATCAGCGAGATGTCATTGCTGGCGTCGCCAATGCCGTATACGGTTCCGTGGTGGGGATCAAGGGCGTCGAGTACAGACTGGATACCCCCGCGCTTCGTGCATTCGCGGGGCGAGATTTCGGTTACCTCGAGTTCGAGCTCGTTAAAGCACAGCAACGGCTCAAGTGTCTTATCTTGAGCGATGTGGCTGGCGAGCGATGTAGACATCAAGATCTTGTAGACACTGTAATGTTGCAGCTGCGTGACTGCGTCGCCCAGGGTGCGCGCGTATCCGGGGGCATCGGGGGCATCGGCACTCATGCGCACGACGCCGTTGAGGCCCTCAAAGCGGATGACCTCGCCCGATTGCTCAAGATAGGGGGCAAGATGCTGCAGCATGCTGGGTGTCATCGACAGATCGCGAATTGCGTGTCCGTCGATCTCGGCGTAACCGCCCGCAAGACAGACGATGCCGGTCCAGGGCAGCTCAAGAAGTTTGGGGTGGATGCAGCTGAGGGTGCGCCCTGTGCAGATGAAGGCCATGTTGCCGTTGGCGACAAACTCGCGGATTGCCTGCGAAACCGCCTCGTTGGGATAGGGGGAGAGGTCCCGCTCGTCTTCGGGAAGGTCTTGGGCGAGCCTGGGGTCTTGCCAGGCGAGCGTTCCGTCGATATCGAAGAAGCAAATATCGCCGCGCTTATGGGCTGCGCTGGCGGCAGGGGAGGCCGAGGTGGTGGGCACAAATTCCGGCTCGAGGCCCATGATCTGGTCAAAATGCTCTTTAACGCGGGGAACGGAGATGCCGATAATCACCTGGGCGGTCTTGCCCGTAATGATGAGGCCCTTGGCGCCCACCGCGACAAACGACGCGTTATCTGCAACGATGG
>DBEWTI010000140.1:0-2656 GCA_048205975.1 Collinsella sp.
ATTTTCCTGGAACTGCTGCAGGGCGGCCTCGGTATGCGGACCAAAGTAGCCGTCGTCTTCGCCACAGGCAAAGCCCAAAACGTTGAGAGCGCGCTGCAGGGCCTGCACATCGGCGCCATGGAAATTGGGCATGCGCAGATACAGGGTGCGGTCGCCCAGCTTATACGAGGCGTCGACCAGGGCGCTCCAACAGGGGATATCGACGGCATGACCGGCAGCAAGGCCGCTGTCGAGCCTGAAGGTGCTGACGGCCTGCTCGGTGGTGGTGCCAAAGCGCTTGTCGACAACCTCGGCGTCATCGATTGTATAGCCGAGCTGCAGAAGGCGGGACTGGACGTCCTCGACGGCTGCTCCCTGCATGCCCGTGGTAATAGGTTCCATGAACGAACCCCTTTCGGCGTACCATTCGTACTATTTTGAGCGTGTGTCGGATAGACAACGCGAGACAATTTATAAACATGCACTCAATAGTGTAGCAACTTGTACCCAAACTCGCTGCCCACAGGTTTTATGACCCCCGCTAGTTAAGACGCTCCACAAAGAAATCTGCCATTGAGAGGAAGAGCTCGCGCGCATGCGGGTCGAGCTCGACGCCTTCGATAGCGGCCTTGGCCTTAGCGGTCAGGTCGAGCGCATAGGTGTGGGCGTAATCGATGGAGCCGGTCTCCTGGAAGATCTCCACGGCGCGTGCGAGTTGCGCGGGGTCCTCGGTGCCCGAGGAAAGGATCGCTTCAATCTCGTCGTGATAGCGCTCATCAGACAGGGCGTGCACGGCAACGAGCGTGCGCTTACCCTCGGTGATGTCGGTGCGGAAGTCCTTGTTGGCGGCCTCCTTGGTGCCGACCAAGTTGAGCAGGTCGTCTTGAATCTGGAAGGCAAGGCCCGTGTGCAGCCCAAAGGCGCGCAGTGCCTCAATCTGCTCTTCGCCGCCGCCGCCGATAATGGCTCCGGCGGCAAGCGGCGTGGCTCCGCTGTAAAACGCGGTCTTGTGCGTCGCCATGTCCAGGTAGTCATCAACCGAGATATCAAAGCGCCCGTCGCGGACCCAGCCCAGGTCGAGCGCCTGGCCCTCGATGGTGCGAACGATCATCTCGGTGAGCTCGTGGAGCACGCGCAGTTTCACGTCGGACTCCAGCGTGGGGTCGTCGAGAACCGTCTTGGTGACCATGGTGAGCGCTAGGTCACCGCAGTTGATGGCAAGACCGGTGCCCTCGGTAAGGTGCATGCAGGGCTTGCCTCGACGAAGCTGTCCGTTGTCGGCGATGTCGTCGTGGATGAGTGCGCCCGACTGAAAGTGCTCGATGGCCGCCGCTGCGCTGCGGGCGCTCTCAAAGCTGCCGCCCACCGCGGTGGCGGCGAGCATGCAGATGAGCGGGCGGTGGCGTTTACCGGCGTTGGCCGTAAATGCCGAGAGCGGGGTATACAGGTAGCGCTCGATATCGGCGGAAGTCGCCTGTCCGTCAAAGAACGTGGCCAGATAGTCGTTAATCTGGTCAAAGTGCTGGGCTAAAAAGCTGGTAAACGGACTGGACACGGGTTCTCGCATTCTTTGATAGGTTGCATCGTTGCATTATGCAGACAACATATTGCCACATTAGGGCGTCGAGCGCGGCGGTTGAAGACGATTGGTCCATGCGGCCGCAAGTGCGGTAGGGGCTTGGCTAGATAAGCCCAAAGTGTTCGAGCGCGGTGACGACGCCGTCGTGGTCGATGCTGTCGGTGACATAGTCGGCCTTTTCCTTGAGGAAGTCCGGCGCATTGCCCATGGCGATACCGACATCGACGGCGTTCATCAGCGAGATGTCATTGCTGGCATCACCGATGCCATACACCGTTCCATGGTTGGGGTCGAGAGCGTCGAGTACGGACTGGATACCCTCGCGCTTGGTACATTCGCGAGGCGAAATCTCGGTCACTTCGAGCTCGAGCTCGTTAAAGCAGAGCAGCGGCTCAAACGTTTGATCCTGAGCGATGCGGTTGGCAAGCGACGTGGACATTAAGATCTTGTAGGCGCTGTAATGTTGCAGCTGCGTAATTGCATCGCCCACGGTGCGGGCGTATCCGGGGGCGTCGGGCGCATCGGCACTCATGCGAACGACGCCATTGAGTCCCTCAAAACGAATCACTTCGTCCGATTGCTCAAGAATGGGAGCAAGGCGCTGCAGCATGCCGGGCGTCATCGCCAAATCGCGAATCACGTGTCCCTCAAGTTCGACATAGCCACCCGCGAGGCAGACGATGCCGGTCCAGGGCAGCTCGAGCAGCTTTGGATGGATGCAGCTCAGCGTGCGCCCTGTGCAGATAAACGCCATATTGCCCTTGGCGACAAAATCACGGATGGCTTGCGAGACCGCTTCATTGGGATAGGGGGAGAGGTCTCGCTCGCTCTCGGGAAGCTCTTGTGCCACTCGAGGGTCTTGCCAGGCGAGTGTTCCGTCGATATCGAAGAAGCAGATATCGCCGCGCTTATGGGCTGCGCTGGCGGCAGGGGAGGCCGAGGTGGTGGGCACAAATCCCGGCTCGAGGCCCATGATCTGGTCAAAATGCTCTTTAACGCGGGGAACGGAGATGCCGATAATCACCTGGGCGGTCTTGCCCGTAATGATGAGGCCCTTGGCGCCCACCGCGACAAACGACGCGTTATCTGCAACGATGG
>DBEWTI010000011.1:0-5694 GCA_048205975.1 Collinsella sp.
TGGTCTTTTCCGACGCAACCTTTAGCCCGCCCCCCCAACCCCGGACCAACTTGCTTCAAACCGCAGCTACGACAGCGCAATACCGCCGAGCCAGCCCCAACGCACGCCAGAGCCAGTACCATAAAAGCTAATGAACGAATCGAGCGACTTAGACGTAATGGCACCCTCGTTGCTCATAACGATACCGCCGCCAACATAGATACCCACATGACCGTAGATAAGGCCCGGAGCACCCGTGCCGCTGTGCGAGGAATCGGCCACGATCATGCCCACCTGCAGCGCCGAGCGGTCGGAGCTATAGCACCAGGCGTTGAACATGTCGCACGCATTGCCGCCAAAGTAGCCAACGCCGGCGTTACGGAAGACATTGGTGACCCACGCCGCGCACCAGTTCTGACCCGGCGAAGGCGTGGAGTAGCACGCGTTGACGACAGCCTGCTGCTTGCCCGAGCCGGCATTCTGCTGCGGAGTTCCGGGCGCGTACGATCCACCACCCGAGCTCGAACCACCCGAGTAGGAATTGTTCTTGTTCGCGGCAGCCGCGGCAGCGGCAGCCTTCCTAGCGGCCTCCTCAGCCTGGGCGGCAGCGAGGATCTCGGAATCGCGCTGAGCCATGAGCTCCTTGACGTCGTCGGAAAGACCGTTCAGCACGGTCTGGACTTCTTGCTGCTTGGCCTGCATGTCCTGCATCTGGGCAGTCTGCTGGTCCTTGAGCTTCTCTAAGTCGGCCTTCTGCGACTCGAGCTCGGTCTTTTGCGCATCGAGCTCTTCCTGGATGGTCTGAATGTCCTCGATGGCGTCGCGGTCGCTCTTGTTGATCTTCTCAACGTAATGCGCATTGGCGACGAGTTCCTCAAACGAGCCAGAGGCCAGCAGCAGCGACAGGATGTTCGTGCCGCCGGACTTGTAGCTGGCGGCCACGCGATCGGAAAGGTCGTTGCGCTTCTTCTTGAGCTCGGCCTTCTTTTCATCGATCTGGGCCTGCGTGTCGTCAATCTTGCCCTGGACATTCTCGATGTCGTTGAGGGTCTGGGCATTCTTGTTGGCCAGCGCCGCATACTCATTTGCGATGCTGTCGAGCTGGGCCTGAACCTCGTCGAGCTGGGCCTGGGCGGCATTCAGTTTATCGGTGGTTTCTTTGGAAGCCTCCGCCGCATGGGCGCGAGCGGGCAGGCCAAAAAGAACTGCCGCAGAAGCGGCGCCGAACAGGGCCTTGAGGGCCGTGCGGCGCGAGAGCTCCTGGGAAAGGATGGAATCGCTGTTTGGTGACATATGTACTCCGTTACATGTTTATTTATATGTCGCTCAACTCATACATATTAGCGTACATATGGCGCGTCCCAACGATTTCCACGAACGGCAGGAAACTACAAGGTCAGCGGCTCGTAAGCAAATGCCAAAGATCAGGTTATGCGTACGCAAGCTCTTCTATGAGCACGTTAGCACAATCCTCTGCTTTTCCTACAGCGCACGATTTGGGCGTCCCTGCCTGCGCTATACTCCCCTGAAGAAGTGTTCCTGATTCGATAGGAGACTACATGTCCAAAGCACTCGACCCCAAAGACACCTGCGTCCTCGTTACCGGTGGCGCCGGCTTTATCGGCTCGCACACCGTCGTTCAGCTGCTCGAGGGTGGCTACCAGGTCGTCATCGTCGATGATCTCTCCAACTCCAGCGCCGTCGCCGTCGACCGCGTCAAGACCATCGTGGGCGACGAGGCCGCCAAGAACCTCACCTTCTACGAGGCCAACGTGCTCGACCGCGATGCAATGAACAAGATCTTCGATACCCATCAGATCGACCGCGTCATCCACTTCGCCGGTTTTAAGGCCGTCGGCGAGTCGGTGAGCAAGCCCGTCGAGTACTACCACAACAACATCGAGAACACCCTGGTGCTCATCGACGTCATGCGCAACCATGGCTGCAAGTCCATCATCTTCTCGAGCTCCTCGACCGTCTACGGCGACCCGGACAACCCGCCCGTCACCGAGGAGGATCCTAAGAAGCCCGCGACCAACCCCTATGGTTGGACCAAGTGGATGATCGAGCAGATCCTTATGGACGTCCACACCGCCGACCCCGAGTGGGACGTCGTGCTGCTCCGTTACTTCAACCCCATCGGCGCTCATCCGTCGGGTCTGATCGGTGAGGACCCCAAGGGCATCCCCAACAACCTGGTGCCCTATGTCGCCCAGGTCGCCGTGGGCAAGCTCGAGGCCGTTCAGGTCTTTGGCAACGACTACCCCACCCCCGACGGCACCGGCGTGCGCGACTACATCCACGTGTGCGATCTGGCCTCTGGTCACGTTGCTGCCCTTAACTGGATGAACGGCAAGACCGGCGTCGAGATCTTTAACTTGGGCACCGGCACCGGCACCTCGGTACTCGAGGTCGTCGCCGCCTTCTCCAAGGCTTGTGGCAAGGAGCTGCCCTACGTAATCCGCGAGCGCCGCGCCGGCGACATCGCTGCCAACTGGTGCGATGCCTCCAAGGCCGAGCGCATGATGGGCTGGAAGGCCCAGTACGACATCGCGGACATGTGCCGCGATAGCTGGAACTGGCAGAGCCACAACCCCAACGGCTTCGCCGACGCCGAGTAGCAAAAACCTACATACCGCTCTTGCCCCGATCTCACGTTGTGAGGTCGGGGCTTTTTTTTCATGGCATGTAACCATTCGCCGAAAATCGACCAACTTTTTTATCTTGCCTGTACATGTTTAAACAACATGTTTTACAATAGGCGTATCGAATCAGAACATCGGAGGCGGACTGCACACCCATCGGCAGGCCGACCCCACAACAAGAAGGTTGGTGAGCGCATTCATGGAGCGTGCAAGCGGCGTCCTCATGCCCGTCTCATCTCTGCCCGGACCATACGGAATCGGCGGCTTTGGTTGGAATGCCTACGACTTCGTCGATTTTCTCGCCTCGTGCAAACAACATTACTGGCAGATTCTGCCCCTTACGACGACCAGCTATGGCGATTCGCCCTATCAGTCGTTCTCGGCCCGCGCAGGCAACCCCAACTTTATCGACTTTGCCGAGCTTATCGAGGCAGGGTATCTGGAGCAGCGCGATATCGATGGCGTGTACCTGGGATCCGACCCCAGCAATGTTGACTACGGTGCTATCTTTGGCGGCCGCCGTCAGATTCTCGACCGCGCCGCCGAGCGCTTTGCTGCCGACAAGCCGGCCGATTTCGATGACTTTATCCAGGCCAACGAGGACTGGCTCATCCCCTACTGTGAGTTCATGACCGTCAAAGAGGAGTGCGGTCTCAAGGCGTTTTGGGAGTGGCCCGCGGAGCTCCGCACCCGCGGCGAGGCTTCCGCCAAGGTCTGCGCCGACCATCCGGCGCGTATGCTCTACCACCAGATGACGCAGTACTTCTTCGATCGCCAGTGGAGCCGCCTCAAGGCCTATGCCAACGAGCGCGACATTCTCATCATCGGCGACCTGCCCATCTATGTCTCGCGTGACTCCGTCGAGATGTGGGCGACGCCTGAGCTCTTTAAGATCGACGCCGCCGGCAATCCCGTGAGCGTCGCCGGCACGCCGCCCGACCAGTTCTCGGCCACCGGCCAGTACTGGGGCAACCCCATCTACGACTGGGACGCCATGGAGTCCGACGGCTTCTCCTGGTGGGAGGGCCGCATTCGCGCCGCCCTCGACATGTACGACGTCATCCGCCTGGATCACTTCCGCGGCTTCGAGGCCTATTGGGAGGTGCCGTTCTCCTCGCCCGATTCGTCCTACGGTTCGTGGACGCAGGGTCCCGGCCTCAAGTTCTTCAAGACGCTCGAGGAAAAGCTCGGCACGCTGCCCATCATCGCCGAGGACCTGGGCTTCCTCACCCCCGGCGTCATCGACATGCGCGACAACTCGGGCTTCCCCGGCATGAAGATCCTGCAGTTTGCCTTTGAGGGCACCAACTCGTACTACCTGCCGCATAACTACATCGCCAACACCGTCGCCTATGTGGGCACCCACGACAACGAGACGGCGCGCGGTTGGTTTGAGGGAACGGCCACCCCCCGTCAGCGCGAGCAGGCAGCCCTGTACACCCATCAGCAGGCCGGCGAACCCATGGCAGATGCACTCAATCGCACCATCGCCGCCAGCGTGAGCGACACGTGCATCTACACCATGCAGGACCTGCTCAACTTGGGCAACGAGGCGCGCATCAACACCCCTGCCACGCTGGGCGGCAACTGGACCTGGCGCATGCTCGACGGCGCCATTACCCGCGAGCTCGAGCACAAACTCACCGACTGGACCGAGACCTACTTCCGCATCCCGTCGGAAGCCGAAATCGAGCTTCCTCAATAGGAGCTACCGCGCCCGACCCCTCCCCACCGTGCGGACGCGCTTGCTTTTCCCGCGCGAGGCCACCCCAATCCCCTCGCGCGGGATTCTTTTGAATTTCTGACATGTAGTCAACTCACCACAGGAGGAAACATGCCCCGCATCAATCTCGCGGATCTTGCCGAGCAGTCCTTTGGAACTTCGCTCGAGCAACTCGATGACCGCCGCATTTACAAACTGCTGGTCAAGCTCGTGCAGGAGCGCTCTGCCGCCTGCCCGCTCAACAACGGCAAGAAAAAGCTCTATTACATTTCCGCCGAATTTTTGATCGGCAAGCTGCTCATCAACAACATGATCGACCTCGGCATCTACGACGAGGTTAAGGACCAGCTCACCGCCGCAGGCCACGACCTCAACAAGATCGAGGAATTCGAGGTCGAGCCGTCGCTCGGCAACGGCGGCCTGGGCCGCCTGGCCGCGTGCTTCCTGGATTCCATCGCCACGCTGGGCTTGACCGGCGATGGCGTGGGCCTCAACTATCACTACGGTCTGTTCCGTCAGCGCTTTGTCGACAACCAGCAGAAGGCCGTCCCCGACGAGTGGCTCGGTGAGCAGGACATCCTAGTCGACGATGACCGCTCCTACACCGTCGAGTTCGGCGATTTTGCCGTTACCTCCAAGCTCGTCAACATCGATGTGCCCGGTTACGGCCAGCCCACCAAGAACCGCCTGCGTTTGTTCGACCTGGCGAGCGTCGACGACGGCCTGGTCCCCGGCAGCTCCATCGACTTCGACAAGACCGAGATCGCCAAGAACCTCACCTTGTTCCTCTACCCCGACGATTCCGACGAGCAGGGCCGCCTACTTCGCATCTATCAGGAGTACTTCATGGTGAGCAACGCCGCCCAGCTCCTGATCGACGAGGCCGTCGAACGCGGCAGCAACCTGCACGATCTGGCCGATTACGCCGTTGTCCAGATCAACGACACGCACCCCACCATGGTCATTCCCGAGCTCATTCGCTTGCTCACCACCGAGCATGGCATCGAGTTTGACGAGGCCGTGACCATCGTACGCTCCATGGTCGCCTACACCAACCACACGATCCTTGCCGAGGCGCTCGAGAAGTGGCCGCTCGCCAGCCTGCAGAAGGTCTCCCCTGCCATCGCCGACATTATCGTCAAGCTCGATGAGATCGCGAAGGCCGAGCACGATGACCCGCGCGTCGCCATCATCGACAAACACGATACCGTCCACATGGCCCACATGGACATCCACTTTGGCTTCTCCATCAACGGCGTAGCCGCCCTCCACACCAAGATCCTGGAGGACACCGAGCTTCATCCGTTCTACGAAATCTATCCCGAGAAGTTCTCCAACAAGACCAAC
>DBEWTI010000021.1:0-68610 GCA_048205975.1 Collinsella sp.
CGACAATTTGTCATTCAAAAGGCAAGGCATGACCAGAAGGTCTATGCCTTGCCTTTTTCATGCCAACTTGTTCGCCCTGGGCGGCGCTCGCTGGCGTTGCCAAAGCATCGGCGTTGCCTTGATCAAAACCTGCCAAAAAGGGACAGGTTTATTTTGGTCGGTTTTATCTGAGCAAACGTGGTTGTCTATCGCAATGTAGTCGTTGGGAACGTTCTTGTTTGAGCAGTCGTTTAAGAGCGTCCCCAATGACTACATAGCATGAGAGTGGATAATCTCCCGGTTTGAGCCTGCATCCAAGCTTAAAGTGGGAGATTATCCACTCTCGTTTTTGTTCTACCTACATTTGCAGGAACAGTTCGTGGAGGCGGGTGTCTTCGTCGAGTTCGGGGTGGAAGGTTACGCCGAGCTGGTTGCCCTGGCGGGCGGCGACGATGCGCCCGTCGACTTTCGCTAAGGCCTTGGCGTCGCCGTGGACCTCGACGATGCGGGGCGCGCGGATAAACGTCAGCGGCACCTCACCGTCGATACCGCCTACCTGCCCCTTGGTGCGAAAGCTGCCGAGCTGTCTGCCGTAAGCATTGCGCTCAACGAGCACATCCATGGTTGCCAAGCGCGGCGTCCCCTTATCGTCGTGGGCGGCAAGATCGCGCGCCAACAGAATCAAGCCGGCGCAAGTTCCCAGTACGGGCATGCCCTCAACAACGCGGGCTCGAAGTGCATCGAGCATCCCCAGTTCGTCAAGCAGCTTGCCCTGAACGGTGGACTCGCCGCCAGGGAGGACCAGGCGGTCAAAGTTCTGCTGCAAATCGGCCGCCTGCCTCAACTCCACACAGCGTGCGCCCAGCTCAGATAGCCTTGCCTCGTGCTCGGCAAAAGCGCCTTGGACCGCCAGCACGGCGACCGTTTGGTCTGCATAATCGCTCATGTGCGATCCTTTCTGCTGGACTAGCGCCCGCGCTCCTCCATGATGATCTCGATTTCGTCGGCGTTGATGCCCACCATGGCCTCGCCCAGGTCCTCCGAAAGCTCGGCGATGAGCTTGGCGTCGGTGAAGTTTGCCACGGCCTTGACGATGGCGGCGGCGCGCTTGGCGGGGTCGCCGCTCTTAAAGATGCCCGAGCCAACAAAGACGCCCTCGGCGCCCAGCTGCATCATCAGCGCGGCGTCGGCGGGGGTCGCGACTCCGCCGGCGGCAAAGTTTACGACGGGGAGCTTGCCCGTGGCATGGACCTCGCGCACCAGCTCGACCGGAACCTGCAACTGCTTGGCTGCCTCAAAGAGCTCGTCGTCGCGCAGGGCAACAACGTCGCGGATCTGCTTTTGGATCTTGCGCATATGGCGCACGGCCTGAACGACGTCGCCCGTGCCCGGCTCGCCCTTGGTGCGAATCATCGTGGCGCCCTCAGCAACACGGCGCAACGCCTCGCCCAGATCGCGGGCGCCGCAGACAAACGGCACGTCAAACTGGGTCTTGTCGATGTGATAGACATCATCGGCGGGGGAGAGGACCTCGGATTCGTCGATGTAGTCGATTTCGATGGCCTGCAGGATCTGCGCCTCGACAATGTGGCCGATGCGGCACTTGGCCATAACGGGGATGGAGACAGCTTTTTGGATGCCCTTGATCATCTTGGGATCACTCATGCGCGAGACGCCGCCTGCGGCGCGGATGTCGGCCGGGATGCGCTCGAGCGCCATGACGGCGCAGGCGCCCGCCTCCTCGGCGATGCGTGCCTGCTCGGGCGTGGTGACGTCCATGATGACGCCGCCCTTGAGCATCTGCGCGAGCTCGCGATTGAGTTTGACGCGATCGGCCTTGCTGGTCTGTTCTGCCATGGTTGCTCCCTTGGTTGGCATGTACATTGCTTGACGGAACATCCTATCGGGGAGCTGGGCATGGCGAAATACTCAGTTTTCGAGATAATAACAAGGCCAGACTAATGCCAGATTGAATGATTCGATAAGGTCAGGTGATAGACCCATGCTTGACTACAATTTGGAAAATCGCGGCGAAGCATCGCTTTATGAGTATGTTTACCAGCAAATTCGCGATGATATTGTTGCCGGGCGCATTGCGGCAGGGGAGCATCTGCCGTCTAAGCGCGCCTTTGCGAGTCATCTGGGTATCAGTGTCATTACCATCGAGAATGCATATAGCCAGTTGCTTGCCGAGGGTTATATTTGCTCAATGCCGCGTCGTGGCTACTACGCGCGCGAGCTTCCGGATGCGCCGGTTTTGGCTTTGGCTGCGGGGGATATCGACCGAGATGCCGTCCCTGTTGGTCCCAGCGCGCATGATGCCATGGGGCAGACAGAGCGATTCGACGCACTTTCTCCTTCCGCTTTGGAGGCGGCGCGGCTTTGGCAAAGTGCGCTACGGGCGACGCTGACGTCCGAAGACGAGCGTGAAATCTTTTCGCCCGCACCGGCGCAGGGCACCGCTCGACTGCGACGTGCGATTGCGCACCATCTGCGCGGGACAAGGGGCATGAATGTCAATCCCGACAATATCGTTATCGGTGCGGGCGCCCAGCTGCTCGATACCATGTTGGTTCAGTTGCTTGGCGCGGACAAGGTGTATGCCGTCGAGGATCCAGGCTATTTGCGCTTGACGCGCATCTATCAGGCCATGGGTTGCGAAGTGCGGCATGTCCTGTTGGATGCTGAGGGCGTGGACTTGAGCGCGCTGCAGAAAACCGGGACCGATGTCCTTCACCTGATGCCGTCTCATCAGTATCCGACCGGTCTTGTGACGAGCATTGCACGTCGCTATGCGTTGCTGAGCTGGGCCGCCGAGCGGCCAGGTCGGTATCTCATCGAAGACGACTTTGATTGTGAGTTTCGCCTTGCCGGCAAGCCGATTCCCGCGCTCGCGTCGATCGATGCCGCCCAGTCGGTTATTTACACCAACACGTTTTCGAAGAGCCTTTCATCGGCGTTACGTTTGGCGTACATGGTGTTGCCCGATGAGCTGATGGAACGGTTTGGGCGCGACCTTGGTTTTTACGCTTCGTCGGTGAGCTCTGTTGACCAGGTCGCTTTAGCTCGCTTGCTGGAATCGGGTGATTACGAGCGGCATGTGAACCGCGTGCGCGTGCGTGCTCGCGAGGCACGCGATGGCCTGGCAGCGCTTGTACGGAAAGCGTTTCCGGCAGGGGAGGTCTCGATCGAGCATGCAGACGCGGGCCTTTACTGCGCTGTTGCCCTGGCCGAGGACAAGGCGGGGGAGAGTTTCGCGAAGGCTCTCGCTGACGCTCGTATTTCCTATGTCAACATCGCCGATTGCCTGTGGACGGCTGATCGGGCATCGACTAAGAACGCTCCATCTCGCGTCCTCATACAATACGACGACCTGAGCCCTCAGTCGCTCAGCGTTCTTCAAGAACATCTGCAATAAGCCCACGAAGAAGGCCCGAACCAATACGGTCCGGGCCTTCTTCGAGCTAGAGGTTATGTCTCAGGCGGTTGGCTTAGCCAAAGTAACGCTTGAGCAGGCCGGCGAAAGCCTTGCCGTGGCGAGCTTCGTCGCGAGCCATCTCGTGCACGGTGTCGTGGATGGCATCGAGACCAGCGGCCTTGGCACGCTTGGCAAGATCGGTCTTGCCGGCGGTGGCGCCATTCTCGGCCTCAACGCGCATTTCGAGGTTCTTCTTGGTGGAGTCGGTCACGACCTCGCCCAGGAGCTCGGCGAACTTGGCGGCATGCTCTGCCTCCTCGTGGGCAGCCTTCTCCCAGTACAGGCCGATCTCGGGATAGCCCTCGCGATGAGCGACGCGAGCCATGGCCAGGTACATACCGACCTCGGAGCACTCGCCCTCAAAGTTGGCGCGCAGGTCGGCAACGATGTCCTCAGAGACGCCCTCCATCTTGGCGACGCCTACGACGTGCTCGGCAGCCCACTCGAGCTGGCCCTCCTCCTGCTTCAGGAAGCGAGAACCGGGAACGCCGCACTGGGGGCACTTAAAATCCTCGGGCAGCTGGTCGCCGTCGAACTCTTCCACATAACCGCAAACGGGGCAAACAAACTTCATGATTCGATCCTTTCGATTGATGGCGATGGCGCGCTCGTCCGGTCCCGTAAGGGCCCTCTCCGGACGTGCGTCTTGACGGGTTCTATTATCCATAAATGCAACTAAATGTGAAGCCTATTAGGAATGATTTTTAATAAAACAATTATAAGCATGTGAAGATGTTGATTGATTAACGATTGGCACGCCATATGCGGACGCCGATGAGTACAATCGGTCGAGCAAATGTTGACCCATCAACAAATGAGGGAGCTTCCTTTATGCATCTAGCCCGTCGTGCCTGGTGCCGAACGTATCAAACGGTTTTTCGCATTGCATTGCCGGTGCTGCCCTATACCGAGCCACGCATTCTGGAGCACGCCGAGGATGTGCCCGCAGTGCTTCGGGCGCGTTCGATACAGCGGGTCCTTATCGTGACGGATCCCGGTATTGCCCGCCTGGGGCTCACGGCACCGCTCGAGACGGCGCTCGCGTCCAAGGGAATCGGCGTTGCGATCTATGCCAAAACATCAGCGAACCCCACGGTCTCAAACGTGGAGGAAGCGGCGTCTCTGTATCGAGCGCGCGCCTGCCAGGCCATTATCGGCTTTGGCGGCGGTTCTGCCATGGACTGTGCCAAGGGCGTGGGTGCGCGCATCGCGCAACCCAACAAACCCATCAACAAGATGCGCGGCCTGCTGCGTGTCCATCGTCGCCTGCCGCTGCTCATCGCCGTTCCCACCACGGCGGGCACGGGAAGCGAGGTCACGCTTGCAGCGGTAATTACCGACGACGAGACGCACTACAAGTACCCCATCAACGACTTTGTGCTGATCCCGCGCTATGCGGTGCACGACCCCGAGTTTACGCGCGGCCTGCCCGCCTCCATTACGGGGCAAACGGGTATGGACGCCCTGACGCATGCCGTCGAGGCCTTTATCGGGCGCAGCACCACGCCCTATACGCGCAAGATGGCGCGCCAGGCGGTGCAGCTCATCCACGACAATTTGCTCGAGGCCTATGAGCACGGGGAGAACATGCGTGCGCGCCGCAATATGCTTTCGGCGGCGTATAAAGCGGGTGTTGCCTTTACGCGCTCCTATGTTGGATACGTCCATGCCATCGCGCACAGCCTGGGCGGGCGTTACGGGATTCCCCACGGCTTGGCCAACGCCATCATCTTGCCGCACATGCTTCGTGCCTATGGCGAAGCCGCTGCTCCTAAACTCGCCGATCTCGCCCGCATGGCCGGTATCGCGCCGGCTAACGCGCAGGACAGCCTGGCGGCCGAGGCCTTTATCGATTGGGTCGACCGCATGAACGAGGCCCTGGGAATCCCCAAATATGTCTCGGGTATTCGCCGCTCCGATATTCCGCAAATGGCGACGCATGCCGATGCCGAGGCCAATCCCCTGTACCCCGTTCCGCTATTAATGGACCGCTTGGAGCTCGAGCATATGTATGAAGTCGTTGCAGGTGGTATGTTTGAGGGCGAGAACTAGGAGGGTCCATGAACACCGAGGAAATTGCGTGCATCGTCGGCGATCAGCGCGCCTACTTTAAGACGCACGCCACGTTTGATGTCGATGCTCGACGTCGTGCGCTCGTGAGTTTACGCGATGCAGTGCGGGCCCACGAGGCCGATATTGCCCATGCGCTCAAGACCGATCTGGGCAAGTCGCATGACGAGGCCTATATGTGCGAGATCGGCACGTCGCTTTCCGAGATTCGTCATCAGATTACGCACGTGGCCCGATGGAGCCGCCCGCGCCTGCGTCCGTGTGACCTCGCCAACGCCGTGAGTGTGTGCAAGACGCAGTCCGTGCCCTATGGCGTCACACTCATCATGGCTCCGTGGAACTACCCGTTTTTGCTGACGCTCGAGCCACTCGCCGGCGCCCTTGCCGCGGGCAATACTGTGGTCATCAAGCCGAGCGCCTATGCTCCGGCATCGAGCGCGGTGCTCAAGCAAATCTGTGAAGAGGCATTTGATCCGCGCTTGGTGACGGTCGTCGAAGGCGGGCGTGCCGAAAACGAAGCGTTGCTCGATGAGTGCTGGGACAAGATCTTCTTTACCGGTAGCGTTCCGGTCGGCAAGCTCGTCATGGAGCGTGCAAGTAAAAACCTCACACCCGTGACGCTTGAGCTGGGCGGAAAGAGTCCCTGCATCGTGGATGCGACGGCTAACTTGAAGGTCGCGGCACGCCGTATCGCCTTTGGTAAATGGCTCAACGTGGGGCAGACCTGCGTGGCGCCCGACTACCTGCTGGTCGATACGCGCGTGCACGACGAGCTGCTGGGTCTCATCAAGGAAGAGACCCGCCGTATGTTTGGCGAGCATCCGCTCGATAACGAAGATTACGGGCATATCGTCAACGCCAAGCATTTTGCGCGCGTGCGCGGGTTGATCGATCCCGATAAGGTTGTGCTTGGAGGTACCGCGCGCGAGACTTCGCTCAAGATCGAGCCGACGATTTTGGACGGCGTGTCCCCCGATGACGCCGTGATGCAGGAGGAGATTTTCGGCCCCATCTTGCCGGTGCTGACGTTTGAGAGCCTAGACGAGGCAGAGACGTTTATTACGGATTGCCCGACGCCGTTGGCCCTGTATATCTTTAGTCAAGACCGCGCAGTTCAGCAGCGCTTTGTGCGCTACGTGCCCTTTGGCGGCGGCTGCGTCAACGACACGATCATGCACCTGGCTACGAGCCATATGGGCTTTGGCGGCATGGGTGCGAGCGGCATGGGACAGTACCATGGACGCGAGAGCTTCGATACGTTTAGCCACAAGAAGAGCATCGTGAACAAGGCAACCTGGCTGGACGTGCCATTCCGCTATGCTCCTTATGCAAACTGGAAGCACAAGTTCGTGCGCATGTTTGTGCATTAGATTCAGATGGCATAGGGAAAAACAAAGTGGCCGCCCCCGCGTAAGCGAAGACGGCCACTTCTCACGATGAAAATGTGTATCGGAGTTGGCAAGACCCGCTGCCACGGGTGCCATCCGTGTTCCTATCTTATCTGCAAGCGTTCCGTCGCGCAAGCGTTGCGGCAAACGATTGAAAGACGCAGACAGGATGAATTTGTGTCCGCACGGGCCCGTAGACTTCTCAACTATGTTGTGGATGCTCGCTAATCGGTAATGGAGGCGCACGTGTTTGATGACGATGACCTGTTCGATCTGACAGACGATCCGTTTGAGTGGGATATGCTACTCGATGACGATGAGTTGGAGCAGGACCGTAAGAAGCGGCAGGGCAAGAAGGCGCGGGATGACGCTTCGAAAAAGCAGGACAAGCGTCGCCGAGGCCTGTTCGGCGGGCTCTTTGGGTGACTGTCTCATCGCCGCGTCTGTATACTAAACAGGTCTTATACGCGTTGCGAAATGAGGACAGAGACGATGATGTGGTTTACCGCCGACCTGCACCTGGGCGATACGAATATCTTGCGCGACATGGATCGACCGTTTGATTCGGTCGAGGAGATGAACCGCAAGGTCATCGATGCCATCAATGAGTGCGTGGCTGTGGACGACCGCCTCTATATCTTGGGAGACTTTACCTATCGCTTGCCCATGGCGGAGGCAGTGCGCCTGCGCGAGCGCATCGAATGCCAGAACGTGACGCTCATCCGTGGTAACCATGATGGCGATTGGGAAGATCCGGACGCGCCGCACATTTGGGATGAGGTGCGCGATTATCTGGAGGTCGCCCCCGGTTACGCTAAAGGCCATCGCCTGGTAATGAGCCATTACCCCATGCTCAGCTGGAATGGCAAGGCGCGCGGCGCCATTATGCTTCATGGGCACATCCACAGCAGGGGAGACCGCACCAACGCGCGCAACCGCGATCGCGAGCGCCCAGTCCTTCGCTACGACGTTGGCCTCGATGCCAACGAGTACAAGCCCGTAAGCCGTGACCAGATTCTCGGCTTCTTTGGACTGTAGCCCTCAAACCACCACAAAGGGGACAGGCACCTTTATGGTGGTCCTTGCATAGATTGGAGTCGCTATGAAGCAATTGCTCATTCGTGCCGACGATATCGGTTATTCGTATGCCGTTAACCTGGGGATTGCCCGCAGCATCAATGAGGGTCTGGTGCGCTCGGCGGGCTTGATGCCCAATATGCCCGAGGCCGAGCGTGGCTGGTCGCTCGTGGCGGACGCCGGCATTGCGGTGGGCCAGCATACCAACGTGTGCCTGGGCAAGCCGTGTGCCGACCCGGAGCTCATTCCGAGTATGCTCAACGAGAGCGGTGAGTTCCATAGCAGCCGTACCTTCCGCGAGCATTTTAAGCGCGGCGAAGAACTGATCGACTTTGATGAGGCTTGCATCGAGATCCGCGCGCAGCATGACCGCTTTGTAGAGATTGTGGGCCGCGAACCCGATTACTTTGAGGCCCATGCCGTCATGAGCAAAAACCTTAACCGAGCGATCTCGGCGGTTGCTCAGGAACTGGGCCTTAAGGAACAGAAGGCGAGCTTCGACCCCACGGCGGTTGTGCGATGCGGTGCCACCGACCTGCGCATGGTGATGCACTCGATGGAGCCGGGCTACGAACCCAAGGACTCGATTATGCGGACGGTTCGCGAGATGGCGGACGGCGAGACGGTCGTCTTTGTGTGCCATCCGGGCTATCTCGATCGTTTTATCTTGGAGAACAGCTCGCTTACGACCGATCGCACCAAGGAAGTCGATGCGCTGATCGACCCCGAGCTTCGCGCTTGGCTTGAGTCTCAACCTGATCTTCGCCTGATCGACTACCGCGACCTGTAGGGACACAAGCCACCACAAAGGGGATAGGCACCCTCGCGGTGGATCTGGCGCCGTTGCCATTATGGCTGCGGCGCCTTATTTGTCCGCGTGGCGCGGTAGAGTGTAGAAGGTTGAAATTTGCGTCCATCGAGGAGCTGCTATGAACGAGATCAAGTGCCCGCATTGCGGCGAAGTTTTTAAGGTCGATGCGTCCGGTTATGCGGATATCGTCAAGCAGGTGCGCGATGCCGAGTTCTCGCGCGATCTTGATGAGCGTGTAAAGGCCGTCCAGCGTGAGGGGGAGCAGGCGTTGGAGCTTGAGCGCTCTCGTTCGACGGCCGCCCTGCAGGAGGTGGAGTCTCAGCGTAGCGCTCAACTTGCCGAGCAGAAAAACGCCGCGGCTCAGGAGCTGGCACAAGAGGTTGCCAAGCGTGATGCCGAGCTTGCCGAATTGCGTGCCAAGCTCGAGGGCGCTGCCGCAGAGCGCGAGAGTGCAAGCCAGCGCGCGGCGGTTGAGGCCCGTGCCGACGCTCAGAAGGAGAACGCCGAGCTCCAGCGCGAAATCGACAACTTGCGTGCGCAGCTGGGGCGCAAGGATGATGAAGCCAAGCTTGCCGAGGCTTCGGCGCGCAATGCTGCTCAAAACGATTTAGCCGCACGTGATGCCCAGATTGCCGAGCTGCAGGCCAGGCTTGCCGCGGCGGACAAGGCACGGGAGATGGCGCTTGCCGCTGCCGCGGCCGAGTCGCAGCGTGAGCTCGATGCCGCTCGCAACGAGGCCGAGCGCACGCTTGCTGACTATCAAGCGAAGGTGCAGGAGAAGTTTTCTGCCGCAAAGGCTCAGTCTGAGCAGGAGGCCGAGGGTCTGCGTGCGCAGCTGCGCGAGCAGGAGCTGATGGCAAAAATGAACCTGTCTGAGGCGGTTGCCGCGGCGGAGCGAGAGCGCGATGAAGCGCGTGCCAAACTGACGAGCGAGTTGGCAGTGCGCGATTCGCGCGAGGAGCAGGCTAAGGCGGCACACGAGCTTGCGCTTGCGCAGGCCAAGCGCGCGAGCGATGACCTGATTCGCTACAAGGATGAAGAGATCGAGCGCCTTAAGGACATGAAGGTCCGCCTGTCCACCAAGATGGTGGGCGAGTCGCTCGAACAGCACTGCGAGACCGAGTTTAACCGTCTGCGTATGACGGCGTTTCCTAACGCGTACTTCGAGAAAGATAACGATGCGTCCGAGGGCACCAAGGGCGACTTTATCTTCCGCGAGTGCGATGCGAGCGGCAACGAGGTCATTTCGATTATGTTCGAGATGAAAAACGAGAACGACGAAACCGCGACCAAACACAAGAACGAGGATTTCTTTAAGAAGCTCGATCACGATCGTCGCCAGAAAGGCTGCGAGTATGCGGTGCTCTGCACGCTGCTCGAGCCCGAGAGCGAGCTTTACAACGCGGGAATCGTGGACGTGAGTTATCGCTACGAGAAGATGTATGTGATCCGCCCGCAGTTCTTCATTCCCATCATTACGCTGCTGCGCAATGCTGCCATGGGTTCGCTTCGCTATAAGCAGGAGCTGGCGGAGTACAAGCAGCAGAATATCGATGTCACGAACTTCGAAGCCAAGATGGAGAAGTTCAAGAACGATTTCGGCCGCAACTACGAGATCGCGAGCCGCAAGTTCCAAACGGCAATCGATGAGATCGACAAGACGATTAGCCATCTGCAGAAAACCAAGGAGGCGTTGCTGTCCTCCGAGAACAATCTGCGCCTAGCCAACAAGAAGGCCGACGATCTTACCATTCGCAAGCTCACGTGGGGCAACAAGACCATGAAGGCGGCGTTTGACGAGGCGCGCGAGGCTGCGCCGGAGACAAGCGATGCGCCAGCCGAGGCGGATTCGTATGAGGTCGAGGATGCCGAATAGGGTATAGCGGATAGTGCAAAAGCGGGGCCGCTGGCGATGTTGCCAGCGGCCCCGCTTCGTTTCGTCCCATTCTGTTCGGCTAGTCCTCGAGCAGGTCCTCGATAAAGCCGACGCGGTAGTTTTTGAAAATGACCTCGCCGCCGTCTTGTGTGGCGTCCAGATCGACATCGCCCATGATGCCAAAATCGTGGTCGCCGTCCTCGTCGGCAAAAATCTGGTGCACGTGCCATACGTGCAGCGTCTTCTCGTCGGACTCATCGATGGAAAACATCGCGGCGCTGCGGGCGTCTCCGTCGGTGAGGATTTCCTCGTGCTGATCATGGTAGGCATCGAGCGCCTTTTGCCAGCGGATCTCGCTCATGCCCCAGTCGTCGTCGAGTTCGCCCAGGTCGCGCACGTGCTCGCGGGCGGCAAGGGTCACGCGGCGGAAGAGCGCGTTGCGCACCAACAGCGTGCAGCCGCGGCGGTCCGCCACGACCTCGTCGATGCCCTGCGGCGGCGCGGCGTCGAGGGCTGCCGGGTTGCCGGCGTTCTCCCACTCGTCCACCAGACTCGAGTCGACCGAGCGCACCACAAAGCCCAGCCACGAGATAATGTCGCGCAGGCGCTCGTCGCGCTTCTCGATGGGCACGGTGCGGTCGAGTGAACGATAGGCTTCTGCCAGGTAGCGCAGCAAAATGCCCTCGGAGCGGGCGATGCCGAGCTTTTGAATGTAGCCCTTAAAATCGCTCGCGCTTTCCAGCATATCGCGCAGGACGCTCTTGGGAGAGAGCTGGTAGTCGTTTGCCCAGGGTACTTCCTGGCAGTACTTGTCAAAGGCGGCGTCGAGCAAATCCTCGAGCGGCTTTTCGTACGTGACGTCTTGAATGCGCTCCAAGCGCTCCTCATATTCGATGCCGTCGGCCTTCATCTCGGCCATAGCGCGATCGCGTGCGGCGCGCTCCTGTGCGCGCAATACCTGCTTGGGGTCCTCGAGCGTAGCCTCGACCATCGAGATGAGGTCCATGGTATAGGTCTCGCTCTCGGGATCGAGCAACTCCAGCGCGGCAAGCAAAAACGGCGAGAGCGGCTGGTCGAGCGCAAAGTCCTCGGGCAGGTCGACCGTCAGCGCGTAGTCGATGCCCGGCACGGTGTCAGCCGGAGCATCGGGTGCGGGCGGCACCTCGGTGCGCACGACGACGCCGGAGTCGATGAGCGTGGCGAAGATCTCGTCGGCACGAACCTCGAGCTTTGCCTTTTCCTCGGGCGTTTGCAGGCTTGTCTCGATGAGGTCGTGCACGCGGGCACGGGCATCGCCGCCCTGCTCGACCACGCTAATCACCATGGAGTGCGTGATGCGCAGGCGCGGCTTGAGTGTCTCGGGCTGCGTCTCGATCAGGCGCTCAAAGGTCTGCTTGTTCCAGGAGACAAAGCCCTCGGGGGCCTTTTTCTTTTTAATCTTGCGGAGCTTTTTGGGGTCGTCGCCCGCCTTGGCCATAAGCTTGGCATTCTCGATCTCGTGCTCGGGCGCCTCGGCAATCACCATGCCCTCGGTGTCAAAGCCCGAGCGACCGGCGCGGCCGGCGATCTGATGGAACTCGCGGGCACGCAGGCGACGCATCTTATAACCGTCGAACTTGGTGAGCGCGGTGAGCACCACGGTGTGGATGGGAACATTGATGCCGACACCGAGCGTATCGGTGCCGCAGATGACGGGCAGCAGGCCTTGCTGCGCCAAGCGCTCGACCAATAGGCGATAGCGCGGCAGCATGCCGGCGTGGTGCACGCCGACGCCGCAGCCGAGCAGGCGCTTGAGAATCTTGCCGAATGCCGTGGAGAAACTCGTGCCCTTGGCAGCCTCCTTGATGGCCTCGCGCTGCTCCTTGCTGGCGATGCCAAAGTTGGCGAGTGACTGTGCCGTTGCAAGCGCGGCATCCTGGCTAAAGTGCACGATGTAGAGCGGGGCCTCGCCGCGACGCATCGCGAGCTCGACGGTGCCCTCGAGCGAGGTCGTCACGTAGTCGTAACTCAGCGGAACAGGACGCGGGGCGTCGACGACCAGGTCGCAGGTGGCGCCGGTGTGCTCCTCGAGCGAGGCGGCGATGGCCGTGACGTCGCCGAGCGTGGCGCTCATGAGCATAAACTGCGTGTGGGGCAGGGTGAGCAGCGGCACCTGCCAGGCCCAACCGCGATCGGGGTCGGCAAAGTAGTGGAACTCGTCCATGGCGACGCAGCCAACATCGGCATCTTCGCCCTCGCGCAGTGCGTCGTTGGCGAGGATCTCTGCCGTGCAGCAGATGACGGGCGCCTTGGTGTTGATATGCGTGTCGCCGGTGATCATACCGACGTTATCGCGGCCGAGTACCTGTACCAGGTCGAAAAACTTCTCGCTGACCAGAGCCTTGATGGGGGCCGTGTAATAACAGCGCTTGCCTTGTGCCATGCCCATAAAGAGCATGCCCAGCGCGACAAGCGACTTACCGGAGCCGGTCGGCGTGCCCAAAATGACATGGTCACCGGCGGCTAGATCCATCAGGGCCTCTTCTTGGTGGTCCCACAGCTCAATGCCGCGCTCGCTCGTCCATTCAAAGAAGCGCTCGAAGGCCTGATCGGGCGTGAGCCATGGTTCGGGCTCGCTGCCGTCCTCGGGCTCCCACCAGGTGGGGGAGAGCGCGCCGAGCGAGCCGAACTCGGCCTCGGTGTCCGTGCCGCCCGAGAACGAGCTGGCGGCGCCGGCGCCGGAAACGGTGCTGACGGAAGTATCTGTCGTGGTCTGTGCCATGTGGTTTGCTTTCTCTCGCGTTTGTCCGCCATCCATTATGGCGTAGCGGCGGCATGGGGCGCCAGCGCGCGAGAAAATGCAGGAAATGGGCGTTCTACCCAGTCGTTTGGTGCAGTTGACAGCTAAGTGAGTAGACTTTTTGCAATATCGCGAGCACGCGGCTTTTGCGCAAGGGCTCTACCTGCGGTTTTATTTTTCGCTATGTGGGTTGTGCTTGGCTATTGCAAAAAAGTCTACTCACTTAGATTTGAGGGTCGTTCGCTGGCAGCTATTTGCGCTTGTTTGCCGACGCCGCGACCATCAGAGGCCTCTAGGACTCCTGCGGTAAACGCTTCTTGCCCTTGCGGGCGCGGTTCTTAAAGTTCTCGACGGCCTCTTCCATACCCAGAGGTACATAGGTGAGCTCATCGAGGTTTTCGGGCAGGTAGCAGGCAAGGCTTTGCTCCTGCGCGCGGCCCGCCGCGAGCTGTTCATCGCTGGGCTGCGCGCCGGGTGTGGCGCAAATGCCATAGACGACGGCACCCATCTCGCGCGTGCGGCATTCGTATTCGGTCTCGGGATGCTCGGGATGGTCGCGGCGCACGTCGTCGCTTACCCAAAGCGTGTCGTAGCCGGCCGCGGCAAACTGCCCCAGGGCGTAGTCGCGCAGTGGCTTGCTGTCGGTGCGCAGCGTGACGGTGGCGCCAGCTGCGAAGAGCGGACGGTACAGCATTAGATGGTCGACATGGACAAGGCGCTTTTTGGCGTACTTGGCCTTGGGCTGCGGCGTGGGAAAGTTGATAGTGACAGCATCGAGCTCGCCTGCAGCAAATAGCTTCGGCAGCGATGCGGCGCCTCGTGGCAAGACGAGCGCGTTGGGCAGCTCCTGCTCGCAAATCTTCTGGGCGGCATAGGCAATGCAGATGGGTTCCTGGTCCATGCCGATAAAGAGCGTGTTGGGCTCACGGTGAGCACGCTCAACCAAGTAGGTTCCTTTGCCGCAGCCCAGATCCAGGTGAAGGCGGGCGAAGGGCTTGCCGCCAGCCGGCGTGCATGCCTCACGCCAGTGCCCAGCATAGTTCTCGGGGCTCGTCTCAATCGCATCGGCGTAGCGCTCCAGGCGCTCCTCGAGCACAAAGTTCTTAGGCGTGCGAACGTGGACGGCTCCCATGAGGCTCCTTGGTCATAAGTATGGAACGTATAGCTGCGCGTTCCGTCAATGGGTTGAAAAAGGGTGGGCATAGTTTGCCCGAAAGATGCGGCACGGCCCGGCGGCGAGTCGCCGATACCTACAGACGTTTGAGAATCACATAGCGGTTGAGCTTGCCGCTGCGACCGTCGGCATGGAAGCGCTCAAGCTCGCGCACGGGGACCTCGCCGCTCTTGTAGAACGTACGGACGCCGCGCACCAGGTCGGTGATCTGCTGATCGTCAAAGTGATGGCAATAGCGGTAGGCGTGGCGGTCGTTTTGCCAGCCAATGAGGTGGTCGCCGGCTTCAAACTGCGCGGAATCGTAACCCTCAAACGGCGGGGTGAGCTCGGCACGGGCCTCGGCTCGAACGGCCTTGCGCGCCATGCGCTCGTCGTTCATAAACTCCCAAAAGCTGATGGCGATGATGCCGCCCGGGCGCGTCTGGCGCACCAGGGCGTCGAGCACGCGTACGCGGTACTCGCACGACGGCACGTGGTGCATAAAGCCAAAGCAGACCGAGATGTCGGCGAGCGGGGCGTCAAAGAGCACATCGGGCGTCTCAGCGGGGTTGAGCTTCATGAGGGCGTCGAGCACGTCGAGTTCCTGGAAGTGCAGGTTGGGAATGCGCAGTGCGTGGCCATGTGCATCGATGGCCAGGTCTTGGCACGAGTCGACGCCATAGAACTCGAAGGGGCAGCTGGCATCTGCCGAGGGGTTTGCGCCGTCGACGCCCTTGGCGGCAAGTGCGCCGCTGGCGGCAAAGTTCTCGAATCGCATATTGCCGCAGGCAAGATCGAAGACGCGGACGGGATGCTCGATCGTGGCGACGTCGAGCTGCCCGAGTGCGATGTCCATGGTGCGCACCCAGCCGGGCCACGGGGCCTGGCGCGTATCGGAAAAGGAGGCGGAGTGCTCGCGATAGAACGTGTTGTTGAGCTGGATGAGCGATGAGGCGAAATCGCGGTTCACGGCGCGGAACTCCCTCCGTTGGCGGTGCGGAATAAACAGTACGACCATACTACCGTTAACGCCGCAACGGGGACAACCAAGCTACGGGTCATTGCTTTGTTTGGACACATTTCCGCAGCTCATATGCACCCGCAACCGCCGGTTGTCAAAAATCTCACTAGAATAGGTGGCATGCTTTTGGCGGTGGCGGATAGATTTTTAACTGTGCAAGGCGCCTTAAGAACAAAAACGGTCCGGCGGCACGGCTGGCATCACATAGGAGGAACCATGAATGTAGAAACTGCGCAGCGGCTCGCCGACCTTCGTCGCAGCAAGGGTTTTAGCCAAGAAGGGCTGGCGCGAAAACTGGGACTGTCGCGCCAGGCGGTCAGCAAATGGGAGCGCGCGGAGAGCTCGCCCGATACCGAGAACCTGATCTCGCTCGCTAAACTCTATGGCGTGAGTTTGGACGAGCTCCTCAATCCGAGTGACGAGATCGAGGACGATATCGAGTTTGAGAACGAGGACCGCGCCCGTCAGCGCGAGGCCGAGGCGGCGGAGCGTGCTCGTACCCATGAGGCGGCGGCGCGTGCGACCGAGGCGGCAACGCAGGCAAGCGATGCGGCGGCCAAGGCGGCACAGGCGGCAAGCTGGAGCGCGCAAGCCGCCAACGCGGCAACAGCGCAGGTGACGAGCACCAGCGCGGTCAATCCGACTACGGCGAAAGGCCCGTTCCAGTCGTTTCCGTATTGGGCTGTGTGCTGGCTGCTGTTCTTTTTGCTGATGTTCCTGTTTGGGGCTGGCCCCTTTGCCGCGCTGATCTTCTTTACGATTCCCATTTACCACTGGGTGGCGCGTGCCCTCGATGGCGATTGGGCACGTGGGGATATTCAGGTTGGTCCGGCGCCGGTGGTGACTAAGGCTCAGGTCCAAGACGCTTCCGCCGCGGTTGATGCTGACGCCGCTGCCTCGACCAGCACAGAGCCGAGCGCCAAAGAAGGTGAGGAATGATGAAGCTATCGCATGAATCCAAGGTGCGCCTGGGCGTTGGTATCGGAGCGTTTGTGCTCATTGTTGGGCTTGTATTTGGCGTTTCGCGGACATTGATTCATTTTGATGGCCCGTGGGATCTCGACGATGTTGTATCCGGCCTGTCCGGCAGGGACGATGTGGTTGACGATGACGATTTTATGAGCGATGACGGTAACTATTCCGCTCAGCCTCAGCAGCTTTCGAGCACGACTTTTGATGCCGATGAGTTCCGCTACCTCGATTTCGATATCAATGCGGCTTCGGTGGACGTCAAGGTTGTTGATGGCAACAAGGCTCGCGTTATCGAGCGGGGGCGCGTTGCCAAGGGTATGGATGCCTCCAAGGCCGCGGCGCAACACATCGCATCCGTCGAGGACTCGACGCTCAAGATTTCCCAGTTTGGAAGTGATGACGGTAAGGCAATCGATCGCTCGGTTACGGTTGAGCTGCCGCGCCGTGTTGCCGAACATCTGAAGGGGATCAACGCGCACGTGGGCTCGGGTGATTTGCAGATTGCCGGTGTCATCTGTGATGGTTTTGACCTTTTCCTGGGTGCGGGAGATGTAGAGTTTACGGGCAGCGTGACTGATGCGCTCAGTGCTGAGGTCGGTTCGGGCGATGTGACGTTCGAGCTCTACCAGGCCCCCGCGAAGTCGATGGACGTGAGTGTGGGCTCGGGCGATGTGGAGATAACGGTTCCGAGCTCTACGGGCTTTAAGGCGAGCCTCACCGTGGGTAGCGGTGACTTTGAGAGCGGCTTCCTTCCGCTTGACTACGACGGTGAGACGGTTTTGAACCATGAATTCGATAACGGCGATAAGTCCGCCACGTATCGTTTTGAGGTCGAGTCGGGAGACATGTCGTTTAATCCGGAGTGACGGGCGGTCTTTGGAGGCCAGTAAAGATAGCTGCGCTCTTTGATGGAGGCGCCGGGGCCGTGGTCGGCTCCGGCGCCTTTGCCTTTACAATGGGGGCATGGAACAGATTATCTTGAACATACTCGAGGCTCTGCGTCGCGGCGAGACCGTGGACGACAAAGCGCTCGTCAAACTGATACATGCTGAGGCGCGCCGCGAGGGAGCCGACAAGCGCGACCTGGCCAAGCGTCGTCTGCTGCCGTTTTACCAGCGGGTGAAGCGCGAGGAACCGGCGCGCTGGGCTGCGTGGAACGTCGATGCCGAGCTGGAGCGTCAGCTGCTGCAGGTGCTGCGCATGAAGCCGCGTCGCACGGCATCGGGCGTGGCGACCATCACCGTCATCACTAAGCCGTGGCCGTGCTCGGGCGACTGCCTGTTTTGTCCCAACGACCTGCGCATGCCCAAGAGTTATCTGCACGCTGAGCCGGCGTGCGCCCGTGCAGAGCAAAATTGCTTCGATCCATATCTGCAGGTGAGTGCCCGTCTGACGGCGCTTTCGCAGATGGGGCATGCGACCGATAAGATCGAGCTCATCGTGCTCGGCGGTACTTGGAGCGACTACTCGGAAGGCTATCAGACCTGGTTTATGTCGGAGCTCTTCCGCGCACTTAACGACGATGCTGTGGCGGGCGTGGCGGCCAACCCCATGCTGGCGCGTCCGGGCATCAGCCGTGCCGAGGCGGGGCGTCTGCTCGATGATGCCCCTGCCGATGCATTGCCGCCGGTGGTGGCGGAGCGTCGCGAGCGCTACCGGGCTGCCGGTATTGCGACCGACGAGACTGACCTTGCTGCCGGTGTTGCCGATGAGCAAGGAGACGTGGACGCCGCCGTGGGTGGCTATAACCGTGCGGTGCGTCGCTTGTACGGTTCCGGTACGCCGTGGGGCGAGGTTGCCGAGTGGCAGACAGCTACCATGGAAGAACTGGAGCGTCAGCAGCGCATCAACGAGACGGCGAAGCACCGCGTGGTGGGCTTGGTTATCGAGACGCGTCCCGATGCCGTGACGCCGCAAGCGCTCACGCTTATCCGCCGCCTGGGGTGCACCAAGATTCAGATGGGCATTCAGAGCCTTGACCAGCATCTGCTCGATATGAACGAGCGGCGCATTACGGTGGCGCAGATTGAGCGTGCGTTTTCGCTTGCGCGCTTGTTTGGCTTTAAGATCCACGCGCATTTTATGCTTAACTTGCTGGGCGCTACGCCCGAGGGGGACAAGCGCGACTACGAGCGCTTTATGACCGAGGGCGCCTTTATGCCCGACGAGGTCAAGGTCTACCCGTGCGCGCTCATTGAGGGCTCGCGCCTGGTGGGCTGCTATGAGCGTGGCGAGTGGCGTCCCTATACCGAAGAGGAGCTGCTCGACGTGCTGGCCGACGACATCGTGGTGACGCCAGCGTTCTGTCGCATCAGCCGCATGATTCGCGACTTTAGCTCCGATGACATCATGGTGGGCAATAAGAAACCCAACCTGCGCCAGCTGGTCGAGAATCGCTTGGCTGCCCGCGGCGACGGTGAGACCGTGCGTGAGATTCGCTATCGCGAGATCAGCACGGCAGGCGCCGACCTGGATGAGCTGTCTCTTGACGAGGTCGCCTACGAGACCCCGGTGACGAGCGAGCGCTTTTTGCAGTGGGTGACACCGCAGGGCAAGATTGCCGGCTTCTTGCGCCTGTCGCTGCCCGACCGCGCGTTTGTTGCCTCGCATACGGACGAGCTTCCGACGACACCGGACGAGGCGATGATTCGCGAGGTGCACGTGTATGGCATGGCGGCGCGTGTGGGCGATCAGGGCCAGGCAGCGCAGCATCATGGGCTGGGTCGCTCGCTGGTGGAGCGTGCGTGCCAGATTGCTCGGGATGCGGGCTATACGCGCATTAACGTGATTAGCGCGATCGGTACGCGCGAGTATTATCGTCACCTGGGTTTTTACGATCATGACCTTTATCTGCAAAAGGAGCTCTAGATGAACAAGCCGAGTGTTTCTGCCGGGGTTGTTGCCGGTGTTGCCCTGGGAGCTGCTGCACTTGGTGCTGCCGCCGTCGCTGTTCGCGCTGCCTGTCTGCAGGTCGCACGAACCCGCAACGGGCTGGCGCGCGTAAAGCGTGTCCGCGATGCGAACGGCGATGAGGTTCGCGTGCTCGTGCAGGGCGGCGTCTATCAAAGTGCGAGCTATGTTGGCGATCGCTGGGCGGAGCCGGTCTTTGTGTACTATCGTGCGTTTGACGATGTGTTTGAGGCTCAGGATGCAATGCGCGCGGCTTACGGGCACGGTATCGATCGCATGCTCATGCTGGGCGGTGGCGGGTTTGCCTACCCTAAGTTTGCGCTGACGGCGCACGAGAGCCTGCGTATGGATGTCGTCGAGTACGATGCCGAGATTACCCGCCTGGCCCGTCGCTGGTTCTATGTGGACGAGCTTGAGCGTACGGTGGGCGATCGCCTACGGGTGATTACCGCCGAGGCACGCTCGTATCTGGGCGTGACGAGCGTAGGGCATCGCCGTTACGACGTTATCGTGAGTGATTGTTTTGGCGGTGCCGAGCCCGTGCGCGAGCTGGCGACCGTCGAGGCGCTGCGTTTGGTGCGGGGTAGCCTGAATGCGGGCGGGATCTACGTAGCCAATATCGTGAGCGCGAGCGAGGGGACCGACATGTCGTTCCTGCGCGATTGCGTTGCCACGGCGCTCGAGGTGTTTGCCCATGCTTGGGTGGTCCCCTGCGGTGACACGGAGTTTGGCGGCGAGGAGAACTACCTGCTCATTGCCGGCGACGGCGACTATGCCTTTACGGACGCCGTGCCCTTCGACTCTGACTTCCTCGGCACCGTTCTTCACGACTAGTTGGTCCAGCCAAGGACGCGTTGCTTCATGCCTTCGATGTCGAGGACGCCTTCGGCAAAGCCTTTGCGCACGAGTTCTTCGGGAACGTACTCGTCGTAGCGATCGAAGTAGGGCACCTCGCCCGGATAGACGAGCTCGATGGGGTCAAAGTCCTTTTCGGCCTCGGCGGCGAGCACCTCAAAGAAGGTCTCTTCATCGGCCTTCATCTTAAACTGCATGAAGTATGGGCGCGACGGATCGAGCCCGCGAAGCCCCAGCTCTGCGGCGCATTTGATCTTGAGCATGCGCTCGAGCGCCAAGAAGGCGTAGCTTCCCAGCCAGGGGAAGAGGACCCACGTGTCGCCGCCCAGATTGATGAGCGGCTTGGTGCCAGCGCCTGAAATCTCGGCCGTATGGCGCGCCTGGGCCAGACGAGCCCGCGCGTTACCCATCAGATAGGGATATACCGTATGCTCGTTGAGCGCCTGGCGCATGCGCTCGAGCACATGCGTATTGATGTCGCCGGGGCAGTCGCCAAAATAGGCCGGCACGCGGCCCTTTACCTGCGTGGCAAAGACGGTGTGGCGCTTCCAGTCCACTTCTTCGACAATCCAGCAATGGCCCGCAATAGCGATGCGCTCACCGGGCGGGGGCGGGTTGACGATGGTGCCCAGCTCGGCCGATTCGCTACGAACCGTGAACTCCTCGTTTTCCTGGAACACGGCGTAGAACTTAAAGTTGTTGATGATGCGCTCGCCTGCGAGGCCCACGATAAGTCCGCCGCCCTCGGTGACCTGGATGTGGTCGATCTTGATGAGGTGGCGCAGCAGCACACGATAGTCATCGGCCGAGACACGGTGGAAGTAGCTGAGCGTAAGAACGCGCTGGGCAAGCTCTGCCGGCGTGAGTTCGCCGGTGCTGGCGAGCGTCGACATGGTCTGGTGGTAAAGCAGACTGTAGGGGAGCCGATCGAGCTCGGGCGGCTCGACCCACTTTTCCTCGCGATAGAGTTGTACAAGCGCGATGCCTTGCAGGAGCTTCCAGGGGATTGTTTCGGGCATCATCGTGCGCGGCTCGGGTTCTTCCTCGCGCATAACAAACCACATCTCGGGCGGAAGGTCACGACGGCCCGTGCGGCCCATGCGCTGCAAAAAGGAACTGACGGTAAACGGCGCATCGATCTGGAAGGCGCGCTCCAGACGGCCGATATCGATGCCGAGCTCCAGCGTAGAGGTGGTGACAGTTGTCTGTGCCTGCTCCTCGTCGCGCATGAGCTCTTCGGCCGTCTCGCGCAGCGATGCGGAGAGATTGCCATGGTGGATAAGGAAGCGGTCGGGCTCGTGCCGGCTTTCGCAATAGCTGCGCAGCATGGAGCACACCGCCTCGGCCTCCTCGCGTGAGTTGGCAAAGACGAGGCACTTGCGCCCACGGGTGTGCTCAAAGATATAGCCCATGCCGGGATCGGCGTTATCGGGCGCCGTGTCGGTGGGATTAAGCAGCGCCTGCTCACTCGCCTGGGGGATATCGACTTCACCTTCGGGGGCGGAGGAGACTCGACGGTCTTTAGACGTGCTCTTGCCCTGAGCTCGTTCGCGGCGCTGACGACGTTCCTCTTGCGAGAGCTTGTCACTGTGGCGCATATCCTGTCCAGATGCGGGCAACGCCGGCGGCGCTGGTGCTTCAATGCGCTCGCATGCAAGAACTTCGGCCTCCTGGGGGCCGGTGCTTTGCATGCCACGCTGCTGAGCTTGAGGACCTGAGTTGTAGAAGTGCTCCATGGAGATGCGCCATACGCGGCGTGGCTCTTCGAAACGGGGGATGACGCAATCGCGCCCCGTTCCCTGGGAGAGGAAGGCGCCCGTGCGCTCGGGGTCGCCGATGGTGGCGGAAAGGCCAATGCGGCGAGGCTGCACACCTGCCATGCGCGACAGACGCTCGATAAGGCAGAGCGTCTGCCCGCCACGATCGCCGCGCATAAGTGAGTGGACCTCATCGATAACGACGTAGCGCAGGTCGCAGAACATTCGCGGAATTGCCATATGCTTGTGGATCAGAAGAGCCTCGAGCGATTCGGGCGTAATCTGCAAAATGCCGCTCGGTTTTTTGATGAGCTTTGCCTTGTGTGATTGTGAGACATCGCCGTGCCAGTGCCAGACGGGGATATCCGCTTCTTCGCACAGGTCGTTGAGGCGCACGAACTGATCGTTGATGAGCGCTTTGAGCGGGCCGATATACAGGGCGCCCACGCTTGCGGGCGGGTTCTCCCAAAAATCGGTCAGGATGGGAAAGAAAGCCGCCTCGGTCTTGCCGGAGGCCGTGGATGCCGTTAAGAGCACATTGTCCTGCGTGTTGAAGATGGCGTCTGCCGCTGCAACCTGGATAGAGCGCAGGCTTTCCCAATCGTGCGAATAGATAAAGTCCTGGATAAACGGGGCGTAGCGGTCGAATGCGTTCACGTGGCCTCCTTTCGGTTTCTCATCGTTCTCAATGCCGGCAGGCGGTGGGCGATGCGCCGCTAAGCGACGTTTGCCCAGATAAAACCTGCCAAAATAAACCTGTCCCTTTTTGGCAGGTTAGATGGTGAACTCGGCGAAGTTGCGGTCACCGCCTTCGCCGCTGGTGTCGTCCGCTGCGGCAGGTGATGCCAACGCGTCGCCGCCGACGCTCTTGAGCAGCTCGGCTACGTCTGCATCGGGGTTCTGGCACAGGATGTCCAGCAGCTCGATGAAGTCGCGAATGACCTCGCGTGGCGTGAGGTGCGTATCGGCGCCCACGCGGCCAAACTCGATCTTGAGGAAGTCCACCAGGTCGTTCTCGGTGAGCGTGGGCGTCCAGCCAAAGTAGCCGGCGTGGATCTGCATGAGCTTTTCGATAAGCACCAGCAGCTCTTCGTAGGTAAGCGGCTGCAGACGAATGATGGGGGCGAGCATGTCCTTAAGGTCCTCGCGTGCAAATCGACCCTGCGCGAGGCGGCTTCGCAGGGCCTCGTAGGAAAACACACCGCGACGACGGTCTTCGATGGACGTTGGCGTGCCGCCCATGATGACGCCCAGATACTGCGCCTTGCCTTGCAGCGTGTCGTTGTACATGGTCAGGATCTTCTCGTAGTTGTACTGCCGCGTGATGGCGTTGGGGATCTTATACAGGTTTACGAGCTCGTCGATGAGTACCAACATGCCTTTGTAGCCGCTACAGACCAAAAAGCGCGCGATGAGCTTGATGTAGTCGTACCAGTCGTCGTCGCTGATGATGGTGGAGGAGCCCAGCTCGGCGCGTGCCTCGCTCTTGGTGCGGTACTCGCCGCGGATCCACTTGGTCACGCGGCTCATCGACTCTTCGTCGCCTTCGGACACCGCCGTGCGGTAACGACGGAGCATGCGGGCAAAGTCAAAGCCGTGGACCATCTCCTCGAGCGGGGCCAGTTGGGCGTTAACGGTGGATTCATCGGCGTCGGCGCACGAGGCGACCCAGCGGTCCAGGATCAGGTTGAGCGCACCGCCCTCGGGGCGCGTCTTGGTCGATATGTTACGAATGAGCTCGCGATAGGTTGCAAGGCCCTGTCCCTGTCCGCCCTGCAGGCGGCGTTCGGGGGAAAGGTCGGCATCGGCAACTACGAAGCCCTCACCCATGGCGTGCGTGCGGATAGTCTGGAGCAAGAAGCTCTTGCCTGCACCGTAACGGCCAACCAGGAAGCGGAAGCTGGCGCCGCCGTCGGCGATAAGGCTCAGGTCGGTGAGCAGGGCGCGAATCTCGACCTCGCGTCCGACGGTGATATAGGGAAGGCCGATGCGCGGCACGACGCCGCCCTTGAGCGAGTTGATGATGACGGCGGCGACGCGCTTGGGCACGCGCGGTGCGGCGGCTGCGGTTTCACTCATGGTCCAGGTATCCTCTCACGTCTGCTTCGTAGTCCTCGATAATTTGCGGCCCTGCTGCGCCAAACTCGATCACGGTGTCGCCTACCAGGTCAAAGAGGGCGTCGTTGATGGCGTCGACGAGCATGTCTTCGCTCTTGCCCGACTGTGCGATTGCCGATGCCGCTTGCGCCGTGTTCTGGTCGATCAGGGCGCGAAGATAAGTGACGGCAGCGGACTCAAGCGCGGCCGTGATATTAGCCGGTGCGGTCGTTGCCGGTATAGGCGTGGGCGCAAGAAGCGGCGCCACTATGCCAAACTGCTCGGTAGAGATGGTCGGCTCGTCGGATTTGTCGTGCTGTGCGGACGCGTCAGTCTGCCCGACGATCATATCGACTACGGGCTCGCTGGGCAGCGACTCATGGCTTGTCGCTTCAACCTGTGCGGGCGCGCCGTCTTCTCGCTCCTCGTCGATCAAAAGCGCTTCGCGTGTCTGTGCGGCGGCACTGCGGATATGCCCCAGCTGGCTTAGATCGATGTCGATCTTGACGGGCTGGTGCGCTGCGTCCCACGAAAGCCACGCCATAATTTCGTCATCAATAATCTTGGCTAAATACTTGGGGACGTTTTCCTCTTTCAGCGGATGCTTGGGGTCGAGCGCCAGGCGAAGGCGCTGGTCGCAGGCTCGCATCATGTCGCCGAGCTTGCTGCTCTTTTGCCTGCTGCCGTGGATGCGCATGCATTCCCAAAAGCCGTGTTGGCATCGATAGATGTGAATGGGGTCCAAACGGTATTCGCAGTCTTCGTGTCGCTCGGGGGCAAAGAATACGGCCGAGGCAAACATGGTGTAGGGCATGGCCGCCTCCTCCCCAAACAGGCTCGCCACAATGCCACTCTTTCGGTGCGTGTCATAGTAGCGCGCCATGCGGACATACACGGCGCATGCCACGTGGCGCAGATCGCGGTGGTGGCTGCGGTCGAGCCGCGAGTTACTTAGGTTGTACGTGGAGAGGGCGTTGATGGCGGCCATGAGTCGCTCCTCGCGCACCTCATCGGGCGGAAGGGGGAGCGTGGGCTCGGAGGTTTTGCGACGCTTGGGGGTCTGGCCGGACGGTGCCGGCGCTGGCACAAGGTCTCGTGCCGCGTGCCGCAGCTCGATAAGGGCGTTATCGAACATGACGGTTTTAGAGTCACGAAGCAGCTTGGGGTCGAGCGCGTGGAACACGGCGTAATCCTGAAGCCACACGCGCGCAAACCGGTCGATGCCGGGCTCAAAGGCGCGGTAGGCATCCCAAAAGGCCTTGATCTTGTTAAAACCTTCGAGCGGATCATCTACGCCAATGCCGCAAATCAGCTCATAGAGATACAGAAAGGCAAAGGATGTAGACGTTTCCTCGACGGTTCCGCGGCGCACTTGGGCACGCCAGGTAAAGTAGCCGCGCAACTGTCGATCGCTCATGGCATTGTAGGTGGGAAAGTACGACTTAAAGGTGCCGTTGTAGGGGCAATCGTCCTCGAAGTCGGCCATCAGCAGGCCTTGGCGGTAAAAGAGCTCCGCCTCCGATAGCCAACGTCCCGCGCCGCCTTTGGGATCCTCTTGCCAGCGTGATATCTCGCGCATCTTGCGGTACTGGTCGGGGAGGAAGTTCTGCATCTGACGACCGGTCTTGAGAATCGGCTCGTCAGCATAGATTTCGTTTGAGAAGCGGGCGGACTGATGGGTCCGGGCCTCGGCCATAATGCGCTCGATGAGCATCTTGACGTCCTGGTCGGCCACCGCTTCTCCTCTCCTAACGCAGCTTCGGTGACCTCATATCATAGCACAGCATCAAACAGGTGTTCGAGATACCGCTATGTAGATAGATTTAGAACAAGAGGGCGTAGATGACGGCGATGACGACGGAGGGGAGCATATTGGCCGTGCGGAAGGTCTGAGGACGGATGAGGTTGACGCCGACGCAGAAGATGAGCATGGAGCCTACGAGCGAAAGGCTGTCGAGGGCTGCCGTAGTCATGATGGGGGAGAGTGCGCCGGCAAACAGCGTGATCGTCCCCTGGAACACGGCGACGGGCAGGGCGGAGAAAATGCAGCCGCGGCCAAGCGACGCCGTCATGGTGCAGACGATGATGCAGTCCAGCGCGCCCTTGAGGGCAAGCGTGGACCAGTCGCCGAGCAGGCCGTCCTGGATCGATCCCACAATGGCCATGGCGCCGATACACACGGTGAGTGAAGTCGAGACAAAAGCGTTGGTGAACTCGTTATCGCCCTCGCTGCCGGTTTTGCGCTTGAGCCATTCGCCAAGGTTTTCAATGGCGGCCTCCAAGTTGATGGCCTCGCCGATGAGCGAGCCGAGGGCGAACGAGACAATGAGCATGGTGGTACCAGTGGTCGCCAGTGCCTTCCCATCGATGATGAGCATCTTTTGCATGGTGCCGCCCAGGCCGATAAACAGGACGCACAGCCCCGATGCTTTCATGAGCGTGTCTTGGATGCGCGGTGTAATGAAGCGGCCGCCCACTAATCCCAAAAGACCGCCCGCAACTAAAAGCACAACGTTGATGATTGTTCCCAAGCCCGGCATGAGCCCTCCTGTATTGATGCCAACGTGGCAATCGTAGCAGAACGAAATGCGAGGCACATCGCGACTCATCTAATACGTTATATAAGTGGTATTAGGGATGGTGCGCAGCATTTAAGCCTCAGGTGGTTGTCGGGACATAGGGATAGTATTCAAAGCGCAGTGTCATAAGCCGCTGCGGGAATTCAATAGCCGCGGCGATGATATTGGCATCGCGGGCACGATCAAACCCTTCGAGTTCGATCTGATACGAGACGTCTTGCATAATGTCCAGACGTCGCCAGGCTAGAAGTGTGTCGCCATCGAATTCCAAGGTCTTGCCTCCGTCTGGAGCAACGGCGTATAGACGCAGCTTGGCGGTCGTTGCAGGGTCGACAACCGTGACCTTTTTAATTTCGTTTCTAGTATTCTTGGCGCCCAACAAGGTGAGCAGTGTTGGGGCCACGACCTCGCCCGATGGCAAAAAGACGACTTCGATGGATTCGGGAAATGCGATGATGGCCGACTTGCGGACGGGCTGATTGGCGGCGGCAACTTCGATGTTCGCAGCGTCGATGACCTCTGTGTGGTCGAGCGCGGCAAGCACGCAGCAGTTACCTTCATCGATCTCTTGAGGATCAGCAAGCCCCAGACTGTCTGCGAGCTCGGGATCGTTTGAATCGGTAGCGGGCCCATTCGGTGCTTCGAAAGAAGCTGGGACGCTGTTTGTCGGCGACGGCGTGTCGCCCGCACCTGCTTCTTTGTCCGCGCTCTCTTCTTGTATGGTTGCGTTGATGGGTTCGTCGTTTGAGGGGAGCGTCTTGGCGTCAAGCGCGGAAGGAAGAATTCCGATGGCTCCGGATCCGTTCCACTCCATTTCGAGAAGCGCCGGGTCGGCAAGAATGCGTTGCCTGCTTTGCGCGTGGGCATCGATTTCAATAGGGCCTGCCTCTATCCCTCGTGTAAGGCTGAGTGATCCGGCTGGCTTCTCGAAATGAGCGTCTGTGTCTTTGGTGCTGACGGCGTAGAACAGCAGGGACGCTTCTCCCGCCGCGATGGCATCGGTACCGGCTTTGGTCAGCCGCAACGATGCCGTGAATGAGAGGGTGGGCTGCGCATCATCTGCATTCGCGGCGGCGCAGCCCAGACATATACCGCCTCCTTTCTCAAAAAACGTACCGTCGAAGGCGACCTTCGCTCCGTTCGCCGAGTCATCGACCGAAGCGATGTCGATGCGCAGCTCTAAATTGCATGGATCGCCATCCGCATCGAGCACAACCGAGCGCCACGTGCAGACGGCGCACCCCGCCTGGGAGCCGTTTGCCTTGTTCGAACGCTTGATATCCACGACTATCGAGTCGTCCGTATTACGACGAAGGCATCCCGAGGTTGAGATTGCTGCCTGTGCGATCGAGAAACGCTTGCACACAATGGCGCTCGACGGATTTGGTGCGGAGCTTAGGACTGATGGTAAGGAGCCTGCCATGACGGGAGTCGCCCAAGCGGCGACAGGCGTTCCGGTTGCGAGCGCGCCGCAGAGTGCGACGACGGGCAAAAGGTTCTTCGATGCCATGGGGTCTCCTTAGCTAATTTAGTGCGGCCTGTCCGTGTTTCGTTTCTGGCTGCGTTTGATGTGCAGACCGAGGCCGGCGGTTCCCGCGCCTGCTGCCGTGGCGCCTGCTGCCAAGAGCCATCGTCTGTCGTCTGTCTGTGCCAACGGTTCCTCGCGGTTGCCGCGGTCGAGCTCCGAGAGGTCGACCGTCACTTGCGTGGCGGCCTGCGCCTGTTCTTGCTGGGCAAAGGCCATGGCTGGCGCAAACGCTAGGATACTGACGGCGGCGGCCAGGGCGACGGCCTTATGCCGTGTGCGCACCGGGCTCGACCGTCCAGGTGATCGTTGCAACCTGATCGCCTTCGCCGGTTACGTGGAAGATGTCGCGCGTGACGCGGGCGACGTTTCCGCTTGTCTTGAGCTTAATTTTGTCCGTGCCGCCGGCAATGCCCTGGTAGCCCATGTCGAAGGCTGCATTCTTGGAAAGATCGAGGCCCGTCCCCTGCATTGCGGCGCTGGCGTTCTGGAGTGCGCCGTCGGGGCCGACCTTAAAGTCGATGGAGTTCTGCGCGGTTCCGGCCTTGGCGTCGGCGGCAATGGTCCAGGTGTTCATGGCGTCGATCTTCATGTTGGTGACATGGATGCCGTAGGCCGAATGATTGTCGATGGTGGTCGCGTCTTCTGAGGGGCCCTGAAGCGTGCCGTCGGCCTTGGCGACGAAGGGAATAACCGTCGGAACTTTGAACTCAACGTTGTCGATCTCGGTCCTGACCATTACTTTCGTGGTTCCAGCGCGCCCGGCTGCCAGAGCTGGCGTCGGGGCGGCGCCCATTGCGAGCGCGAGCGCGAGCCCTGCGCCCACGACGAGCGCTCTGGCTCCGTTCATGTTCCTGGTGATGTCCATGGTCGTTCCTTTCTATTCGCCGCGGGCCGTCCCCGCGATGATTGGACGAATGCTGATGAATTGCATGCGGTGCCGCGTCGGCCGGAAAAGCTAGTTCTCGGTTTGCTCAACCCGTACCTTGACTCGTGTCGGATTGCCGTGGCTGTCAAGGGTCTTGGCATCGAGTGCCTGGATCTCGATGTACGCCTCGCCTTCTTTGATGTTGCCGGCGGGGCACGTCTCGATTGTCTTGCCGGTCTCGACCACACCGGATTCGTACATGGTCTCGTCGTTTTGGATGACGCGGAATCGCTGGGGAAATATATTGTCTTGGACGTTTTGCACGTTGACGCGCAGCTTGCCGTTCTCCTGCAGCTGAGCGACCGGCGCGACCGAAATCGTCATCATGTTGTCGCGGACGATGGCATCGAGCTCATCTTGGATTTCTTGGCGCGATTTACCCTCTGCCGTCGTGACTGAGGCGCCCGCTTCGGGCACGGGCTGCGACTGCCAGGCGTATAGCCCTACGGCGACAAGGGCGCAGACGATAGCCAGGCAGACAACGACGAGTTTCTTGCGACGCCCCAGTCCTGCAAGGCGGGGCGGCTTCTTCGCACTCATGCGGCGTCCTTGGTGGTATAGACACGTGCGAACGTGGACGGGTCCGCTCCAAAGAGCATGTGAAGCATCAGGCGGCGCGAGTAGATGAGCTCGTCAAAGTCGTGAGGGAGCTCGATGTTGTGGATACGCGCGATGTGGTGGGCGAGCGCCGAGAACGACTCGGGGTCGCAGATAACATCGGTGGTGACGTGGTAGACCGCCGTATCGGGGAACGCCTCTTCGTCGAAAGGCAGGAGATAGGGATCGTCGTCGACCTCGATGGCGACGCCGTACTGGGGCCAGTAATATGCCATGGGAACCTCCCTGCTTCTGGGACCAAAACTTCTATCGGTTTTGGCTGTCGACGCCGACCGTATCAGCCGCTACTTGACCAATTTCTGACCAAATGCTTGACGGATTGACATCTCCGCAGGTAAAAGTCAGTAAAAAATACTCCAACTTTTTTCGAGCGACATTTACGCGATCGGCGACGGCGGGGCGATATGTGTCAAAAGCATCGTCTGCCGAGGAAATCAAGCCGCTCGCCGAATTGCACGAACGTAAAAATCGCCAATTATGGAGACGGTCTCGAACACGTCGACGAAACGATGCGGTAACATCTCCCTGCAAACACTGTAGTTAGCTAAAGGGGGAGTTCGCGTGTCTGCAACCATCAAACCCTTCACCGACGAGTTCGAAGAGTATGGCCGCGATGAATCTCGCGCATCGGGCGAAGCGTCGAGCATCTCGTTTCCGACAACGGAAGACGAGGTCCGTGCCATTTTGGAAACGCTCCATGCCGAGCGTGTTCCGGTAACGGTTCAGGGCGCCCGAACTGGCCTTGCCGCCGGTGCCGTGCCCCACGGTGGGCATATCCTCAATACTTCCCGTATGAATCGCTACTTGGGCCTTCGCCGCGATGAACAAGGCCAATTTCTGCTGCGCGTGGAGCCGGGCGTTGTGCTCTCGGAGCTGCGTAAGCAGCTGAGCAAGAAGGTACTGCCGACCGCTGGTTGGGACCAGGCGTCGCTTGAGGCCTACGAGGAGTTCCAAGAGTCCCCCGAGCAGTTCTTTCCCACCGATCCCACCGAGGCATCTGCCTGTCTGGGCGGCATGGCGGCATGCAACGCCTCTGGCGCCCGCAGCTACGCTTACGGTCCCATGCGCCCGCATATCACGGGACTCCACGTCGCGCTGGCTGATGGCGATTTGCTTGAGCTTCAGCGCGGCGAGGCTTTTGCCCAGGGCCGCCACCTGTCGCTTGTGACGGCAGAGGGTCATACATTCGAGCTTGATCTTCCTGACTACACCATGCCCAAGACCAAAAATGCCTCGGGGTATTTTGTTGCGGACGATATGGACGCCATCGATCTTTTTATCGGTGCGTGCGGCACGCTCGGCGTCATTACCGAGCTCGAGATCGCCCTGCAGGCGGCACCTTCGGTCGTATGGGGTGTGAGTTGCTTTTTCGATAGCGAAGACAAGGCCGTGTCCTTTACCGATTCCGTGCGTCCCGTGCTGTCCCATGCCGCCGCTATTGAGTATTTCGATGCTGGCGCCCTGGATATCCTGCGTCGCCAGCGCGAGCAGTCGACAGCGTTTGCCTCGCTGCCGGCGCTCGACGACGAGGCAAAGGTCTGTGTCTACGTGGAGCTCGACTGCGATGACGAGGCGCAGGCGACCGAGGAGCTGTACCACTTGGGATGGGTGCTGGAGCTTGCGGGCGGCCGCGACGATGCGACATGGGTCGCCCGCACCGAAGTCGATCGCGAGTGCCAGCGGTTCTTCCGCCACGCGGTCCCCGAGAGTGTCAATATGCTCATTGACGAGCGTCGCCGCATCGACCCCACCATTACCAAGCTGGGATCGGATATGTCGGTGCCCAATGCACGCCTTGCCGATGTCGTGGCCCTCTATCGCCGCACGCTGGCCGAAAGCGGGCTTGAGTCTGCTGCCTGGGGACACATCGGGAACAACCATCTGCATGTGAACATCCTGCCGCGCGACGCGCAAGACTACCGTCGTGGTGGAGAACTCTTTGCCCAGTGGGCTTCCGAGGTCACGGCCATGGGCGGTGCCGTCTCCGCCGAGCACGGCGTCGGCAAGATCAAGGCGGGCTTCTTGGAGACGATGTACGGCCGCGAGGCCATGGTCGAGTCGGCGCGTCTCAAACTCCAGCTCGACCCTGCCGGCCAGCTGGGTCGCGGCAACCTGTTTACGGAGAAGCTCTTGGATGAACTCGTCCAGAAAGGGGACGCGTGAAGATGAGTGATTTCCATATGGTGGTGTGCGTCAAGGCGGTGCCCGGAAGCACCGAGGTCAAGATGGACCCCAAGACCAATACTATCGTGCGTGATGGCAAGCAGGCGGTCATTAATCCCTTCGATGCAAGTGCCCTCGAATGTGCGCTAGCGCTGAAGGACGACTTTATCGGCTTTGGCATGGACGTGCGTGTGACGGTGGTGTCGATGGGCATCCCCGCGACCGAATCGCTGCTGCGCGACTGCATCGCCCGCGGTGCCGACGACGCGCTGCTGCTGACCGACCGAGCCTTTGCGGGTGCCGATACCCTAGCCACCACCTATGCCCTCAAATGCGGCATCGAGGCACTCGATGAGGACTTTGACCTGCTCATCTGCGGCAAGATGGCAGTGGACGGCGATACGGCCCAGATCGGCCCCGAGCTGGCCGGCGCCTTTGAGATCCCCTGCGTGACCGACGTGAGCTGTGTGCAGAGCGCGGGATTTACGACGTGTGGCTCGCTGGCGATCGTCCACGGCTGCGATGCCGGCGAGGAGACGGTGTACCTGGAGATGCCGTGTGCGATGACGACTGCCAAGGAGATTGGCCAGCTGCGCATGCCGAGTATTGCCGGTATTCGCGCGGCCGAGGATGCAGACGTGCGCGTGGTCAACGCTGCCAACGTGAACGCCGACCCCGCACGCTGCGGCCTTGCCGGATCACCGACGCAGGTCGTGCGCTCGTTTGTGCCCGACCGTGACCAAACGTGCGAGGCCGTTGAGGGAACGGCGTCCGAGCAGGCGGTAAAACTTGCCAAGATTATCGAGGGGATGGCATAGATGAGCGGGCTGATCATCGATAGCGAAGTCTGCATCGGCTGTGGTCGCTGCGTTCGCGCCTGCGCCTCGGGCGGCATTGTGGTGGAGGGCGAGCGCCCCAATCGCTGTGCCCGCGTAACCGACGGCTGTATCCTGTGCGGCGGGTGCGTCGACGCCTGCCCCGTCAACGCCATCTCGATCGAGCGCGACGAGGCCGCTGGCGCGGTAGACCTTGACGCATATCGAGACATTTGGGTCTTCGTGCAAACTGACAAGCACGATGCCGTGGCATCCGTGGCCTTCGAGCTCATGGGCAAGGGGCGCGAGCTTGCTGATGCACGCGGCTGTCGCCTGGTGGCGCTGATCGGCATGGGTTCCGAGGGCTCGCTCGGGGACCTCGAACACCTGGTTTGTGCCGGCGCGGACGAAGTTCTGGTCTGTCGTGACGAGCGCCTGCGTCAGAACGACGCGGAGGTCTATGCTCGCCTGATCTACGATTTGGTGGCCGAGCGCAAGCCCGAGGCCATTCTGTACGGCGCGACCGCCTTTGGTCGCGAGCTGGCGCCCGGTGTGGCTGTGCGCTTGCAGACGGGCCTTACGGCCGATTGCACGGTGCTTTCTATGGATACGGAGACGGGTCTGCTGCAGCAGACGCGCCCGGCGTTTGGCGGCAACCTGATGGCCACCATTATCTGCCCCAACCACCGTCCTCAGATGGCAACGGTGCGCCCCGGCATCTTTAAGGCGCCCGAGTTTGACTATAGCCGCTCCGGCACGATTACCCAGGTAGTGCTTGCGGATGACGTTGAGGCCCGCGTCGAGATCTCGATTCCCGCCGAGGAATGGGGACAACAGGCCTCAATTGCCGATGCCGAGCGTCTGGTCGTGGTGGGTCGCGGCATTGGTTCCAAGAAGAATCTGCCCCTGATGCGAAAGCTCGCCGATGCCCTGGGTGCCGAGCTTGGTTGCACGCGTCCCATTGTGGAGGCAGGCTGGTTGGAGTATCGCCACCAAATTGGCCAGACGGGTGTATCGGTCTCGCCCAAGCTCCTCGTGAGCATCGGTGTCTCGGGTGCTATCCAGCATCTCGCCGGCATCGGTGGGGCGGAGTGCATTGTCGCCATCAATGAGGACCCGGATGCCCCCATCTTCGGTGCCGCCCAGTACAAGGTCGTCGGCGATGCCGTTGAGATCGTTGAGGAGCTCCTAGCTCAGCTTGAGCACTAGGCGCGCGCCAGCCAAGTGCGCATCTCGTTCTTTAGGCGCTCCCAGGTTGCTTGCGTGGCGGGGTCGCTAAAAGGCCGTGCAATGCCAAAGGGCGCGTCGAGCAGGCGGTGGATATCGCCCTGCTCGCGCGCCAGCGCGCGGCTCGCTGGATAGACGAGCTCAAACATAAAGCAGATGAGTCCCACCAGGTAGTCTGCGGGCTCATCGCGCTCATCGCGCGTGACGCAGCGGTGCTCGTCAAAGGCGGCAAGCGTCGGTGCCGAGAAGCGACTGGCTAGAAACGCGTCCTCGTCCACCTTGAGGATGGTGTCGACGGTGCTGTCGGCGATGGTGCGCATAATGTCGATCTTGTCACCATCGCGCACGATATCGCAGAAGCTTCGCGTGCGCACGTCGAGCTGCGCGGGTAGACGGAAATCGCTGTGATAGGCAATGCTCGCTCGGATGAGCTCATCTTCTGCCGGGTCATCGATAAAGTCGCGGATGCTTGTTACGGCGGGTGCATCGGCGGGATTCTCGCCAAAGAGGACCTCGATGCCCAGCGCCGCATGGCTCATGCTCTCGGCGTCCTTAAAGGTGTCCCAGCGTCGCAGCTGCTCAAAGCGGCCCATATCGTGTAGCAGGCCGCAAAGCCATGCTAGGTCAATATCTTCTGACGACCAGCCCTGCTCGCGCGCTACGGCATCGCATGCCTCGGCCACGTGGTACGTATGCTCGATTTTGAGCGCGATGCGTGGGTTGGTGGCGTCGTAGGCATCGGTGTAGCTTTTGAAGGCCGCGCGCGCCCGGTCTCGATCGATAGCTGTCATAATGACTTCCTAAAAAGTTGTGTCTTTCGATCCGGTGGCAATTGTAGGCGAACTCGGTTGCTGTCGGATGATGATTCTGCCGTGTCGCTACATGCGGCTCGGAGACCTTGTCAGGATGAGAAGCGTATGGTGCTCAAAATCGTTAGAACCGTCTGGCCGGTGATGCTTACCTATGTTGCGATAGGCGCGCCGTGCGGAATGATCATGGGGCAGACGGGAATGGAGCCCTGGATGGTCTTTGCTCTGAGCAGCACGTTTGTGACGGGCAGCGGCCAGTTTATGATCTGCAATCTTTGGCTGGCGGGCGTACCGGCACCTTCGATTATCGCGAGCGTCGCCGCCATCTCCTCGCGCTTTGCACTTTATTCGGCATCGATCGCACCCCATCTGGCGGGCGCCTCGAAGCGTCAGACGCTGGCTGTTGCCGCGACGCTCACCGAGGAGGCATACGGCATCTCGCTTGCCAAGCTGGTTGAGGGGGAGGATTGGGGCCCGCGCGAATCCTTCGTGCTCAACGTGATCCTCATCGTGACATGGGGCGCTTCGTGCACGATGGGTGCCATCGTCGGTGCCGTTGTCGATGTTCCCACCGCTATTGCGAGTTTCGTCTGCACGTCGCTCTTTATCTGTCTACTCTTTTCGCAGCGGCTGTCGCGCGGCAACGTTGTCGCGGCGGTTTCGGGCGCGGTGTCCGTCGCCGTATGCAAGTTCTTGGGCCTCACGAATATTGCCGTGCCGGCAAGCGTCGTGGTCGGCATTGCCATTGCGCTGGCGTGCGATGCTGTATTTGACGGAAGAGGTGCCCGCGATGCCCGTTAACGAGTTCTTGGTTCTGTGGCTGTCGTCGTGGTCTGCTATCGCGTTCTTTCGCATCGCGCCGGCGTTTGCCTTGCGCGGGAGAACGCTGTCGCCCCGCATTACCGAGGCCCTGGGCTATATCCCGCCCGCTGCCTTTGCCGCGCTGGTCGCCAACGACTTGGTGAGTCCCGGCGCGTTCGACGCGGGGCTCTGGCCTGCCTTGGTTCCCTGGATTGCGGCCGCCGGCGTCGTGGTCGTGGCGGTCAAGACAAAATCGATGCTGTGGTGCTGCGTCTCGGGCATCGTACTCTATATCGTCTTGAGCCTTATATAGGGGTGGCGTCGCGGGCGCCGAATCTCGTTCCATCCCAACTTGTCGAATTTTTCACCGAGCTGGTCTATTTCTTCTGGTACCATGGTCAAACTTTACTGTAGCAAAGCGTGACGTGGGCTTTTGTACCCCGTCAGCGGAAATGGGGGTTTCATGGCACAGGAAGCGACCGCCAACGAGCAAAAGAAATTCAAGGTCCCGCGCATCCCGGGCGACATCATGATCTATCCGATGATCGTCGGTCTTTTGCTCAACACCTTCTGCCCGCAGGTTTTTGAGATCGGCGGCTTCTTTACGGCTGCCTGCCGCGGTGGCTCCAATACCATCGTCGCCGCGATCCTGCTGTTTGTGGGCGCCGGCATCAGCTTTAAGTCCACGCCGGGTGCCATCAAGACCGGTATCGTCGTGCTGATCCCCAAGCTGGTCGTCGCAGCGGCCCTCGGCCTGGGCGTAGCATATTTCTTTAACGACAACTTCCTGGGTCTGAGCTCCGTGTCTATCATCGGCGGCATCACGTTTTGCAACATGGCGCTCTATACGGGCATCATGGGCGAGTTCGGCGATGAGTCCGAGCAGGGCGCCGTCGGTATCCTGTTCTTTACGGCTGGCCCCGCCGTCACGATGATCATCCTCGGTGTTTCCGGCCTCGCCAACATTCCCATTGGCACCATTATCGGCTCCATCTTGCCACTCGTTATTGGCATGGTTCTGGGCAACCTGTTCCCGTTTATCAAGAACCTGCTGGTTCCCGGTGCCAATCCCGCGATTGCCGTCATCGGATTTCAGCTCGGTGCGTCCATGAGCCTGTCGAGCTTTATCACCGGCGGTATTTCCGGCATCTTGCTGGGCCTTGTCACGCTGTTTGTCGTCGGTCCCATCACCTTTGCGTTCGAGCGTCTGTGCGGCGGCAATGGCAAGGCCGCTGTGGCTTGCTCCACCATTGCCGGCACGGCTATGACCACACCGGTTGCCCTCGCCGAGGTCGCACCGCGCTACGCCGAGCTTGCGCCCACCGCGTACGCTCAGATCGCCACCGCCGTTATCATCACGGCGATCATGGCTCCGATTCTGACTGGCTGGGTCGACAAGAAGTTCTGCCAAGGCAAGGAGGATCTGTCGCCTGTCGGTGTCGAGGCCATCGAGGAGGCCGTCGCGACTGACATCGATGGCGAGTAGCGATCGATACCCATCAATGATGCCGGCGTGTGCAATTCGCGCCGTATGGGCGCCCGAACAGAAACTGTTTTGCAGTGATGTTCGGGCGCTCTGCTATTATCCCCTTTACCCCTGCGGAGTAAAGGGGTGTTTATTGCCCTGATTCGAATTGGGCGATTCTGACCACTTGGATATTGAAGGGATGGCGCTAGTGGTTAAGGCACTCAAGATTGAGATATTCGTGCTATGCATGATTGTTCTTATCGGGCTTGCCGTGCGAAGTCGTCGCTCCTTGTTCTCGAGCACCCAGCAGCTATTGTTTAGCATGCTTGGCTACACCTCTGCCGCGTACATATTATTCGATATGATCTGGACGCTTTCGGACGGTGTGGACGGCACGTTGGGCATTGCTGCCAACTGGATTTCCAACGCGGTTTCGTTTTCGCTCTTTGCTATCGCGTGTCTCATTTGGTTTATCTATTCCGAGACGGTGCAGGGTTCTCGCCTTTTGACCTCGCGCTATAGGGTGGTGCTTGTAGCGTTGCCTACGGCTCTGGTGGTCGTGCTGGCGTTTACCAGTTACTGGACGCACGCCCTGTTCTATATCGATTCGCAGGGCGTGTATCGTCGCGGCTTTGCCTATATGATCCAGCCCATCGTCAGCTACTGTTACGTTATACATACGTCCCTGCATGCGTTTGTGCAATCTCGCAGGGTCGAGAGCCTGCAGACGAAGGCCATCTATCGAACCTTGGCATTTTTCGCCATTCCGGCCCTAGTGGGCGGTACCTTTCAGGTCGTATACTCGGTGCCCGGCCTTTGTGTCGGCATAATGATTAGCATGTTGCTGCTCTACATCATCTACCAGGAGCAGCTCATCTCGACCGACCCGTTGACTGGACTTAACAATCGCAACCGTTTTGAGACCTATATGCTGTCGCTCTTCTCAAATGTGGATCAGGCCGAAGATGTATATCTGCTTATGATGGACGCCGACGGCTTTAAGCAGATTAACGATCGCTATGGGCATGTGGAGGGCGACCACGCTCTTCAGGTCATATCCGCTGCGCTCAAAGAAGTCTGCTCGGCGTCTGGCGGCTTTATCGCACGTTATGGCGGCGATGAGTTCGTGGTGCTCCAAAAGGCAGTGGCGGAACAGGATATCATGCATCTGTGCGCGACAATCAACGACGAGCTCGCGCGCGCCGAGGTTCCGTATCTGTTGCGGATGTCCATCGGCTACGCACGGGTCGGCGACGGTGTCGATACCTGGCAAGACTTGCTTCGCGCTGCCGATGTGGAGCTCTACCGCGTCAAGGCCGAGAAAAAGAAAGCCGGCGTCCAGATACGCTAGGAAAAGGGGCACACGCTTGCGTGCATAGCGGCCCTTGGCTCTCCGATGTACTCCATTAAACTAAAGTATGTGAATCCCCTCTGCTAAATCAGAGCAGTTCGCTAGGCCTTTTTGGGTTTGTTGACGATGATGATGCCGCCGCAGACCAACAGCAGGGCAACGATGACGGTAACGGGGCTCGTGCCAGCGCCCTCGCCGAGCAGCAGCGCGCTCAGCATCACACCAAAGACGGGGTTCATAAACCCAAAGACCGAGACGCGGCTGACGGGGTTGACGGCAAGCAGGCGCAACCACAGCGAGTAGGCCACTGCGGAGATAAGCGCCATGTAGATGATGAGCACGATGGCGGGGGCAATCGCCGTGGGGGAGAGCGCGCCACCCATCAAAAAGCCGATGGCGGTGAGGACCAGGCCGCCGACCAAGAACTGCCACCCGGCAAGCAAGACGCCGTCGTGCTTGCGCGAGAAGATGCCGATCAGGCAGGTCGAAAGAGCACCCGCGACAGTGGAGGCTAGGATAAAGCCTTCGCCATCGAGCCTGAAGCCAAAGGTGCCATCTGCGCCCGAGATGTTGACGAGCGCGACGCCGGCAAAGCCCAGCGCACAGCCAAGCACCTTGGCCGTATTGAGCTTCTCGGTGTGAAATGCCAGGGCGGCAAAGAGGATTGCGAGGAAGTTGGCGCTGGCCTCGATGATGGAGCTCGACATGGCGCTGGCGCGCGAGAGGCCCAGATAGAAAAAGAAGTACTGCCCGATAGTCTGGAAGAGCGACAAGACAAAGATGGGCTTGATGTCGCGAGCCTGCGGAATGAGGGGGCGGCGTTGGGCCGCACTCATCCCAACGATAACCAGGGCGCCGGCAAGCGTGAAGCGCAGACCCGCGAAGAGCAGCTGCGAGGCGCTATCGTGCGCGGGGATGCCGAAGAGGCCGTAGCCGATCTTGATGCAGGGAAAGGCCGATCCCCAGAGCGCGCAGCAAACGAGGCAGCCCAGGATGAGTCCGGGCAGGGTGGCGAGATACGGCTTGCGGCTTTCCATGATGTCCTTCCTATATGCGCGAAGCAAAAAAGAACCCGCCACCGGGAGTGCCGGTGGCGGGTGATGTTACCCGAGGGGATTGTACCCGATGGGAAAGCTTTAGGCGAAGTAGGCTACGCCGCTCTCAAAGATCGGCATGAACTTATCGCCGGGGACATGCTCGGGCACGTTGCGGTACAGGTTGTCGCCGCGACGCTCGGCGTGGCCCATCTTGCCTAGGACGCGGCCGTCGGGGCTCGTGATGCCCTCGATGGCGAGTGCGGAGCCGTTGGGGTTGACGGAAAGATCCATGCTGGGCTTGCCGTCCTCGCCCACGTACTGCGTGGCGACCTGGCCGTTGGCGATAAGCTGGGCGAGCACCTCGTCGTTAGCGACGAAGCGGCCCTCGCCGTGACTGATGGCGACGGTGTAGGGGTCGTCCAGGCTGCACTGCGACAGCCACGGGGACAGGTTGGACGAGATGCGGGTGCGCACCAGGCGGCTCTGATGGCGACCGATGGTGTTGAACGTCAGCGTGGGCGCATCGGGCGTGGCGTCGACGATGTCGCCGTAGGGCACCAGGCCGAGCTTGACCAGAGCCTGGAAGCCGTTGCAGATGCCCAGCATCAGGCCGTCGCGGGCCTTGAGCAGGTCGCGGACCGCTTCGGTGACCTCGGGAGCGCGGAAGAACGCCGTGATGAACTTGGCGGAGCCGTCGGGCTCGTCGCCGCCCGAGAAGCCGCCGGGGATCATGACGATCTGGCTTGCACGGATGCGACGGGCAAGCTCGTGGGTGCTTTCGGCGACGGCCTCGGGCGTGAGGTTGTTGATCACGAAGGTGTCGGCTTCGGCACCGGCGGCACGGAAGGCGCGGGCGCTGTCGTACTCGCAGTTGTTGCCGGGGAACACGGGGATGATCACGCGCGGGCGGGCGATCTTGGCGCCGCCGTACACGTGGATATCCTTGGCGCGGAAGTCGATGGTCTCGACCTCGGGGGTCTCGCCGGCGCTGCGGTAGGCGAAGACGCTCTCGATGCCGCTCTCCCAGGCCTCCTGGAGCTCGGCGAGCTCGATGACCTCGGAGCCGGTGTCGATGACATAGCCCTCGACGGTGGTGCCCAGGGGCTCGACGACAACGCCGTCGGCGACCTCGGGCAGCTCGGCGTCCTCGGCGAGCTCGACGATAAAGCTGCCGTAGAGCGGGGTGAAGAGGCTCTCCACGTCTACATCCTCGGCAAGCTCGATACCGATCTGGTTACCGACGCACATCTTAAAGAGGCTCTCGGCGCCGCAGCCGTAGCCGGGCGTGGAGATGGCCAGGGCGTTGCCGGTAGCAGTGAGCGCCTCGACGGCGTCAAACGCGGCGAGCAGCTGCTGGGCGTCGGGACGGTAGTCCTCGCCATAGGTGGCGGGGGCAATGCGGACGACGCGGTGCGTGAGGCCCTTGAACTCGGGCGAGACGGCGCGGGCGGCCTTGCCCACGGCGACGGCGAAGCTGATCAGGGTCGGCGGAACGTTGAGCTCGCCGGTCTCGTCCTCAAACGAACCGCTCATGGAGTCCTTGCCGCCGATGGCACCGGCACCCAGGTCGACTTGGGCCATGAGGGCGCCCAGGACGGCAGCCATGGGCTTGCCCCAACGCTCTGCTTCGGTGCGCAGGCGCTCGAAGTACTCCTGGAAGGAGAGGTAGGCGCGCTTGTGCTCAAAGCCGGCGGCAACGAGCTTGGCGATGGACTCGACCACGGACAGGTAGGCGCCCGCAAACTGGTCGGCCTCCATCAAATAGGGGTTGAAGCCCCATGCCATGGCACTCGCCGTGGTGGTCTCGCCGTCCACGGGGAACTTGGCGACCATGGCCGAGCTTGGGGTGAGCTGCGTCTTGCCGCCAAAGGGCATGAGCACGGTCGCGGCGCCGATGGTGGAGTCGAAGCGCTCGGAAAGGCCCTTGTTGGAAGCGACGTTGAGGTCGGTGACAAGCGAGGTCATGCGCCCGGCAAGCGTGGTGCCGGCCCAGCTGGGCTGCCACACGCTGCGGGCGCACACGTGGGCGACCTGGTGCTTGGGTGCGCCGTTGGAGTTGAGGAACTCGCGGGACAGGTCGACGATGGCGACGCCGTTCCAGGCCATGCGCATGCGCGGCTCGGCGGTAACCTCGGCGATAACGGTCGCCTCGAGGTTCTCCTCAGCGGCGTAGCCCATGAACTCCTCGACGTCACCGTCGGCGACGGCACAGGCCATGCGCTCCTGGGACTCAGAGATGGCGAGCTCGGTGCCGTCCAGGCCGTCGTACTTCTTGGTCACGGTATCAAGGTCGACATACAGGCCGTCGGCAAGCTCGCCCACGGCGACCGAGACGCCGCCGGCGCCAAAGTCGTTGCAGCGCTTGATCAGACGGCAGGCGTCGCCGCGGCGGAACAGGCGCTGCAGCTTGCGCTCGACCGGGGCGTTGCCCTTCTGGACCTCGGCACCCGAGGTCTCGATGGACTCGGTGTTCTGGGTCTTGGAGGAGCCGGTGGCGCCACCGATGCCATCGCGGCCGGTGCGGCCGCCCAGCAGGATGATCTTGTCGGTGGGGGCGGGGCACTCGCGACGAACGTGGTTTGCCGGGGTAGCGCCCACGACGGCGCCAACCTCCATGCGCTTGGCCACGTAACCGGGGTGATAGAGTTCGTTGACCTGACCGGTGGCAAGGCCAATCTGGTTGCCGTAGCTGGAGTAGCCGGCGGCGGCAGTGGTCACGAGCTTGCGCTGCGGCAGCTTGCCCTCGAGCGTCTCGGAAACCGGGACGGTGGGGTCGCCGGCGCCGGTGACGCGCATGGCCTGGTACACATAGCTGCGGCCCGAGAGCGGGTCGCGGATGGCGCCGCCCACGCAGGTGGCGGCACCGCCGAAGGGCTCGATCTCGGTCGGGTGGTTATGGGTCTCGTTCTTAAAGAGGAACAGCCAGTCCTGGTCCTCGCCATCGACATCGACCTTCACCTTGACGGTGCAGGCGTTGATCTCCTCGGACTCATCGACATCGGTCATGACGCCGGTCTTCTTAAGGTACTTAGCGCCGATGGTGCCCATGTCCATGAGGCAGACGGGCTTGGCGTCGCGGCCGAGTTCGTGGCGCATCTCCATGTAGCGGTCGAAGGCCTGCTGCACCACGGCGTCGTCGATCGTCACGTCGTCCAGGACGGTGCCGAAGGTGGTGTGGCGGCAGTGGTCGGACCAGTAGGTGTCGATCACGCGGATCTCGGTGATGGTGGGGTCGCGGTCCTCATCGCGGAAGTACTGCTGGCAGAAGGCGATGTCTGCTTCGTCCATGGCAAGGCCGCGATCGGCGATAAAGGCGGCAAGGCCGGCCTCGTCGAGCTCGCGGAAGCCGTCGAGCACCTCGACGGGCTGGGGCTCGGGGGTCTCCATGTACAGCGTGTCGGGCAGGTCGAGCGAGGCGATGCGCGCCTCGACGGGGTTCACCACGTAGTGCTTGATGGCATCGATGGCGGCTTCGTCCAGAGCGCCCGAGATCATATAGACCTTGGCGGAGCGCACGGCGGGGCGCTCGCCCTGGCTGATGAGCTGCACGCACTCGCTGGCGGAGTCGGCGCGCTGGTCAAACTGGCCAGGCAGGAATTCGACGGCAAAGACGGCGCCATCGCTTGCGGGGAGCTCGTCGTAGGTCACATCGACCTGGGGCTCGCTAAAGACGGTCGGCACGCAGGAGCGGAAAAGCTCCTCGTCGATGCCCTCGACGTCGTAGCGGTTGATGATCCTCAGGGCCTCGATGCCCTTGATGCCGAGAATCTCGGTCAGCTCGCCCTTGAGCTGCTGAGCCTCGACGTCGAACCCGGGTTTCTTCTCCACGTAGATACGAGAGACCATTGGTTCCTGCCTTCCTGATCGGTTGGGCGTACGGTACGGTATGCGGCAGCGGTCGGTTTGCGGGGCGGGCCTCGCAGTCGCCTTGAGCCACATGTTTGTAAACCTCACTATGATACGACAGCTCGCGGCGCGTTGAGGACGGCGAGGGTGCTACAGTGAAGCGCAAACAAGAGAAAGGCATCACATGGCATTCGTTTCGCTCGCCATCATCGCGCTCGTGGCCTTTGCAAGCCCCTTTATCGCCTCGGCGATTCCCGGAAAACCCGTTCCCGAGACGGTCTTTTTGCTCGTGCTCGGCGCGGTGCTGGGACCCCATATGCTCGGCGTCATCCATGTAGATGCTGAGGTCTCGCTCGTGTCAGAGCTCGGTCTGGCCTTTTTGTTCCTGCTTGCCGGCTTTGAGATCGACCCCAAGAGCATCACGGGCGTCGAGGGGCGCTACGGCTTGGCGACGTGGGTCGTCACGTTTGGTATCGCCTGGCTTGCCGTGCGCTTTACCCCGTGGTTCTCAGTCAGTCATTTCGACGGTATCGCCGTGACGCTTGCCCTCACTTCGACGGCGCTCGGTACGCTTGTGCCCATCATGCGTGAGCGCTCGCTCACCGGCACGCGCGTGGGCGACTCGATTCTCGCGTATGGCACCTGGGGCGAACTTGGACCCGTGCTTGCTATGTCGGTGTTGCTGTCTGCCCGCACTGGCATCCAAACGCTCGTAATCCTTGGCTTGTTTGCGGTGGTTTGCGTGTTGCTGGCCGTGGTTCCGAGCCGCTCCAAGCGCGTCGGCAGCCGCTTCTTTGCGTTTGTCGAGGAACGTGCCGATACCACGTCGCAGACCTTCGTGCGCCTGACGGTGCTCATCCTGGTCACGCTCGTGGCGTTCTCGGCCGTCTTTGATCTCGACATCGTGTTGGGTTCTTTTGCCGCCGGCTTTGTCCTGCGCTATATCATCCCCGAGGGCAACCATACGCTCGAGACCAAGCTCGACGGCCTGGCCTACGGCTTTTTGATTCCGGTGTTCTTTACCGTATCGGGCGCAAAGATCGACCTGACGGCCGTGGCGTCGCGCCCGGGCTTGCTCGCGGGCTTTATCGTGGCGTTGTTGATTATTCGTGCCGTGCCCATTCTTATCTCTATGAGCATTTGTCCTGCGACGCGCGATGTCTCGGCGTATGGCCGCATTACCGTGGCCCTGTACTGCACCACGGCGCTGCCGATCATCGTTGCCGTGACGAGCGTTGCCGTCAACGCGGGTGCGCTGTCGCAAGACATCGCGTCGGTTATGGTTGCCGCCGGCGCCATCACGGTGTTCTTGATGCCATTGCTCGCGCAGCTCTTCTACCGCGTGGTCGACGCCGCACCGGTCGCCGCCGTGGCAGAGGTTGCCGAGCATCCATCCGATGCGCTCGACATCCTGCGCGCTCACCACGACCTAGCGAGCTTGCTCGCGCGCGAGCATGAGCTGCTGACTTCGCATGGCCATGGTCGCGTATTCGAGGGCCTGCCTACGCTCGATACGATTGCCGAGCGTCTTTCTGCCGAGGCGGCGAGCGGCCACATCGATGCCCGCATCGTGGACGCGGCGCACCTGCTTGCCGATAAGACCTATGGAGACGAGGTCGACCCGTCCGAGCTGACCCAGCGCGAGCGTCGCCGCCTGGAGCGCGCCAAGCTCGCCGTACGCGAATACCGCCGCCGTATGCTGGAGCTCTATGCAAGAGAAGAAGCCGAGGACGACGACGGTAAGTAGCAAGGAATGTCGGGATACGGGTTCCGTCCAAATAATAGAAGGCGCGCTGTCTGCGGTTGATGCAGGCAGCGCGCCTTTTGCGTTGAGCTTCGTTGAGGTTCGAAGTCGTGGCTTGCGACCTTTAGGAGCGGGCGGCTCCGTCGACGGGGAGCACGGCGCCCGTGACGTAGGAGGACATGTCACTCGCCAGGAAAACAAAGGCGTTGGCGACATCCTCGGGCTCGCCCATGCGACCCAGCGGAATGGTGGCGATGATGGGCTTGATGACCTCTTCGGGCAGGTTGGCGACCATATCGGTCTTGGTCACGCCGGGTGCGACGGCATTGACGCGAATGCCCATGGGGGCGAGCTCGCGCGAGAGCGACTGGACCATACCGTTGACGGCAAACTTGGACGTGGGATAGCCAACGCCGGAGGGCTGACCGTACTTGGCGACCATCGAACTCGTGGTGGTGATGGTGCCGCCATGACCTGCCTCGGTCATGATCTTGGCGGCAGCCTGGTGGCCATTAAAGACAGCGACGACGTTAAGGTCCATGACCTTTGCGAACTCCTCGGCCGTATAGTTAAGGAGCGGCGAGCGCTGGGAGATGCCGGCATTGTTGACGACCGTGTCCAAGCCGCCCATGTCGGCGGCAGCCTGGGTAAAGGCCTCGGTCACGGCTTCGAGCGAGGTGAGGTCGCAGGAGCGGCCCCAGACCTTGGCGTCGGGATAGGCGGCTGCCAGCTTCTCAACGGCCGCGTCGGCAGTCTCCTGGCGTGAGCCAAAGACGGTGACGGCAGCGCCTTCCTCGATAAAACGGCAGGCGATGGCATAGCCGATACCGCGCGTGCCTCCGGTGATGATTGCTTTCTTGCCCTCGAGCAACATGGTGCTTCCTCTCATCGCGGGCGGACATTCGCAACAAAGCGTAGCGGTAGCCGGAATCGGCCGCGTTTGCATATCGGTGAACGGTAGCCCGCGTTACCGATGAGCGGCTCGCGCAAATATGCTCTGCCGTTGTGCTTAGGGCGGGTGACAAAAGGGCTCCCGTCCCACGTCGGACGGGAGCCCTCAAGGCGCGTATTGCTAGGCGAGCGTTGGGTTAGTTGGCCATAACGCCTTCGGTCCAGGCCTCGACGTCCTCGATACGCAGGACGTTGGCGACCTCGGCCACGCAGTCGACGCTGGCAAGCTCGGCGGCGGCAGCCTGGACGTCCTTCTCGAGCGCGCGGTGCGTCAGGAAGATGACCGAGCAGGCATCGCTGACGCCCGACTTGCCGTCCTCGACCTGGTTGATGAGCGAGATCGAGATGTTGTGCTTGGCAAAGATGTCGACCGTCTCTGACAGGGCGCCCACGCGGTCGGCGACCTTCAGGCGCACATAGTACTTGGTCTGGAGCTCGTCCATGGGCTTAAAGGCGAGGTTGTGGCCATAGGGCTCAATCTCGGGCAGCGGAGCCACGCCGCGGCTGATCTGCTCGGAGAGCGACAGGATATCGCCCACGACGGCGCTCGCGGTGGGGAAGGAGCCTGCGCCCGCGCCGTAGAACATGGTCTCGCCCACGGCGTCACCTACCACGTAGACGGCGTTCATGGCGCCGTTGACCTTGGCAAGCATGTGGTCGGCGGGGATCAGCGTGGGATGCACGCGAACGTCGACGCCGGCGTCGGTGTTGCGGGCGATGCCCAGCAGCTTAATGGTGTAGCCGAGCTCGCGGGCCTGGGCGATGTCCTCGGCGCCGATGGTGCGGATACCCTGCTGGTACACATCGTCGGTGGTAACGCGGGTGCCAAAGCCGATGGAGGCGAGGATGGCCGTCTTGCTGGCGGCGTCGAAGCCGTCGACATCGGCGGACGGGTCGGCCTCGGCATAGCCCTTGGCCTGGGCGTCGGCGAGCACGTCAGCGTAATCGGCGCCCTCGGCGTCCATGCGCGACAGGATATAGTTGGTGGTGCCGTTGAGGATGCCGGCGATGGTCAGGATCTTGTTGCCCACCAGGTCGTGCTCGAGCGTGCTGACGATGGGGATGCCGCCACCGCAGCTGGCCTCGCACTTAATCTGCACGCCGCACTCACGCGCCTTCTCGGCGAGCGTCTCGACATGACGGCCCAGCAGGGCCTTGTTGGCAGAGACGACGTGCTTGCCGTTCTCGAAGGCGGTGGTGAAGATCTCGGTCGCGGGGTGCTCGCCTCCGATGAGCTCGACGACGATATCGACGGCTGGGTCGGTGACGACATCATGCCAGTCACTCGTAAAGGCCTCGCGCTCAATACTGGCTGCTTCAGCCTGCTCCCAGGCAAGCGCGCAGGCGCGGGTCAGCTTAAGGTCGATGCCGTAGGCGGCCAGGTACTCATCGTGGTGGCTCTTAATCAGGCGGGCCACGCCGCCGCCGACGGTTCCCAGACCGATGAGGCCGACGTTCACGGTGCGCAGGGGTTCGCTCATAGATAGCTCCTTCGTGCATCTTATGGATGGATTAACCGCTTAAAGGTTGAGTGCATTCTAGCGTGAACCGAGGGCGTGTGCTCGCCAGGCAACAGGAGTCGCACAAAACGGCACCCCCGAAACGCTGCGGAAACATTGGAAACATGCTCGCTATAAACGAACTTCCGTAACAAACTGTCAACGTTTGCGCCATAAGGTTTGCCTCGTACCGCAAGACGGCCGCACTGCGGCCAGCGAAAAAAAGGGGGACACCATGTTCAACATCAACAGCACACTCAGCCGTAGGAACTTTCTCGCCGGTGCCGCGGCGCTCGGCAGCACCGCGGCACTCGCTGGTTGTTCGTCGGGTGGCTCGGACGGCGGCTCCGCCGATGACGGCAAGACCTTCAAGATCGGCGTTATCGGCCCTCTGACCGGCGCCGCGGCAACCTATGGCGTCTCGGCCGAGAAGGGCGCCAAGCTCGCCGCCAAGGATTTCTCGACCAAGGACCTCAAGCTCTCGCTTAAGTCCGAGGACGATGTCGCCGACGGCGAGAAGGCTATCAACGCCTTCAATACCCTGTGCGACTGGGGCATGCAGGCGCTCGTCGGCCCCGTCACGACTGGTGCTGCCGTCGCCGTCTCGGGCGAGATTGCCGACGATATGCTCATGGTCACGCCTTCGGCCTCGTCGCTCGACGTGACCAAGGATAAGATCACGGTCTTCCAGGTTTGCTTCACCGATCCCACCATGGGCGCCAGCGCCGCGAAGTTCTTGGCCGAGAAGTATTCGGACGCCAAGATCGCCCTGTTCTACAACTCCGGCGATACGTACAGCTCGGGCGTTGCCGACGCCTTTGCCGAGCAGGCCAAGGCATCCAAGCTCGACATCGTCGATACCGAGACCTTTAAGGACGACTCTTCCACGAGCTTTACCAACCAGCTCACCAAGGCCAAGGAGGCCGGCGCCACGCTTATCTTTGCCCCGATCTATTACACGCCGGCGTCCGTTTTGCTCAAGAACGCCAAGGACATGGGCTACGACATGACCCTCATGGGCACCGACGGCATGGACGGCCTGCTCTCCGTTGAGGGCTTCGACATCTCTCTTGCCGAGGGCGTGCTGCTCATGACCCCGTTCTCTGCCGACGATGAGAAGAACGCCGACTTCGTCAAGGCATATAAGGCCGCCTACGACGAGACGCCCAACCAGTTTGCCGCCGATGCCTATGACTGCGTCCATGCGATTGTCGAGGCTATCGATAAGGCAGACATCGACATTACGGCCGACGGCGCCGACATTGCCGGCGATCTTGCCAAGGCCATGCGCAAGATCAAGATCGAGGGCCTGACGGGCGAGCTCACGTGGAACGACGAGGGCCAAGTCGAGAAGCCCGCTACAGCCTATGTGATCCAGGACGGCAAGTACATCGCCGCCTAAGTGCGCATAAAGCGCTACCGGTGAGGCTGTTTTAATCAGGGCAGGGACGCTTGTAACAGAATGGAAACATTACTTTCACACAATAAAGTGGCTAAACTGCATAAACCAATAGAAATACGCATAATTATGGATAAACGGACAAAACAAAAGAAAAGTTGAAATAATCGCCACTTTTCTCAACTAAAGCGTCTACTATTTTGCGAACGCCGAACACGGCGAAGGATGGCCTGTTGGGTAACCGAAACCCGACGAGATTTGAGAGGAGAGCCGCATGTCGAGCCTCACCGGTAAGTCATTGAACCCTGTTATGAATCGCAGGAGCGTTATCGCGAGCGCAGCAGGTCTGGGGGCGATGTCTATTCTAGCTGGCTGCTCCTCCAACGGCGGCGACAGCGGTTCCGCTTCGGGCGACGCTTCGTTTAAGATCGGCACCATCGGCCCGCTGACCGGCGCCAACGCGTCCTACGGCAAGTCCGTTACCCAGGGTGTCGAGCTTGGCTGCAAGGATTTCTCGACCAAGGAGCTGCCGCTTGCCAGCAAGGCCGAGGATGACCAGGCCGACGGCGAGAAGGCCGTCAACGCCTTTAACACCCTGCTCGACTGGGGCATGCAGGCCCTCGTCGGCCCGACCACCACGGGTGCGTCGGTTGCCGTTGCCGCCGAGTGCGGTAACGACCCCGAGACGTTCATGATCACTCCGTCCGCGTCCTCCGAGGACGTCACCAAGGGCAAGGATTGCGTCTTCCAGGTTTGCTTTACCGATCCCAACCAGGGCGTCAACGCTGCCAAGTTCCTGGCGCAGAAGTATGCGGACGAGAAGTTCGTGCTGTTCTATAACTCCGGCGACGCCTATTCTTCGGGCATCGCAGATTCCTTTAAGGTTCAGGCCGCTAAATCCAAGCTCGAGATTGTTGACGAGGAGACCTTTAAGGACGACTCCGCCACGAGCTTTACCAACCAGCTGACCAAGGCCAAGCAGGCCGGCGCTACCATGATCTTTGCGCCGATCTACTACACGCCGGCGTCCGTCCTGCTCAAGAACGCCAAGGACATGGGCTACGACGTCAAGATGATGGGCTGCGACGGCATGGACGGCATCCTGGGCGTTGAGGGCTTCGACACCTCTCTTGCCGAGGGTCTGCTGCTCATGACCCCGTTCTCCGCCGACGACGAGAAGAACGCCGACTTCGTCAACGCTTACAAGGATAAGTATGGCGAGACTCCGGACCAGTTTGCCGCCGACGCTTACGACGGCGTGCACGCGGTGGCCGAGGCCCTCGAGGAGGCCGGTCTTGGTGTCGACGCCGACCCGACCGAGGTCGCCGAGAAGCTGCCTAAGGCTATGCTCAAGATTACCGTTGACGGTCTGACCGGCAAGCTCACCTGGAACGATAAGGGCCAGGTCCAGAAGGAGCCCACGGCGTACGTCATCACCGACGGCAAGTACGTACAGGCCTAATAAGCCGCCTTACATAGAGCGGTTTTGATCCCAAGCAGGGGAGGTTTTGGCCTTCCCTGCTTGCTTGGTATCTAGGGACAGTGTAACGTCCCTGTTTCATACATTAACTGGAAACCTATTCGAAAGGGGGATGTGGAACATGACGGTCTTTATCCAATACCTGGTCAACGGCCTGTCCATGGGCAGCGTCTACGCCATCATCGCGTTGGGCTACACCATGGTCTATGGCATCGCCAAGATGCTGAACTTCGCTCACGGCGACGTTATCATGGTCGGTGCCTATGTCTCGTTCTGCGCCACGTCGTATCTCGGCCTCCCGGGCTGGGCATCTGTAATTCTCTCTTGTGTGGTCTGTACCGTTCTCGGTGTTCTCATCGAGGGTCTGGCATACAAGCCGCTGCGTCAGGCGGGCCCGCTGGCCGTTCTGATCACGGCCATCGGCGTGTCTTACTTCCTGCAGAACGCCGCGCAGCTTCTGTGGGGCGCCACGCCCAAGAACTTCACTTCGCTCGTCACCTTCCAGGTGCCGGAGTTCTTGGCCAAGTTCAATGTAAGCGCCGTCTCGCTCGTCACCATCGTCGCCTGCCTGGTTATCATGGCCGGCCTGATGTTCTTTACAGGTAAGACCAAGATGGGCAAAGCCATGCGCGCCGTGTCCGAGGACAAAGCCGCCGCTCAGCTCATGGGCATCAACGTCAACCGTACCATCTCGATGACGTTTGCCATCGGCTCCGCCCTTGCCGCCATCGCCGGCGTGCTGCTGTGCTCCTACTCGCCGGTGCTGCAGCCCACGACGGGCGCCATGCCTGGCATCAAGGCCTTCGACGCCGCCGTCTTCGGCGGTATCGGCTCCATCCCCGGTGCCTTTGTCGGCGGCATTCTCATCGGCATCATCGAGGCGATGGCACAGGCTTACATTTCCACGAGCCTTGCCAACTCCATCGTCTTTGGTGTTTTGATCATCGTCCTGCTCGTCAAGCCTGCCGGCCTCTTGGGCAAGTACGTCCCCGAGAAGGTGTAGGTGAGCGTTATGAAGTTTCTTAAAGACAAGCAGACGCGTCACGACTTTGTTACGTACGCCATGTGCCTTGTGGCGTTCGCCATCGTGTTCTTTATGCAGTCCAACCATATGATTCCGCGCATGATCGCCGGTCAGCTGGTTCCCATCACGGCCTATATCGTCATGGCCATCTCCCTTAACCTCGTCGTCGGCATCGCGGGCGACTTGTCGCTGGGCCACGCGGGCTTTATGAGCGTCGGCGCCTATACGGGCATCGTTACCGCGGTCGCCCTCGAGAGCGCCGTTCCCTCCGATCCGGTGCGCCTTATCATCAGTATCGTGGTCGGCGCCATCGCTGCCGCCATCCTGGGCTTCTTGATCGGCATCCCGGTCCTGCGCCTGAGCGGCGACTATCTGGCCATCGTGACCCTGGCTTTTGGCGAGATCATCAAAGAGATCGTCACCTGCCTTATCGTGGGCGTCGACTCCCGCGGCCTGCATGTGATCTTTAACATCACGGGTAACTCCACGATCGACGACCTGCACCTGCTCGAGGACGGCACCGCCATCATCAAGGGCGCCCAGGGCGCATCGGGCGTGTCGACCTATTCGACCTTCCTTGCCGGCGCCATCCTGGTCATGGTCGCGCTCGTGATTGTACTCAACCTGGTCCGCAGCCGTACCGGCCGTGCCATTATGGCCGTGCGCGACAACAAGATCGCTGCCGAGTCCGTGGGTATCTCCGTCACCCAGTACCGCATGATCGCCTTCGTGGTTTCCGCCGCTCTCGCCGGTGCTGCCGGAGCCCTCTTCGGCGGTAACTTCTCGCAGCTCTCCGCCACCAAGTTCGACTTCAACACGTCCATCCTCATCCTGGTGTTCGTAGTCTTGGGCGGTCTGGGCAATATGCGCGGCTCCGTCATCGCGGCGGCGTTGCTCACGGTGCTTCCCGAGCTGCTCCGTCAGTTCTCGGACTACCGCATGCTCATCTACGCCATCGTGCTGATCCTGGTCATGATCTTTACCAACAACCCGCAGCTCAAGGCGTTCTTCGCACGCATTAAGGATCGCTTTGCTCCCAAGAAGGAGGTGGCAGCCGATGCCCAGTAAGTTTGAGTTCAACAAGGGCAAGATGGTCCCGTATCCTTCTGGCGCCATTGTCCCCGACCGCGACTTGGGCCAGCGACCGGCGCTCGAGTGCATCCACCTGGGCATTGAGTTTGGCGGCCTCAAGGCGGTCGACGACTTTAGCCTAACCATCGGCAAGACCGAGATCGCCGGTCTCATCGGCCCCAACGGTGCCGGCAAGACCACGGTCTTCAACCTGCTCACCAAGGTGTACCAGCCCACGCATGGCACCATCCTGCTCGATGGTGAGGACACCTCGGGCAAGTCGGTCTATCAGGTCAACCGCATGGGTATTGCCCGTACATTCCAGAACATTCGCCTGTTCAACACCATGACGGTGGAGGATAACGTCAAGGTCGGTCTGCACAATCAGGAGCGCTACTCCGGCTTTGAGGGCGTGCTGCGCCTGCCGACGTATTGGAAGCACGAGAAGGCCGCCCACGAGCGCGCCATGGAGCTGCTGTCCATTTTTGACATGGAGCACCTGGCAAATGAACAGGCCGGCTCGCTGCCTTACGGCGCTCAGCGTCGTCTGGAGATCGTCCGCGCGCTTGCCACCAACCCCAAGCTGCTGCTGCTCGACGAGCCTGCCGCCGGCATGAACCCGTCCGAGACCGCGGAGCTTATGGAGAACATCGTCAAGATCCGCGACACCTTCGGTATCGCCATCATGCTTATCGAGCACGACATGTCGCTCGTTATGAACATCTGCGAGGGCATCTGCGTGCTCAACTTTGGTAAGGTCATCGCCAAGGGCACGGCCGAGGAGATCCAGAACAACGACGCCGTTATCGAGGCGTATCTGGGCAAGCAGGATAAGGGGGAGAACTAAATGGCAGAGCCGATGCTTTCCGTCTACAACATCAACGTCTGGTACGGCGCTATCCACGCCATCAAGGACATCTCCTTTAACGTCAACGAGGGCGAGATCGTGGCTCTGATCGGCGCGAACGGCGCTGGCAAGTCCACAACGCTCAAGACCGTCTCGGGCCTGCTGCGTTCCAAGACCGGCTCCATCAAGTTTATGGGCGAGGACATTACCCATACGCCTGCCGACAAGTTGGTGGGCAAGGGCCTGGCCCAGGTTCCCGAGGGCCGTCGCGCCTTTTTGCAGATGACGGTCGAGGAGAACCTGGAGATGGGCGCCTACACGCAGCCCAAGTCCACGGTTGCTCCGGGCCTTGAGCGCGTCTACGAGCAGTTCCCGCGCCTGAAGGAGCGCCGTCGCCAGGTCGCCGGCACCCTTTCGGGCGGCGAGCAGCAGATGCTCGTTATGGGCCGCGCCCTTATGAGCAACCCCAAGCTGCTCATGCTCGACGAGCCTTCCATGGGCTTGGCGCCGATTCTGATTGAGCAGATCTTCCAGATTGTCGAGGATCTGCACAAGGCCGGCACCACGGTGCTTCTGGTCGAGCAAAACGCACAGATGGCTCTTTCCATCGCCACACGCGGCTACGTGCTCGAGACCGGCAAGATCACCATGACCGGCACCGGCCAAGAGCTCCTGCACGACGATAACGTTCGCAAAGCATATCTTGGTGGCTAGATAGTTACGGCGTTTTACCAAACGCCGTAATCAGCCGACGCTGCATGCCCGCCAGGGCGGCAATCTGCCTTTCAACTTCGGCGGCATGACCAGAAGGTCAATGCCGCCTCGTTTCAAGGCACCTTGCTCGCCCTGGCGGGCTTTCGCTGTCGTTGCCAAAACATCGACGTTGTGGCAGGTGCCAACGACTACTCCCTTTATGTTGCGGTGGAATAGGGACTAAATGGGAGCCTCAGAGGCCAAAAGAGTCCCTATTCCACCGCAACTTCATGGGGGTGTGTGACAATGCCCGTCGGAAAACATCTGCTGTCTTTGGGGGTCTATCTATGCTGTACGAGTTTTGTGCCGAGAACTTTGAGCGGGTGCCGGCGGCTATCGATGCCGGTGCAAGGCGTATCGAGCTGTGCGACAACCTTGCCGTTGGTGGCACTACGCCTTCGGCCGGCGTTATCAGCGCTACGACCAACTATGCTCACGAGCACGATGCACGGGTGATGTGCATGATTCGCCCGCGTGGCGGCGACTTTCACTACAACCAGGACGAGCTGCGTATGATGGAGATGGATCTGGGCCTTGCCGTGAGTGCGGGCGTTGACGGCTTGGTCTTTGGCTGCTGCAAGCCCTGCGCTGGCGGATGGGCGCTCGACGAACTTACGCTTGGCGCCTTCGTGATGGCTGCGGGCTGCGCGACCGAGGAGTGCAAGCGCGATCCTATCGACATCACTTTCCACATGGCGTTTGACCAGCTCTCGCCCGAGGCTCAGCTGGACGCCATTGACACGCTCGCCGACTGCGGCGTCACGCGCATTCTGACGCACGGCGGTACTGCCGGTACGCCGATCGAGGACAACTTCGAAAACCTGGTCCGCTTGATCGAGTACGCGGACGACCGCCTGACCATCCTTCCCGGTGGCGGCATTTCCACGGCCAACCGCGATACCGTGGCGGCGGCACTGGGCGTCTCCGAGCTCCATGGCACCAAGATCGTGCCACTGGAGGTATAACCCGTGGCGCTGGTATTTGACGTTCAGCAGGCGAACGGCAAGCCCGACGACAACCGTCGTCCCGGCACCGCGTGCCCCTTTTGCGATACCGAGGAACTCGCCAATATCATCCGGCGCGACGGTGACTGCATCTGGCTCGAGAATAAGTTTAAGACCTTGCGCGCCACTCGCCAGACCGTATTGATTGAGTCGTCCGACCATGACGCCGACCTGGTGACCTATGCGCCGGACGAGCTGCATCATGTTATGCGGTTTGCCCTGGATTGCTGGCAGCGGATGATTGACTCCCGGCAGTATCGCAGCGTTCTCATGTACAAGAACAAGGGCCCACTTTCGGGCGGCAGTCTGGTCCATCCGCACATGCAGATTGTGGGTTTGGAGCAGGAAGACGGCTATGCTTCGCTGACTTCTGCCAATTTCGAAGGCATCAATGTCTGGCAACAGGGGAGAATCTCGGTCAATATCTCAACCGAACCGATCATGGGGTTCTTTGAGATCAACGTTTCAGCCCCACAGGGAATCGCCGCCAGCGATGACGCACGAGACCAAGCCGAGGCGGATCTCTTTGCCGATGCGATTCAGGTAGCTCTGCGCTATATCCTAAACGAGCACCACGGTGGTCGCGCAGAGTCGTACAACTTGTTCTTCTATCACCTGGGCGGTCGGACCATTGCCAAGGCGCTGCCGCGTTGGGTGGTTTCGCCCTACTTTGTCGGCTATCGTTTGGCCCAAGTCAATGCTGAGACGATGCTCGATATCGATGCTGAGCGTCTGCGTGCGCATCTGGAAACGCTCGTATAGCAAGACTAACACCCGCGTAATGCGGACAGCCTAGCGCGCCATGGCGTCGCGGCCAGCCTCGACCCGCTTGCGCTGGGCGGCGCGCTCCTCGCCGGTCAGGCGCTCAAAGAGGTGCCCGATAATTGAGGCCAACACCTGCTGAAACAGCGTGCCGCACATGACGGGGAATACCACTTCGCCGGGAAAATATTGCGTGGCGATGACGGCACCCGAAGAGATGTTGCGCATGCCGCAGGTAAAGCACATGGTGGTCGTCTCGCTATACGGCAGGTGCAGGGCCCGGGCGATCAGGACGCCGATGATAAAGCCGCTGATGGCGAACACCAGGATAAAGAGCGCGACTTCTAAGCGCTCAACATTCATGTGTAGCACGTACTCGCTCATAGCGGTGGAGTTGGACGCGATGACGCCCATCATCATGAACTTGCAGGCGGGCGAGAGCGCGGGAGAGAGTTTCTCGTGGCCCCAGCCGCGCGTGAGTTCATTGATGACAATACCGAGCACAGCGGGGATGGCGATCATAAAGGCCATGTTCTGCATCATGTTCGGCACGTCGATCGAGACGGTGGCGCCCAGCAGGAGCTTGAGCGTAAGCGGAATCGTCACAGGTGAGATGACCGAGGACGTCAGGATGATGGTGAGCGCGAGCGGGCCGTTGCCGCCGAACATGCTGATCCACATAAAAGCGGTGACGGCCACGGGCACGCTGTATTCGAGCACAATGCCGCAGACAAGGTTGGGGTTGGAGCCAAAGAATAACGATCCCATGGCATAGGCTGCGATAGGGATAAGCACCGCCGAGACGAGCAGCGCCAAGACCAGGTGCAGCGGACGGCGGAACACCTCGGTTACCTGGTGAAAGGTGTTGCTGAGCGCACCCTGAAACGTCATAAAGGCAAACAAGGTGGGAACGATGGGCTTGAGCACGCCGATCTGCTGGGGAAAGAGCACGCCGAGCGCCACACAAATCGGAACGATGACCTGCATATGCCCCGCGAGAAACTTGCCCAGTCCAACCCATTGCTTCATATGCGCTTGTGACTCCCTTTGCTCGTGAATCCGTTTTGAATGGATATGCTAGACGCTCGCGTGCGTCCGTGCGTCAGAAACGCTTGAATATTTCGAGGCTATTACCGGCATCGTTTACCGAAACCGCGGCGTACTGCGGCGATTTGCGTCCGCGCTGCACGGTATAATAAATCCGTTCAACAGATCTGCCTGCCGAAGCGGGCATACACAGAGGACTCATCGCTATGAACCGTGAGAGGTATCGCGGCGACCTGCCCCTATCGGGGGTGGGCGCCTATGTCATCGCTTAAGACGACGCATCGCTGGGCGGTCGCTCAGCAAAATCCCGAGCTCGAGAAGGAGCTTTCGGCTGGCCTGGGCATACCCGGGCTGGTGGCGCGCATTATGGTTGCGCACGGCATTACATCCATCGAGGAAGGCCAGCTGTTTTTGACGCCTTCGCTCGATCGCGACTGGGCCGACCCGCTCATTATCCCGGGCATGTCGGTCGTTGCCGACCGCGTTGAGCGTGCTATTCGCAACCACGAGCACATCGCGGTCTTTGGCGATTTTGACGTTGACGGTATTACGTCTACCTGCCTGTTGACCGAGGCACTGCGCACGTTTGGTGCCGATGTCACGCCGTTTATTCCACATCGCTTTGACGAGGGCTACGGTCTTTCGCGCGCGGCGCTCGACCGCGTTAACGAGCTCGCTCGCCCCCAGCTGATCGTGACCGTCGATAACGGTATTGCCGCCAAGGAAGAGGTCTCCTATCTGGAGAGCCTGGGGATCGATTTGGTGGTCACGGACCATCACGAGCCCTCCGACCAGGTGCCGCAGAGCGTGCCCCTGACCGACCCTAAGCTCGAGGACGAGGGTCCCTCGCGTGAGCTTGCCGGTGCCGGCGTGGCGCTCAAGCTGGTGCAGGTTCTGGGCGAGCGTCTGGGCAAGCCGTCGTATTGGCGTTCGCTAATCGAGGTCGCGGCGCTGGGCACCGTGTCCGACATGATGCCGCTCACGCCCGAGAATCGCGCTCTGGTCGCCGAGGGCATCCAGCAGATGCGCGTGACGGCCCGCCCCGGCTATATCGCGCTGGCCGCGCTCGCCAAGGCCGACCTCTCTAGCATTACGGCCGACGGCCTGTCATTTTCGCTCATTCCCCGCTTGAACGCCGCCGGCCGCATGGCCGATCCCAAGCTGGCGCTCGACCTGCTGCTTGCCCGCGATCCTATCGAGGCAAGCGCGCTGGCGGCCGAGCTCGAGGAGATCAACCGTCAGCGCCGCGAGATCGAGGCGGAGCTCACACGCGACGCCATGGCAAAGGTCGAGGAGACCTATGATGGCGGTCGCGCAATCGTCGTGGGTGGCGAGGGCTGGCACGAGGGCGTCAAGGGTATCGTAGCGAGCCGCCTGACCAACCGTTATCACGTGCCGGCGCTGCTCTTCTCGATCGAAGACGGTATCGCTCGCGGTTCGGGTCGCTCGGTGGGCAAGGTCAACCTGTTCGACGCCGTAGAACGCTGCTCCGATCTGCTGATTCGTCGCGGCGGACATGCAGGCGCGGTGGGCGTGACCATCGAGGCGTCCAAGCTCGACGAGTTCCGTCGTCGTCTTTCCGCCGTGCTGTCCGAGCTTCCCGCCGAGGACTTTGAGGACACCGACGAGGTTGCCGCTACTGTCGACCTCTCCGAGCTGAATATTGAGACCATCGAGCAGATTTCCCGTCTTGAGCCGTTTGGCCAGGGCAACAAGGTGCCGCTGTTGGCGGCCGAGGGCGTGACAATGTGCGATCGCGCCGTGGTGGGCAAAACCGGCGAGCACATGCGCTTTGTGGCGACCGATGGCGCCGCGAGTGTGCCGGCCATTATGTTCCGCGTGCCGCAAATCGATAAGCTCATCAACTGCGATAGCGCTGTCGACTTGGTGTTCGAGGCCGTTGCCGAGCATTGGCAGGGGCGTGTGAAGCCCAAGCTCATGATCAAGGATGTTCTGGTCCGCGATACCACGCTGCCCAGCGTCGACGATCCGGCATGCGAGCTTCGTCGTGGCGTGCAGCCGGCGGATTCCGGTCTGCGCCTGGAGTCGCGTAAGCGCGAGACGCTCGCCCAGCTTTCCTATACCGAGCTCACGCGCTCGCTTATCCATAGCTTTATCGGATCGAACCAGCCGCACCGCGCGCAGGTTGAGGCGCTCGATGCCTTGGCCGACCACCAGAGCGTCTTGGCCGTTATGGGAACGGGCCGCGGCAAGTCTCTCATCTTCCATGTACATGCTGCGCGCGAGGCTGTCCTTCGCGGACGTGCGAGCATCTTTGTCTATCCGCTGCGCGCGCTTGTTGCCGACCAGGCCTATCACCTCTCGTCGACGATGGCAGCGCTTGGCATTGGCGTTGGCGTGCTGACCGGCGAGACCGTGGAGGCCGCACGCGATGACGTGTTCGCCGGCCTAGCTTCGGGCCGCACCGGTATCGTGCTCACGACGCCCGAGTTCCTATCTATCCACCGTGACCGCTTCGCGCGTTCGGGCCGCATCGGCTTTGTCGTTATCGATGAGGCGCACCACGCCGGCCTTGCCAAGGGCGGCGACCGCAGCGCCTATCTCGACATGCCCGATATCCTCAAAGCCCTGGGCGACCCGGTTGTTATGGCTGCGACGGCCACCGCGACGGCTCCGGTCGTGGCCGAGCTTGCCCGCATGCTGCCGATTACTCGCACGGTGGTCGACGAGACGGTGCGCGAGAACCTGCATCTCGAGGACGACCGCGACCTTGCGAGCCGCGAGAACCGTTTGGTGTCGATCGTGGCGACGGGGGAGAAGACCGTCATTTACGTCAATTCGCGCGACCAGTCCGTGGCGCTCGCCAAGACGTTGCGCAAGCGTGTGCCCGATTACGCAACCCATATCGCGTTCTATAACGCGGGGCTTGCGCGCTCCGATCGCCGCCGCGTGGAGGAAGCATTCCGAGACGGAAGCCTCAGCTGCATCGTTTCAACTTCGGCTTTCGGTGAGGGCGTCAACCTGCCCGATATCCGCCATGTCGTGCTCTACCACATGCCGTTTGGCGCCATTGAGTTCAACCAGATGAGCGGGCGTGCCGGTCGTGACGGACAGCCCGCCGTGATCCACCTGCTCTATTCGTCGCGCGACGCCCGCATCAACGAGCGCCTGCTCGACTGCTACGCACCCGAGCGCGACGAACTCGTCACACTCTATCGCGCGCTGCAGACCATGTGGCGCTCCAACCGCGGTAAGACCGGGGATGATTCATTCTGCGCAAGCGATATCGACATCGCGCAGATGTGCCTTGCCATCGATGCCCGCACCCCGGTCGACGAACGTTCGGTGGCAAGCGGCCTGGGAATCTTCGAAGAGCTTGGTTTCTGCCGCGTTTCGGGGCTTGGCGACACGCGCCGCATCGTGATGGCCGAAAACCCCGGCCGCGTGCAATTGAGCAGGTCAATTCGCTATTTGGAGGGCTTGCGCTCGCGCATGGAGTTCTCGGCTTTCCGGAGTTGGGCGCTCGATTCGTGCGCATCTGATATGCTAGCCAAAGTTAACCGCCCGATCGTACCGCGGGCCTAGGGGAAGGGGACCTCGATGGATGCCGCAGCCCGTACCGCCCATGATTCCACCCTCCAGCCGTTCTCGGAGATGGAGCACTATAAGCATGCTGATGAGCTGCCGCCCGAGATTATGGCGGACAGCTACGACAAGCTGGAGCGCCTGTGCCTCAAATATATGAATGAGGACGACTTCTCTAAGGTTGAACAGGCCTACTGCTTTGCCGCCGAGAAGCACTGCAACCAAAAGCGCCGCTCGGGCGAGATGTACATTAACCATCCCGTCGAGGTGGCCATCATTTTAGCCGACCTCAAGATGGACTGTGACGTGGTGTGCGCCGCGCTACTGCACGATACCGTCGAGGATACCGAGACCTCGCTTGCCGATGTTTCCGGCCTGTTTGGCGATACGGTGGCCGAGCTCGTCGATGGCGTGACCAAGCTCACCAACATCGAAGTCGACAGCATGGACGAGAAACAGGCCCTCACGCTGCGCAAGATGTTCCTCGCCATGTCCAAGGACATCCGCGTCATTATCGTTAAGCTTGCCGATCGTCTGCACAACATGCGCACCCTTGCCGCCCTGCGTGAGGACCGTCGCCTGTTTAAGGCTCGTGAGACCATGGACGTGTACGCGCCCCTGGCCGACCGTCTGGGCATGAGCTCCATTAAATGGGAGCTCGAGGACCTGTCCTTCTTCTACCTGGAGCCCGATGCCTACCAGCGCATCGCACGCATGGTGGCGGAGTCGCGCGAGGTCCGTGAGCGCTATCTGGCCGAGACCATCAAGACGCTCACCGACGAGCTCAACCGCATTGGCCTGGAAGACTTCCAGATCAACGGCCGTTCCAAGCACTATTGGTCCATCTACCAAAAGATGAAGCGCAAGGGCAAGGAATTCTCCGAGATCTACGACCTGGTGGCACTGCGCGTCATCACGCATTCGGTGCGCGATTGCTACTCCACGCTCGGCGCGGTACACACGCTGTGGCACCCCATGCCCGGTCGCTTTAAAGACTATATCGCCATGCCCAAGGTTAATAACTACCAGTCGCTCCACACGACGGTCATCGGCCCCACGGCTCGCCCGCTCGAGATTCAGATTCGAACCTACGAGATGCATGAGCAGGCCGAGTACGGCATTGCCGCCCACTGGCTATATAAGAAGTCGGGCGGATCGTCTGCCTCCAAGACCAACGATGCGCAGCGTCTGGACGATCAGATTAACTGGCTCAAGCATTCACTCGATTGGGCGGCGTCTGACGAGATCACCGACGCCAAGGAATACCTGCACTCGCTGAAGGTTGACCTGTTTGACCAGGAGATTTTTGTCTTTACGCCCAAGGGCGAGGTCATGGCGCTTCGTGCCGGCTCCACGCCGCTCGACTTTGCCTACGCCGTTCATACCGAGGTCGGTAACCACTGCGTCGGCGCCAAGATTAACGGTGCGGTGGCGCCGCTCACGCACGAAATCAAGACGGGTGACCGTGTCGAGATTCTGACCAACAAGAGTTCTAAGCCGTCGCGCGATTGGCTCAAGATCGTCAAGACGCCTTCCGCCAAGTCAAAGATCCGCCGCTATTTTGCCGCTGCGACCAAGGACGACGACGCTGCCGCCGGCCGCGATATGCTGGCCAAGGACCTGCGTAAGCGTGGCTATGGCATTTCTACGCCGCGTTCGACGCGTGCGCTCAACGCCGTGGCGGAGCAGTTTAACTTCAAGCAGCTCGAGGACCTGTTTGCCGCCGTCGGCGCCGGCAAGGTTGCCCCGCGCGCTGTGGGCAATAAGGTCGAGCAAATCTTGGACCCCAAGCCCGAGGAACAGCTCACCAAGGCCGAGGCTATCGCTGAGGTCGTGAAACAGCCTGCTCGCGGCTCCAACCGCAAGCCGCAAAAGCGCGGCAAGAGCGCCAGTAACGGCATTATCGTCAAGGGCGAGAGCAACAGCGGCCTACTGGTCCGTCTGGCTCATTGCTGCAACCCCGTGACGGGCGACGACATCGTCGGCTTCATCACGCGCGGTCGTGGCGTTTCGGTGCATCGCGCCAACTGTCCCAACGTCAAGGGTCTTATGGAGCATCCCGAGCGCATGATCGACGTGGAGTGGGACGGCGCTGCCGACACCCTCTTCCAGGTCGAGATCGTGGTCGAGTGCCTGGACCGCATGGGCCTTCTCAAGGATGTCACCATTGCCATTGGCGATGCGGGCGGCAATATCCTTTCTGCCGCCACGTCGACCAACCGCGAGGGTATTGCGACCCTGCGCTTTATGGTCGAGATCTCGGACGCGAGTGGTCTGGATCCGCTGCTGGCCTCCATCAGCAGCGTTGACTCGGTCTACGACGCGCGCCGCCTGATGCCCGGTGAGGGTGGAGCCCAGCTTAAGCGCCGCGTTTAGTCGCGACGAACGTGTCACATTATCGATATTCGCTACACTCGAGGCATCGTTTGATGCCTCGAGTTCTATAGAGAGGAGAGGGACATGAGTGCTGTGTCCTTGGATTTAACTCCCAAGGGATCGGTCGAGATCGAGACGCTCGTAAACGGTCCCATTCAGACCAATAGCTATGCTGTTATTACGGACAATGAGTGCGTGATTATCGATCCCGCATGGGAAGGCGAGCGCTTGGTGGAGCATATTCGAGCCGAGCATCCCGGTGTGCGCGTGCTTGGCGCTGTATGCACTCATGGCCATGCCGATCATGTTGGCGGTGTTGCCGGCGTGCGAACCACCGTTGGCGAGGGCTGCCAGTATGAGCTGTGTGCTAAGGATATGGCGGTGCCGCATGCGAATATCGAGGAACAGCGAGCTATGTGGGGCATTGAGACGCCCGACCCCGGGGAGCCGACGCGTCTGCTCGCCGAGGGCGATGCTATCGAGGTGGGCGATATCTGCCTGCAGGTGATCGAGACGCCCGGTCACACACCGGGTGGCATTGTCTTGTTTGCTGCCACCGAGCGGGGGAGCATTGCCTTTGTGGGCGACACGCTATTCCCGGGTAGCCACGGCCGCACCGATCTTGCCGGTGGCGACGAGGCAGCGATTCTGTGCTCGCTCTCCAAGCTCGCCCGGCTTCTCCCGCCCGATACCGTTTGCCTAACCGGCCATGGCGATTCGACCACCATGGCACGCGAGCTCATGCAGAACCCTTTCATGCAGATGTAGCTTAATAGTCGGCTTTTGAAGCACGAGAAGCGTCCAAACGTCAAGCTATTTTTCCTCAACGGGTCAATTCCGTAGGGCAAACGGTCAAAAAAAGTCTGTTTGGACGATATTCGTGAACAAACGAACGTTTATGCTCGGGTACGCCGTGGTAAAATCTCAGGCGTTATCGGAGCAACCTTACAGGAGGTTTCTTTTATGCTCGTCAACGCAGCAGACATGCTCAAGAAGGCTGAGGCCGGCAAGTACGGTCTCGGTGCCTTCAACACCAACAACCTCGAGTGGACCCTGGCTATTCTCCAGGCCGCCGAGGAGGCCAAGTCTCCGCTGATCCTTCAGTGCACCGCTGGTGCCGCTAAGTGGATGGGCGGTTTCAAGGTCTGCGCCGACATGGTCAAGGCTGCCGTCGAGGCCACGGGCGTTACCGTTCCCGTCGCCCTTCACCTCGATCACGGTTCTTACGAGGACTGCTTCAAGTGCATCGAGGCCGGCTTCACGTCCATCATGTATGACGGCTCTCACGAGGAGACCTTCCAGCTTAACCTCGACCGCACCAAGGAGCTCGTCGAGCTTGCCCACTCCAAGGGCATGTCCATCGAGGCCGAGGTCGGCGGCATCGGCGGCACCGAGGACGGCGTGACCTCCAGCGGCGAGCTCGCTGATCCTGCTGAGTGCAAGCAGATCGCTGACCTGGGTGTCGACTTCCTCGCCTGCGGCATCGGCAACATCCACGGCGTGTACCCCGCCGACTGGGCTGGCCTTTCCTTCGAGCGCCTGGGCGAGATCAAGGCCCAGACCGGCGACCTGCCCCTCGTCCTGCACGGTGGCACCGGCATCCCCGAGGATCAGATCAAGAAGGCCATCTCCCTGGGCATCTCCAAGATCAACGTCAACACCGACCTGCAGCTCGTCTTCGCCAAGGGCGTCCGCGAGTACATCGAGGCCGGCAAGGATCAGCAGGGCAAGGGCTTTGACCCCCGCAAGCTCCTCAAGCCTGGTCGCGACAACATCGTCGCCCGCACCAAGGAGCTCATGGAGGAGTTTGGCTCCGTCAACAAGGCGTAAGTAGCGGTTTAACTTTCCCGTCGGAGGCCCCGTTCACCCTACGCTTTTCCCTTGCGCTCACCTGGCTTTGCCAGAAGTCGCGCAATGGGAATAGCTTCGGGTGAACGGGGCCTCCTTCGTTAACTCGCTACAGGGTTACTGGGCTGAATTCATTTTTTGACTACCGTTCAGCGGTGTTGATGGCTCCCTTGTTGGGGCTTTCTTTTTATCTCGCTACAATGGGCTTCAAGCGTTCTAGTGACTTGGAGTTTTGGTATGGCTGTTATTAACGTACTGCCTTCGGATGGGAAGGTTATTGACGAGGGTCCAGTTGGTTGCTCTGTTGATGTTTGTTGTGATGACTTTCGTCATCTCGATGTTGGACTGCCGCCCGAGATTCTTCGTCTTAAGGATGCCGGGTATTTGACGCAGGCTGTTGCTGCCTGCGATCGCCTTTTGGAGCAGAACCCCGAGCCTTCGCTGGCTGCTTGTGTTCGTGCCGAGCGGTATCGCATGCTCGAGACACCGCTTCATTTTTCGGTGTCGCGCGACCAGGCTATTGCGATGATTCGCGTGGAGTGGCCAGAGTTTACCGAAGAGCAGTTTGATGACCTGATTAATCGTAAGCGTATTGACTGGCGCTTTATCGATGGCGAACTATTCGTTCTCGACAACTTCCTCGATTCGCTTCGCGTATATCCCAAAGAGGTTCCCGGCATGCGGCCCGATTCTACGGACGGAATAGCACTGCGCAACGAGATGCTCAAGGAGATGGAGTCGCAAAACGGATTGGCTCGCGTCATTACGCTTAAAGCGTCCGTGTCTGTCCCCGGCGCTCTAGATGGAGAGACTGTTCGCGCGTGGCTACCCGTTGCCGCCGCCTGTCGTCAACAGTCTCATATCGAGGTTCTTGATATGACGCCGGAGGGTGCTGTTGCCCCCGCGAATGTTTCGGCGCGTACCGCCTCGTGGTCTTCTTCGAGTGAGCACTTTTTTTCGGTGACCTATCGTTATCACATCGATGCTGCTTATTGTGATGTCTACGGTGGCACACTTCCGGTTCACCCGCGTATGGACGCGCCTCTGCCCGAGGATATTTCCGAGGACCGTCCGCACATTGCATTCACGCCGTATCTACAGCAGCTGACAGCCCGTGTCATTGACGGGCTCGAGGATCCGCTCGATCGCGCCCGTGCTATCTATGATTACCTGACGCAGCATATCGACTATCGCTATCAGCCGCCGTACTTGCTTTTGGGATCTATTGCCGATGACTGCGCGCATTCGCTCCGCGGCGATTGCGGCGTTATGGCGCTCACGTTTATCACCATGTGCCGTATCGCGGGCGTGCCTGCCCGTTGGCAGAGCGGCCTGTATGTTGCGCCCGATTCGGTGGGGTCGCACGACTGGGCAGAGTTCTATACGCCGCAGACCGGTTGGCTCAACGCCGACGTGTCATTTGGATCTTCTGCTCGCAGGATGGGGGAGGAGTGGCGCCGCCGTCACTACTTTGGCAATCTCGACCCGTGGCGTATGGTGGCCAACAATCGATTCCAGGCAGAGTTTGAGCCCTCTTTCGACGGCATGCGCGAGGACCCTTACGATAACCAGATGGGTGAGGCTTCGGTTGACGGTCGCGGATGCCGTCGGCGCGAGATGCTCCGCACGGTCGAACTCATCGAAATGCTCGAAGTCCCATTTTCGGACTAATCGGTAGAAAGCTGTGATAAACTAACTCACGCATTGCGTGCCCGAGTGGCGGAATTGGCAGACGCAGTGGACTCAAAATCCACCGTTGGCAACAACGTGCGAGTTCGAGTCTCGCCTCGGGCACCATTCATGCAAGCGAGCGTTCAAGGGGGTTGCGGCCCCTTTTTTCGTGCCGAACTCGCGTGAGCGCGCGAAGCGTTAAGCAAACAGGCTTGTGGCCTGTTTGTAGCGGAGCGTGGCGAGGGCGCCACGCGCCCGAAGCCTGGAGCTTCGCGAAGCGAAGGCCCTTCGAGTCTCGCCTCGGGCACCATACATACAAGCGAGTGTTCAAGGGAGTCAAGGCCCCTTTTTCGTGTACGTAATGTGATAACGTGCTGTACGTGTTATTATTCGCAAGGCGTTGTTCCCGCAATGCCCTAAAGAGGAACCTGAGGGTTCCCACCTTTTGGCGCCAATGAGCAGCTGACTGGTCATACAACTTAGATTCCCTTCCTCAAATCGAGGAAGTCTATGTGTACGACCTGGTTGCTGAGAAGCGCCGGGTTATTTTTTTATGAATGGAGGTAGGGAAAATAGCTAAGTCTGATGACACCCGCATCAACGACGAGATCACTGCATCTTCGTGTCGTTTGATTGGCGTCGATGGCTCTCAGCTCGGCCTGTTCGCCATCCGCGATGCCCAGCGCGTCGCCGACGATCAGGGTCTCGACCTGGTCGAGATCGCTCCCAACGCGGAGCCGCCGGTCTGCAAGGTCATGGACTACGGTAAGTTCAAGTACCAGCAGGCCATGAAGGCCAAGGCTGCTCGTAAGAACCAGTCCAAGGTCGAGGTCAAGGAAATGAAGTTCCGACCCAAGATCGACGTTGGCGACTACGAGACCAAGAAGGGCCACGTTCTGCGTTTCCTCAAGAAGGGCGCACGCGTTAAGATCACCATCATGTTCCGCGGCCGTGAGATGGCTCACCCGGAGCAGGGTCTTAACGTTCTCGAGCGTCTCGCCGAGGATCTCAAGCCTTACGCTACGGTTGAGTCCAAGCCTAAGATGGAAGGCCGTAACATGCTTATGCTGCTCGCCCCGATTAAGGGCGCCTTCGATGAGGATAAAGCGGCAAGCGATAGCAAGTAACTAGTGTTCTGTAACCGATTAAGGAGTATTTCATGCCTAAGATGAAGTCCCACAGCGGCACCAAGAAGCGTTTCCGCAAGACTGGTACCGGCAAGCTTATGCGCGCCAAGGCTTTCAAGAGCCACATCCTGAGCAAGAAGTCCACCAAGCGTAAGCGTGGCTTCCGTCAGGAGACCGAGATCGCCGCTGCCGACCGCAAGGTCATCAAGTCGCGTCTCGCCTAAGTTCGCGTTCCCGTTTTCGTTTTACCATCTAGGAGTTGATAGAACATGGCACGTATTAAGCGCGCTGTTGCCGCCAAGAAGAAGCGCCGTACCGTTATGCACCGTGCGAAGGGTTACTACGGTGCCGCTTCGCGTACTTACAAGCATGCTAAAGAGCAGGTCCAGCACTCCCTGCAGTATCAGTATCGTGATCGCCGCAACAAGAAGCGCGAGATTCGTTCTCTCTGGATCACTCGTATCAACGCTGCTGCTCGCCTGAACGATATTTCTTACTCTCAGTTCATGCACGGCCTGAAGGTTGCCGGCATCGAGCTCGACCGCAAGGTCCTGGCTCAGATGGCTTACGAGGACATCGAGTCCTTCAACGAGCTGGCTACCATCGCCAAGAAGGCTCTCGAGGCCTAATAGATTCTCTTGAATCGCTAGGGGAGTGTCGCGTTGTGCGCGGCGCTCCCTCTTTTTATCTGAAGCGCGGTTTACATTGCTAAAAGCGCGGGTAGATAGACACTTACAGGTGACCGATCTCTATATATTCCTGAACCAAAGGGTCATCATCTGATACGTGCGGAAGATCCGCACCAGTCTTTCTATTAGCTATAGAAAGCGATATGTTGTGTAGGACTTGTGAAGAGTGGAATTGACGTCCCACAGAGCTTCGCGGTCTGGCAATATATCTCCTTGCCGCGCGGCCCGGTCGGACCGGATCAGCCGCCAGGCGTGCACCTTGAGAACCGGATACTGCGAGGATGGACACATTCAGTGTCGCATCCGGGCAGACATCGAACCATTTGAAATGGTCTAACTTGGATTTGTTTTTCGCAAGGCCGCCGAGAGGCGGCCCCGAGAA
>DBEWTI010000022.1:0-4228 GCA_048205975.1 Collinsella sp.
AGGAGATTGAGGCAACTTTCGCCAAATTCATGAGCCTGGTGGGCGAGGACGGTACCGTCATCGTCTGCGGCGAGGACCCGCATCTGGTCGAGCTCGCCAAGTCGACGGGCCGTCACGTGCTTTCCTACGGCTTTGCCGAGAGCAACGACATCGTCTGCGTGCACCCGGATGTCAAGGGCATCCAGAGTGACTTTATCGTTCGCTTTGAGGACGGCACTGAGCACGCTGTGGAGATCAAGAGCAATCCCGGTCGCCACAACATGCTCAACGCCACGGCGGTGCTCACCGTCGCCCATGTCTTGGGCCTTGACATCGACGCCGCCGCCAAGGCGCTCTCGAGCTTTGAGGGCGTCCGCCGTCGCTTTACCCACGTGGGCGATATCGATGGCATCACCGTGGTCGATGATTACGGCCATCACCCCACCGAGATCAAGGCGACGCTTGCTGCCGCTTCGTCGCTGGGTTACAAGCACGTCGACGTCGTGTTCCAGCCGCACCGCTATTCGCGCCTGCAGGCCCTGTGCGACGACTTTGCCGATGCATTTGCCAATGCCGATAAGCTGCTGCTGATTGATGTGTTCTCGGCTGGCGAAATGCCCATTCCGGGTGTCACCTCTAAGATGCTCGCCGATACCGTGCGCGCCAAGCATCCTGACAAGGAGGTCGTGTACTGCTCCAGCCGTCTTGAGCTCAATCAGGAGCTCGAGCAGATGGTGGGCGAGGGCGACCTGCTGCTCACCATGGGTGCCGGTGACGTTACGACCGTCGGTCCCGAGTTCATTGAGTATCTGACTGCCAAGAAAGACGCTTAAGACTAATGGGTCTGTTTAACGCCGTCATGGCGCTCTCGGGCATGATCGACACGGATGTGATCGAGGACGAGCGCCTTGCGCGTCATACGAGCTATCGTATCGGCGGCAAGGCCGACCTCTTTGTGACGTGCCATAGCTATCATGCCCTCCGCCGCGCCGTGGCGGTGCTCGATCGCGAGCAGGTGCCGTGGGTCATCATCGGCAAGGGCTCCAATCTGCTGGTTGCCGATGGCGGTTATCGCGGTGCCGTCATTTCGCTCGGACGTGAGTTTCAGCGCACGGTTGTTGCCGATGACGGTTGTACGCTGACGGTCGGTGCGGGCGTGATGTTTGCGCGCCTGGTCAACGATGCCCTGTCGCGTAGCCTCTCGGGCCTTGAGTTTGCCGTTGGCATCCCTGGTTCGGTCGGCGGTGCGATATCTATGAATGCCGGCACACGGACCGAGTGGATTGGCTCGCTGGTTGAGGATGTCGTAACGTTTGACCCGGCATCCGGTATCAAGCATTATGCGGGGTCCGAGATCACTTGGGGCTACCGCGAATGTAGCCTTCCCCGCAATGAGATCATCCTCGAGTGCGTGCTCAAGCTTAAACCGGCGCCCAAGGCCGACATTCGCGAGCGCATGGAGCGGTACCTGACGAGGCGCAAGCGTACGCAGCCCATGGGACGCGTATCCTGCGGGTCGGTCTTTCGCAATCCGCCCGATGCGAGTGTGGGCAAGCTTATCGAGGATTGTGGATTAAAGGGTTTTTCGATTGGCGGCGCGGAAGTTTCGCCCGTTCACGCTAATTTTATCGTTAATAACGGAACTGCCTCGGCCGATGACGTTGCCGCGGTTATCAGACATGTGCACGGAAAGGTGAGGGAGGCGTATGGCATCGAGCTCAGACCGGAAGTTAAATTCCTCGGCTTCTAGAGCATCGAAACCCACCTTCCGCCGCGCCGGAGGGCGTTCCGGCGCGCCTGCCAAACCTCAACGCAATACCGTCGCGCACTCTAAGTCTGTCGGGCATGCTCGACAGACCAGTCGACCGGTCGTCGGCTCGCAGCTCGGTAATCGTCCGGCCGCAAAAAAGTCCTCGCGTCCCTCGGTGACGTCAAAGCCTGTTATGGGCGCCAAGCCTGCCCGTCCCATGGCAACTCCCAAGCCCTCGGCGGGAACTAAAGCGGCGCGTCCAGGTCGCACGCTGGGCGCATCGAAACCGCGCTCGCTGACATCGGTGCCGGCTACCGCCAAGAAGCCTTCGAGTAAAAAAGGTTTCAACCCGTTATCTTCACTTGGAGCGATGGCAAATAAAACATCAGACGCCGCTTCTGTCGTTACAGGTAAAGGCAAAATCGTGGGCGGCGTTCTGGCCGTCTTGGCCGTGCTCGTCGTCGTTGCCATCGTGGTGATCAACTCTGGATTGTTTACTGCCACTGATATTCAGATTCAAGGCAGCGAGCATGTGACGAAGCACGATGCTATCCAGCTGATCGACTTGCCCGAGGGAACGTCGCTTTTTAACGTCGATCCCGACCAGATTACCGAGGATCTCAAGCAGAACCCGTGGGTCTCGGGCGTGGATGTCCAGCGCCAGTTTCCCCATACGCTTATCATCACGCCGACGGAGCGTAAAGTTATCGCCATTGCGTATATCAGCTCCGACGACCTTGCCTGGGCTATCGGAGACGATGACACCTGGATCGCCCCGCTGTCGACGTCGGTCGAAGTGGACGACCAGGGCAACGTCATCACGACAGGGCAGGGCTCAAATACCTTGACCGGCATCGATGCCGCGCTGGCGCTCGCCAAGCATTATGGCGCGGTGTTGTTGACTGATGTCTCGGCGGATGTCGCTCCGGTTTCCGGCCAGGCGGTGAACTCCAAAGCCGTTAAGGCCGGCCTGGATTATGTGCGTGGTTTTTCGAGCGAGTTCTTGGGACAAGTCAAGGATATTTCCACGCCTTCGGTCGAAGCCATCTCGGCAAACCTCAATAACGGCATTGAGGTGTCGCTGGGCGATTCGGACGATATCGCCAAGAAGGAACGCGTAGTCACCAAGTTGCTTTCGCAGGTAGAGGGCGTAACGTATATCAATGTGCGCTCTCCGGGCAACTACACATTTAGGAATGCTCCGACCTCGTAGCGCTGGTTGATGCTTTGTTGAGGGGCCATACCACGCCGTTTATCTGGTTTGTTTGGTTTTCACGGTCAATTATTTGACTGATACGTTCATAATGTGCAAACATAATACGGTTTACCTTTGCATTTACTTTCAACCTGAAGGTTAATGTGCGCAGGGGTCGACCCATGCTATGGCTATAACCTTTGTTCGGAGGACCGACATGCACGAGACAGAGATCAACAACTACCTTGCCGTCATTAAGGTGGTCGGCGTCGGCGGCGGCGGTACCAACGCGGTCAATCGAATGATCGAAGAGGGCATCCGCGGCGTCGAGTTTGTTGCCATCAACACCGATGCTCAGGCACTCGCGATCTCTGATGCCGATATTAAGGTGCACATCGGCACCGACCTTACCCGCGGCTTGGGCGCCGGCGCCAACCCCGAGGTTGGCCGCAAGGCTGCCGATGAGTCCCGCGACGACATTGCCGAGGCGCTCGCTGGCGCCGACATGGTGTTTATCACCTGCGGTGAGGGCGGTGGCACCGGTACCGGCGCTGCTCCCATCGTTGCCGATATCGCGATGAACGAGGTCGGCGCACTGACCGTCGCCGTCGTGACCAAGCCCTTCACCTTCGAGGGCCGCAAGCGCAAGAAGAGCGCCGAGGAGGGCATCAAGACCCTCTCCGATTGCGTCGACACCATGATCGTCATCCCTAACGATAAGCTGCTCGACATCGCCGAGAAGAAGACCACCATGCTCGAGGCCTTCGCGATTGCCGATGGCGTCCTTTCCCAGGGCACCCAGGGCATCACCGACCTCATCACCGTCCCCGGTATCATCAACCTGGACTTCGCCGATGTTAAGACCATCATGAAGCAGGCCGGTACCGCCATGATGGGTATCGGTACCTCTTCTGGGGATACTCGTGCCGTCGACGCTGCCCAGCAGGCCATCTCCAGCCCGCTGCTCGAGAGCTCCATCGATGGTGCCACGCGCGTGCTGCTCTCCATCGCCGGTTCCAAGGATCTGGGCATCCAGGAGATCAGCGACGCCGCCGACGTTGTCGCCAACGCCGTCGACCCCGAGGCGAACATCATCTTCGGTACCGTTGTCGACGAGTCCCTGGGCGATCAGGTGCGTATCACCGTCATCGCTACGGGCTTCTCCGATTCCAACGTCAACCGTCAGGACGAGCTCTTTGCTGCTCAGCAGTCTCAGAGCAAGGCCGCTGCCTCCGCTGAGCCGCAGCGCACCGCTCCGACTGCCAGCCCGGCTCAGGCCGCTCCGACCCGCAACGTCGGTGGTA
>DBEWTI010000028.1:0-30236 GCA_048205975.1 Collinsella sp.
CGGTCTCTGTTTCCTTCCAAAAGCAGTCTGCAAACGCTGCCATTACCAGCGGAAACAATACTTATCAGTTTGACGGGGCAACATTCGATGTTTTTGAGAGCGCCAGCGGCGCGCGTGTCGGCACCGTCCAGATGGACAGCAACGGTCGAGCGCAGGCAACACTCCTACCCAACACGGCATACTACCTAGTTGAGACAACAGCGCCAGCTGGTTATATCCCCCTGCACGATCGCATTGCCTTTACCACGACGAATAACGGCGGATACGTCACCATTGATGAACAACCCGGCACCATTACCTTGCGCATTGTAAAGCTCGACGCCGCAACGAATGCAGGCCCCCAAGTTGGAGCTTCGCTCGCAGGAGCAGAATTCGTGTGCGTATCGCAATCAACCCCTGGATGGACACAAACTCTCAGGACCGATGAAAGCGGTCGAGCTACCCTCACCGATGTCCCCCTGGGAACCTTTACCATCTATGAATCGAAGGCGCCCGAGGGCTATTTGCCCTCCGGTGACAGTTGGTCCTACACCGTTGGAGCCGACCAACTCGGCGATTCAGGCGTGGTCGAGATCGAATCTCGCGTTTCCAATATCCCCATTGCGTTTGACCTTGAGATTTCCAAATTCAAGGACTACGGCAATAGCGATCAATCCGGCCTGGAGCAGCCGGCAGGAGGTGTTGTCTTTGAGGTTGTCAGCAACAGCTCTCAGCAGGTTGTTGGCACACTGACCACAAACATCTATGGCTTTGCCTCCACCAAAGATCAGCCCGAAGCATGGTTCGGCGCAGGCAAGCGACCCGCCGGTGTCCACGGAGCCGTCCCGTACGACCGTGCCGGCTACACGGTTCGCGAGGTTCCGGAATCCGTCCCCGAGGGTTTTAAACGTGCAGGGGAATGGACCGTCGGGGCCAATCAGATTTCCGACGGCGCCGAGCTTCAATACATCGTGGACAACCACGCTCTGTCGACGCATCTCCAAATTGTAAAACGCGATGCCCAAACAGGCGCCTCTGTTCCCCTAGCCGGATTCACCTTCCAACTACTCGACAGCAATCACAAACCTGTCTCACAAACTTGCTGGTATCCAGCACATAACGTAATGGACACCTTTACGACTGACGCGACCGGGACCGTCACACTGCCCGAATCGCTCGTGCCGGGCACCTATTATGTACGCGAAACCTCGGCCAAAGAGCCCTATCTTGTCGGCGAAGAGATCGAGGTAAACATACCCGCCGACATGAACCTAACGCCCGTTGCAATCGCCTCGTATTATGACCACGCCGCGACTGGAAACATCAGGATCGTTAAAACCGATGCCGTAGACGGCAGCAGCCTCGCGGGCGCCATCTTTGAGATCCGTGCCTCAGGTGATATCGTGCGCCCCGACGGTAGCATTGCCGCGCTCGACGGCGAGGCTGTCGCTACCGTCACGACGGATGAAACTGGAGAAGCACGCGCGGACGACCTCCCGCTGGGATCTGGCACCGCACGCTACGAGGTTGTCGAGACTCAAGCGCCGACCGGCTTCTTGCTCGACCGGACGCATCATATCGTCGACCTTACCTATGCCGACCAGAAAACACCCGTTGTGGAAGCACGGCTTAACGTATCCGACGATTACACCAAGGTTGATATCTCCAAGGTCGATGCAAGCGGAGAGCAGGAAGTGAAAGGCGCACAGCTCACCTTATATGGTCCCGATAAAACCGAAATAGACTCCTGGACCTCATCCGACAAGCCGCACCGCATCGAACATCTTGCACCCGGCACCTACTCGTTGCGCGAAACGATGTCTCCGCGGACCTATGACCTTGCCGAGGAGATAACGTTTGAAATAAAGGATACGGGAGAAGTCCAATCCGTCGCGATGAAGGATGCGCCCATCGAGATCAAAGGACAGGTCGACAAGCGTCAGGAACTTGTCCAACCTATCGGAAAGGGTCTGTTGGCTAACGGCGATGGAAAAAACCGCGCCGCGATGCAAACCAATACGGATGGGCTTTTCTCCTATACCATCGATGCTCGAAACGATTCCGCTACTTGGGTTGATGAGTTTACGATTACCGATGATCTTGAGTGCGCCAAAGACGGCACGGCGAGATTCGTCTCAATCGAAACCCCCGTCGCCATCGGCGACCTCAACGGTCTGTGCAACGTGTGGTATCGCACGACGCCGTTGGACTCGACAGACGTCGATGAGCCGGCAAACGCGACGCTTGGCGATGGGCACGAAAATCCTTGGCTTGAGTCCGACGAAGTAAAAGAGAGTCTGGGTGAAGATTGCCGCCTCGTCGATTACGACGGCTGGCACCTCTGGAAGGCGGATGTCTCGACCACGGAATCCGCCACACTCGAGGCGAAAGAACTCGACCTTGCATCCAATACCGTCGTGACGGGCATTCGCATTGAATACGGTGCAGTAGCCGCCGACTTTACGACTCGAAGCGATGCGGATTCTTGGACCCGTGATGATCTCAAAGATGAGCACGACGACCTTGACGATGCCAGAGCAATCCTTGGCACAGATGCTCGGGGCGCAGTCGTGCACATGAAGGCAACGTCGGCTTATACACCCCAAACTACACTCACCAACAGCGCACGCGTCGATCTTTGCCGCAACGGCGGCGGCGATAAACTTGAGTCACATGACGAGGACAGTGTCATTCAACGCTGTACCCTACCGCAGGACCTACCGGCAACAGGATCAGCCCCCATCGCCGCTTGCATCACCGCGCTCCTGACCTCGGGTGCCGCAGCCCTATGGTTCGCTCGCCTTAGATCAATCCCAAAGAAGCGCTAGCGCGATGAAAAAGCGGGCGAGCCAGTCCCCCGGCTCGCCCGCTTTCAATCATTTAAATCGCCGTATCTACTCTGCAGACGAAGATCCACCATCAACGATTGCTTGCTCGGACTCAGGAATCCCATCGGCACCCGTGCTCTGTTCTTGCTCCACCTCTTCGCTGATTGCGGAGGCGGGGGTCGAGCCCTTCGCGCCCACGATATAGGCGGCTCCAAACCCCAACGCAATGGCAATCAAGGTCAAAATCACGTAGACAGGCCAATGGCGCTTAATATACGAAAACACGTTGACTCCTTAGAGCTCCGTCTACGAACGGCGGATAACCTCGGTCACGACCTCGGATACCGTGGCAATGTTCGTCGGGTTGACATTGTGGGGCAGGTCGTCCTCGGTACGAGCGCAAGCCAGACGCGTGCCGTCCACGCCGGCGATGGTGAGGGCTCGGCGGCTCGCCTCGAGCGCGGCGTAGGCATCGGTCTTGGCATAGGGCATCTCGAGCGCGCCACAATCGACATGGAACGACTTGCACACCTTGCTGACCAGGTTCATGATGCGGCGATCGCCCTTGAGCAGCTGCTGTTCGCCCTCAACCGTCACCACCGAAAGCCTACCGGCGCCGACGGATTCAAGATTGATGAAGAAGACGCCGCGGAGCTTATCGCGATGCGAAGCCAGGAAGGCCTTCATACCGGCGCCATCACAATCCGAGGCGCCCGTTGCCACAAACCAGATATCGTGACCGAGCAGCTCATCGTCGCCCATAGAGGCGACAGCCGAGAGCATATCTTCGGAAGAAGCGCCGTCGGAAGACGTAGCGCCGCCCTTCCAGCCATCGTTATCGTCCTCGAAATTATCCCACGAACCGATGCCGCGACCGGACTTCTTGGCATCGTAATCGTCTTCGACGCCCAGCCAGTCACTCATGCTGTCCTGTTCGTTTTTCTTTTTACGACCGAACAGGCCGCCCAGGCCGCGCTTGCGAGACTTAGGTGCCGCAGGGGCGGGAGCCGAAATGGTCTCGATCGGCTGTGCGCCCGACGCAACGGGCATAGGAGGCGCAACGGGTGCCGATGTGGGTTCGGGACCCTGAGCGGTAGCAAAGGGGTCGTTGACCTGTGCGGAGGGATCGGGAAGGTCGAACAGCGACGTGCGAGACGCAACGTTTGTCTGCTTCATCGACGGCAGCGACGGATCGGGGACCGAAGCCAGCGGAGACGAGGAGGGTGCCGACGCCGGATCGGGAACATTCATCTGCGGACGCGGCGATGCTTGGGAGGAAATCTGGGCCATAAGGGAATCGACCGTTTCGTCCTGGGTGGGAGCAACATCGGCAACCGTGGCACCGGAACCACTCGGGGTCGGCATGGTGAAAATCTGCGTGGAGTAAGGCCTCGACTCATCTGTCTCGGGAGCCTCGGAAACCGCAGGCACTTCCTCCTGCTCGACCTCGGTCGAATCACCTTGATCGGCTGCCGCGTATTGCTCTTCGTCACAGCTGACCTCGACGGGCTCGTGCCCGGCGACATCTTGGATTTCGGCAGCATCAATAGGCTCGTCATCGTCTGCCGCGTCGCCCTGCTCATCGGAAACAGGAAGGGGCTCGGCAATCGCGGTGCCTTGCTTTTCAAACGTTATCGTGGAATCGAACTGCGCGGCATCAAACGACATGGTGCTATCGACGTGCTGCTGAGCCTCAAAGGACGTTGTAGCTTCGGCGGCGTCGACAGGCACGGACTGCATAGCCTCGTTCTGCTCGAACTCTTGCGCCGCGCGCTCACGTGCCGCCTCGGCTGCCTGCTGCTGAGCGATAGCCTCCTGCTCGGCAGCCACGCGTGCGGCAGCGCGCTTCTCCTCGAAATCGTCGACAAATTTCCTGCCCTTTGCAAGCGCACCCTTAAAGAAGCTGGAAGCACTGGCGCCAATCGAAGAGAACGCGGATGCAATATCGGCATGGGGCGTTGCCGCGGGAATCTCGGCCGAGAAATCAGTATCGCTCTCGTAAGACACGCGCCTCGGCTGTTCAACGTAATCGTCGTCAGACTCGTCCGCAACGTCTTGCGCCGGCGCAGCGGGGGCCAAAATGTCCAGTCCTGCCGCGGGATCGATCGCGGACACCGCCTCGGGCTCGGCAACGGGAGCAGCAACCGCGGCAGACTCATCATCCACGGCGACAACGGGCGCAGATGCAGTCACGACGGGGGCAGGCTCGGGCTCAAACGTCGGCTCCTCGCCTTCCTCGTAATCGAGCGTGCAGGACTCGGGAAGCATTCCGAGCGCACGGATGGCATCCGAACCAAAGCGGATGTTGCCGGCGGCATTGCGATAGAGCCTGGGCTCGGGCTCGGCCGCGACAGGCTCCTCCGCCGGCTCGGCAGTGGGAACCTCGTCATTGAACTCTTCGGCCTGGACAGCCTGATTCTGATCCTCGGGCACGATGGCGCCAATCAGCGTCTCGTCGGCAGACGCACCCTCAAAGCCCTCGATCTGCTCGTCGAAAGCCTCGCCCTGTTCGGGCTCGGTCTGAGCGTCGGGAGCAATCGGCTGACCGAACTCGTCCTCGGCGTAGGTAGGCTCTTCATACTCGATGGTGTTGCCGTAGTCGTTTTGCTGTTGGGCCGCGGCATACTCCGCTGCTGCGCGCGCCATCTCCTCGGCACGACGCTTCTGCTCCCCAAAATAGGTATCGAACGGAACATCGTCGGGAAACTCGTTTTCGCCCTGGAAGGGAGCAACGTTGTCCATAACGCCGAGCATAGCGGCGACAGAAGACTTGTTGCACACCGCGCCGGACGTATAGGGAAGAATGTAGCGGTTAGAAATGATGTTTGCCGCGTTGGCGAGCGCAACGAGGGAAGCGAGGATCGCGACAATCCACAGCAGAACCTTGAGCGCGCCGGGGAGCGGCAGGATACGCAAGATGGCAACGGCAGCAGGGGCAACCGTGGCAACGGGCAGCAGCTTGGCGATGAGCGCACGATAAGAAGCATAGGGCTCGCGGGCGAGCAACTCAGCACGGGGAGAGTCGTAGTGTGCGACAACGACCACCGGGCGGTTGCGCGGAGACGCGAGCGGGCCCGAGGCCTTGTGATAGGCGATGACGTTTTGGCTCACGCCCGTCTTGCCCAGGCGCGAAACCACGGGGTGGCCCGTGCGCTCGAGCACGTAAAGAACGGCGCCGACAATGGCCAGCAAGGTGCCGACCAGGCCGATGCCGCCGCCGATGCCCATCAGCAGGGCGCCGGCAAACGCAAGAATACCGGTAACGGCAAATGCCAACCTACTGGGCGCCGGGGCATTGAACTCCTGAACCTCGGGATCAAAGCCGTGGTTGCGGAAGATCTGAGCGATATCCTCGGCAGCCAAGTGCTCTTCTTCGCTGCATGCCGGCGTAATGCCGGTGTTCTGCAGCAGGTGGTTAATATAGTTCTGGGTGTTCGCCATGTGCGCTCCACATCCATAATCCGACAAATAGGCCCAATGCATGCACATTAGAACCGTATATAGTCGAAAGTATACCCCGAGCGAGCGCAAACGACCGAATTCGGGCCATCTTAACGCCCCGAGCGGACAAGGATATAGCCTAATCTCCATATCGGACTAAAATCATGGCAGCAAACCACCTTCTCATGCGAGGACTCTATGACGGCAAGCGACGCGACCGCGACAATTAAAAAGGGGAATTCGGAGCCCAGTTTCGATAAAACGGCTCAGCGCATCCTCAATCTTTTCTTTGTGCTCAACAGCTCCCCCGAACCGCTGACGACCGAGCAGATCGTCTTGGATTCTGACCTGGGATATGGCTCGGGCAATATCGACTCGGATAAGCGCAAGTTTCGGCGCGATCGTGACAAACTGCTCGAACGCGGCATCCTAATCAAGGAAGTTCGCCCCGCCGGTGCGCAGGAGACCGAGGAAAGCTCGTGGACAATCGACCGCGAGCACACGTTTGCAGCAGGCGGCCTCATCACCGCAGACGACGCCGACATCCTACTCAACGCCATCGACCAGACGCTAGCGGCCGGCTCTTCCACCTTTGCCGCGCCGCTTGCCGATATTCGCTCCAAAATTGCCTACCTCACCGGCAGGACGACGGCGGACGAGGCGACAATCAGCCGCTCTCCCACCGTCGATGCGGTTTGGAGCGCCTTTGCCGAGCGATGCGCGCTGCGATTTTTATATCAGAACGGACGCGGTGAGCAAAAAGAGCGTACCGTCTGCGTCTACGGCATGTTCGAGCGCGAGGGCGTGGCGTACTTCTGCGGCCTCGACAATGCCACCGACGACATCAGGACATTCCGCTGCGACCGTATCGTTCGCGCTTGGCGTCCTTCGAAGGCCTACGCCATCCCTGCAGACTTCAATCTCAACGACTATCTGTTCTTTGAATTCGATTTTGCCGACCGACCGCCCGTTGCAGCCACGTTCTCGTTCGCCCCGCAGACGCAGATCGATATGATCAACGGCCTCACGCGCGGGCGAGGTGAGCTCGCACACACCGATGCGGGGTGGACCTGGACCGTTGACGTGCGCGACCTTGAAGCCGCCGCCTCATTTTGCATGGCCCACGCCATGGACGGCATGAGGCCCATGGCCCCCAAATCGCTCAAGCAGGCGTGGAACCACCTCATCGAAAGGACGGTGCACGAGTATGCCCGTGCGTAAACTCACCAGCGAGCAGAGACTCTCGCGCGCCATCGACATCATGGAGGCCCTCTACGCCGCCGGCGAAAGCGGCATGACACGAACTGAGATTTGCAGTCGCTTTGACATCACGGGGGTGTCGCTCGACGAGATTCTCGAGATCGTCTCGACGCTCGCGGACCGAGAATCGGGTGCGCGCATCATCTGCGAATGCCACGGTGAGCGTGTGGTCCTCACCGGTGACGCCGGGCGTGTGCTACCGCTGCGTCTGAGTGCCGCCGAGGGCGCTGTGCTCAACCACGAACTTGAATCGTTGGGGATCGAGCCCCAGGCGGCGGCTCGAATTCGACATGCCCTTCTACCCGAAGAGCTCGGCTATAACCAGCGCGTCTTTGACACCGTCAACCACGGGTCGCACTGGCAGCAGCTGAGCTGCGCCATTCAGGACGGCGTTCGCTGCCGTATCTCATATCGCTCGATGGACGATGCACGGCCACGCGAGCGTCTGGTCGACCCCTTGCGCATTACGGCAAACGGCGATCAAACATACCTGATTGCCTGGGACATCGCGGTCGATGAGCAGCGCACCTATCGCATGGATAAAATCGAGGGACTCGCCTTGACGGAAGACTCCGTCGTGCCTCACACACCGGACGCTGCATCCCTCCACGATTCCCTTGCCCGGACACAGCGTAGCGCAAAGCTCTTGATGCCATTCGACATGGCGGAGCATCTGGAGTGGGCCGGCATCACCCGAATCGAGCACAGCGGGGCAGACACGGCAACGGTAACCGTGCATTACGGCTCCGAGCGTTGGCTACTGAGCCAGATAATCGCAGCGGGCGGAGCCATCCGCATCTTGGATGACCCCGCCCTGTCAAAGCGTCTGTGCAATATGGCAAAAACCCTCGTCTGTCCGCTTTAGCGCCGCCGCTCGTGGCGTGCACGCCACAGCTGTAGATAGTGCCCGATCTGCGCCGATTCGATGCGCTGGTAGGAGCTCGTGGGCAGCGACGTTAAGAACTTCTTTCCGTAGCCCTTCGTCACCAGGCGCGGGTCGGCCAGAATCAGCACGCCGCAGTCGGTCGACGAGCGGATAAGGCGGCCGGCCGCCTGCTTGACCTCGAGCACCGCCTCGGGCAGCGAATAGCGCGCCCAAGCGCGGTCTTCGCGCAGGTTGCGCTCGCACGAGAGCGGGTCCGTAGGGCTCGAGAACGGCAGCTTGGGAATGATGACGCAGCGCAGCGTCTCGCCGCTGGCGTCGAATCCCTCCCAGAAGGCCTTAAGCGCAAAAAGCGATGAGGTCGGCTCGTTGATAAACCGGTCGCGCAGGCGACGAGGAGATGAGTTGCGCTGCTGGCAGTTGAGCTCCAGACCCGCACGGGCCATCTTGGGCTCAACGCGGGCGTACAGGTCTTCCATGTCGCGCCGATTGGTGAACAGCGTGAGCACCGATCCGCCCATGGCAAGATGGGCGTCGACCAGCACGCGCTCGAGCGCCGTAAGATAGCTCTCACGATCGCGCGGATCGGGGATATCGCCCGCAACGACTACAGCCATGTTCGAATCGAAGTCGTAGCTCGAGTCCAAGTGCAGCGATGAGGATGTTGAAGCACCGATGCGATCAAGGCCGACCGCATGGTTAAAGTGTTCAAAGCTTTTGGACACCGTCATGGTCGCCGAGGCAAAGATAGCCGTGTGAACCTCGGGCAGCCACTCGGTTGCCAAGGCCTCGCCAATGTCGATGCGCTCTGCGGTCATTGACTCTCCGCCGGCACGCAGCCTGCGATTGACCTGCAGCGAATACACGTAGTGTTCATCGGTACCATCAATGATGAGTTTGAGGTTCTCGGCCAGCTCGTGCAGGCGGCGCGAGATATCACCTAGGTCGACAACAACCTCGGGCTTGTCGGCGGCGACGGCTTGCACCAGCGCGTCGACGCTCTTGTCAGCTTGTTCCAATGCCTCGATGGCAGCGTAGGCCGACTGTAAGAAATCATGCCAGTCGTCAGATTCGCGCAGCTCGGGGCCAATCCATAGATTGGCATTGTCATAACCCCCACGGGCACGGCGGCCGAGCTCGCGAACGCCATCGAACACGTCGGCGATCGCCATGCTCGCGCGCGCAACCGTCGACGTCGCCTTGGCAGTAAGGCCCAGATAGAGCGTAGAGCCCTCGGAGGTTGCCAAATCACGGGAAACCTGGCTTAGCGCGCCGGTGCTCGAGCCACCCAGGCGCTCAAACAGAACGCGTGATTCGTCCGCCGACACCACGCGCGCCCACTGGCGGCGCGCCTCGCGCTCGATGGAATGGGCCTCGTCGATTACCCAATGACGAATCGGAGGTAAAATCCTGCCCTCGGCCGCGACATTGCGGAACAGCAGGGAATGGTTGGTGACCACCACATCGGCATGCGCCGCACGACGGCGAGCGCCGTGGACCAAACATTTATCAGGGAAAAACGGGCAGAGGCGACGAGCACACTCGCGCGAGGCCGTTGTAAAGTCGGGACGGTTGACACTGCGCCACCGAATGCCGAGCGAGTCGAGGTCGCCATCAGCTGATTGGCAGACGTACGCCATAATAACCGCGACCGCCGTGAGCGTGTCCGCCGGATCGCGCTTGGTGGTGATCTCGACCTGGCCGCGGCTCATGCGCTCGAGCTTGCGCAGGCACGGATAGTGGTCATACCCCTTGAGAGCGCAAAACGACAGACCACCGTCCAGTTGCTCGGCAAGTTTTGGCAGCTCATGGTACATGAGCTGGTCGGCAAGATTGTTCGATTTGGTCGCAATACCAACCGTGATGTTGTTACGGCGTGCTGCCTCGGCAAAAGGCACCAGATAGGCCATCGATTTGCCGACGCCCGTGCCTGCCTCAATTACTCGATGAGTGCCCGTAACCAGCGCATCGCGGACCTCGAGCGCCATCGCGATCTGCTCATCACGCGGCTCGTAGGTGGGATACATGCGATTGACCAGGCCACCTGGCGCATAGTCTGCCTCAATCTCCTCACGACTCGGCATCTTGAGTACCGGCAGTTCGTCGGCGTCCACCCGATCGTCGGCGCGATCGGCCTTGAGAACGTCAGCACGAGCGGCACTGAGAGAGAAGATAGAACCAGGGTTCTGCCCTGCCAAGAATGAGAAGATAGGACGATAGGACCAAGGCACGTCCGGATGCATGTCGGCTAGGCGCGCCATGAGGCCCTGGGGCAAGTCGGTGAGCGCCACGAGCAACACGCGCCATACGCCACACAGGGCGTCGACGTCGGCATTGGCACGGTGTGATACCGAGTCACAGCCAAACAGATCGGCCATAAAAGACAGCTTGTGCGAGGCCAGCCGTGGAAGCGCGATGCGCGACAGCGCCAGCGAATCGATCCAAATATCGCTCACGTTGACGCCGCCTTTGACCGACTCGATAAACGAGCGGTCGAACGTGGCGTTATGTGCGATCACCGGGCAACCACCGACAAAATCGGCGAGAGCGGCGACGGCCTCAACGGCCGACGGGGCATCTGCCACATCGGCATTTGTAATGCTCGTGAGCTCGGTAATCTCGGCGGGAATCAGCTGCTTGGGATGCACGAAGGTATCGAAGCGGTCGACGATCTCGCGGCCCGAAAGACGGGCCGCCGAGATCTCGATCAGCTCGTTGTCCTGCACCGAAAGACCTGTGGTCTCGGTATCGAGGACAATCACATCTTCCTCGATAAGGCCGAAGGACTGCGTTTTGGCGCGGTCGGCAAGCGTGGCATAGGAGTCGATGACAAACTGCGGCGTTCCTGACGAAACCGCGTCCTCGATTAGCATGCAATGCCCGCTCGACGAAGGCCCATACGGATCAGGCTGTCACAGACCTGCGGGAACGTCATGTCGTCGGTGTGGCGGATCTCATCCGGATACAGCGACGTATCGGTCATGCCGGGAATGGTATTGGTCTCGAGGATAACGGGGCCGTCCTCGCTCACAATAAAGTCGCTGCGCGAGATACCCAGGCAACCGAGGGCCTTGTGAGCGGCACAGGCAAGTTCCTGAGCGCGAGCGTAATTCTCGGGCGAAATCTGCGCCGGAATGCGATGGATATCCGTAGGGTCGACATACTTCACGTCCAGATCGTAGAACTCGCAGTCCTCGGGCTTACGAATCTCGACGATCGGCAGGGCGCGCACGTCATCTTCGCCGTATACGCCGACGGTGATCTCGGTACCCTCGATGCACTTCTCGACCAGCACTTTGTCGCCGTACTCAAACGCCTTGGCGATTGCCGCGGGCAGCTCGGAGGGCTCATGGACCAGGGAAATGCCATAGCTGGAACCGTTGACGGCCGGCTTCACAAAGCAGCGCTCGCCACAAACCTCGACGATATGATCGATATCGACTTCATCGCCCACCTCGAGCGCAAGGCCGGGGGCAATGGGAATGCCCGCCTTGGCGTATAGGAGCTTAGAGACCTCCTTGTCGGCACCGCAGGCGCTGGCAAGTACGCCCGAGGCCGTGTAGGGGATACCCAGGGTCTCCATGGCACCCTGCATGGCGCCATCCTCACCGCCGGCGCCGTGCATGGCGATAAATGCCACATCGAATCCGCCGGTCGCCATGGTTACCATAAAGTCATCAGCGGCCGTGTCAAGCAGCTCCACCGAGGTGTAGCCGGCTTCCTTCAGTGCCACCACAACGTTCTTTCCCGAATTGAGCGAGATCTCGCGCTCAGCGGAATGACCGCCCGCCAAGACCGCTACGTGCATGTTCTCTAGGCTTTTACCCGGCATGGGCAGACTCCTCCTCTATAATTTCTGCAGCTGATACCATATTGTAGCGATACCCTCTACGTTTCCCCAAAATCGAAAGGCTTCCATGAATCCCAGGACTAAATCTCAGGACATTCGCGACTTGAGCCAAAACGATATTCGCGAGCTCGTGGCCGAACTTGGCCAGCCCGCCTTCCGCGCGAAACAGCTCATCGAATGGGTCTTTGAGAAGAACGTTTGTTCGTTTGATGATATGACCAACCTTCCCAAGGCTTTCCGTGAGCAGCTTAAAGAGGCTTTTGCCTTTGATACGCCGACTGAACTCACCAAGCAGGTTTCCAAAGATGGCTCGCGCAAGTATCTGCTCGAGTACCACGATGGCATTTCCGTCGAGACTGTCGGCATGCCCCGTCGCAACAAGCTTTCCGTCTGCGTTTCCACCCAGGCAGGCTGCGGCATGGGCTGCGCCTTTTGTGCTACCGGTCTCAACGGCCTCAAGCGCTCTCTGACCGCTCAAGAGATCGTCGACCAGGTGCTTCATGTATCCAACGACTTTGGCGAGCGTGCCACAAGCGTTGTCTTCATGGGCCAGGGCGAGCCGTTTGCCAACTACGACGAGGTTCTCAAGGCACTGCGTATCCTCAACGACCCCGATGGCATCGGTATCGGCGCTCGTCACCTCACCGTCTCTACCAGCGGCGTTATTCCCGGTATTCGCAAATTTGCCGATATCCCCGAGCAGTTCACTCTTGCCGTTTCCCTGCATTCCGCCATCCAGTCGACGCGCAATAAGCTCATGCCCGGTGTTAAGAAGTACACGCTGCTTCGCCTTCACGAAGCGCTTCAGCTCTACACCGAGAAGACTGGCCGCCGCCCGACCTATGAGTACGCCATGATCGAAGGCGTCAACGATACGAATCCCGAGATGCAGGCACTCTGCGACTTCTGCGAGGGAACGCTGTGCCACGTTAACCTGATTCAACTTAACGACATCGAGGGCAGCCCGCTCAAGCCGTCGCCGATTCATAAGGTTGAGGATCTTCAGCGTCGTCTTGAGTTCCGTGGCATCGAGACCACGATTCGTAACTCCCGTGGTAACGATATTGACGCCGCTTGCGGACAGCTGAAACAGCGCTTCAAAGTTCAGAAGAACGCATAGGGGAGTCGCACTCCAAAACGTTTCATGTGAAACATCGAACGGCCCCGGTTGCAGGATATGCAACCGGGGCCGTTTCACTTATTGACCTCAATTTTGGACCAGCTGCTACCTTTCCCATTTTTTACGGACAAAATAAGGGGCCCTTGTCTCATGAATCAGACAAGGGGCCCCTCAAAATATGCAGGGTAATTGTTAGGTACCTAATAGCCTACATTTTCCCATTGGTTGCTAACCCAACCTTGATTAATCTTAGGATTTTTCGTTACCTGAGCAGTGCGCATGGCAACATCTTCTGTCATAACATCCATTTTCTTCTTGGATGTATCAACGATATCTTGCGCGCCACGAAGCAAACGACCTCGAAGTTCATCGTCTGTCGCGATCTTATAGCCAGCAAAGGCACCAGCCGCGACAGTCGTCACCAATGCAATCGCAGTAAAAATCTTATTCCTCATCTTGGCCTCCTTGATCAAACTGAATCATTTCACCAAGAATACGAGAGAGCTCTTCCTCGTCTTTAAACTCAATCTCAATCTTATTCTTTCCACGCGAGCTCTTCACACGCACGTTGGTATTAAATACCTGACGAAGTACACGCGCAGCCTTTTTAAAAGACTGAGGCGTTGCAGGCCGCGGCGTCTTAGGTGTCTCTCCGGCAGAAAACAACGGAGCAAGATTTTCTGTCGCTCTTACGGAAAGGCCCTCCGCAACAACTTTCTCTGCAAGTCGAATACGCGCGTCTTCATAGGGAACCGCAAGAATCGCACGCGCATGACCAGCAGTAAGTTTGCCCTCAAAAATCATCTGCTGAACTACTTCGGGGAGATCGAGAAGACGCAGCGAGTTTGTAATTGCAGAGCGTGACTTGCTTACTGCCTTCGACAATGCCTCCTGGGTCATACCGCTGGCATCGATAAGTTGACGATAACCCTTGGCCTCTTCGACGGGATTCAGATCAGAACGCTGAAGGTTTTCGATAAGAGCAAGAGCAAGCATCTCTTCATCATTAACATCTTTAATGATGACAGGCAGTTCTTCAAGACCAGCAAGCTTTGACGCCTGGTAACGACGCTCACCAGCGATGATCTCATAGCCGTTTCCATGTTTACGAACCAAAAGCGGCTGCAAAACACCATGTTCTTGGATTGACTCGCTCAACTCGCGAAGTTCAGTTTCGTTAAAGTGAATTCTCGGCTGATTAGGGTTGGGAACGATATCCTCAATAGGTAGTTTCGTTTCAGATGCGGCATTTGAAGCCGATGCAGCCGAACCACCGGTCTCATACTCGGCCTCTGAGACCAAAGCATTGAGTCCACGTCCCAATCCGCCACGTTTCTTTACACTAGGCACGCTTAGTCACCTCTTTTGCAAGGTTCATATACGCTTTTGCACCCTTATTTTGAGGTGCATAGGTAATTACCGGTTCTCCAAAAGACGGAGCTTCGGAGATTTTAACCGTACGAGGGATTAGCGTCTTAAACGCCTTATCACCAAAGTACGATTGAACCTCCTCAACAACCTGATTCGATAGAGAGGTACGCGAGTCATACATGGTCATAAGCACACCATAGGTGTCTAAGCCCTTGTTCAGACGTGATTTGACCATTTTCATTGATTCAAGCAGCTTTGTAACGCCCTCAAGTGCGTAATACTCGCACTGGATCGGAATCAAAACGCTGTCTGCTGCGGTCAAGGCATTGATAGTAAGCAGGCCGAGCGAAGGAGGACAGTCAATGAAAATGAAATCGAACTCGTCCTGAATCGGCTCAAGCAAATCCTTGAGGCGGGTTTCACGAGCAATTGCGCTTACGAGCTCAATTTCGGCGCCTGCAAGCTGAATTGTTGCCGGAATTACGAATACCTTTTTGCAATTTGTATCAAGAACAAGCGATTCTGCCGGCACATCATTCAACAATGCATCATAGATGCAGTGATCAAGGTCTTCTTTTTCAATTCCAAATCCACTGGTGCTGTTTCCCTGTGGATCAAAATCGACAATCAGTGTCTTACGACCCTGCTCACCAAGTGCTGCTGCAAGATTTACAGCTGTCGTTGACTTACCGACGCCGCCTTTTTGATTGATGATTGCAATGATACGCGTGTCTTTTGCGCTCTTAGAACGCTTAACGTCGCGAAATCCCACGGTCCCTCCTGGTGTGTATTAAAGCTGTCAAACGGAGGATGTTTCACGTGAAACATTCCGAATCGATATCAACCGCCATGTTTCACGTGAAACACTGCAAGTTGTTAGTATCCATTATGTTTCACGTGAAACATCTAGGCAAGCGGATTCTTCTTTGCCATGCCATTTGCACGAGGCAATGAAACGGATGCTAGATGACTCTTCTTAAGAACAATTAACTCCCTGTGACCCAGGCCTTCAGGCAAATCGATTGCGTCATTCAGAAGCAAAGTGAAGCCGCAAATCTTAGCTGCTGACATGCCGGAAGCGAGCTCCTCATCCGAAGGATTACCCTTGGTGATAACAAATAGCCCTCCATCTTTGAGGAACGGAGCCGCATACTCAACAAGAATCGGTAGTGGAGCCAGTGCGCGGGCAGTTACGACAGAGAACTGCTTCTTATGGCTTCGAGCATATTCTTCAAGACGATCATGAACCGCATGAGCATGTTTCAATCCAAGATCATGAACAAAAGAATTGACAGCATCAACCTTCTTGCCAACGGAGTCAATATAAGTAGCTTTACGATGCGTGGTTATGGTTAAAGGAATACCAGGGAAGCCTGCACCTGTTCCCATATCGAGCAAAGCTCCCACAGGAGCCTTATTGATATAAGGGAGCAAAACAAGAGAGTCGAGAATATGTAATACCGCAGCATCTTCTATGTTAAGAATACGAGTGAGATTGGTTGTCTTATTTGTTTCCAGAACCAAATCCAAATGCTGAATACATTTCCTCAGCTCAACATCAGTTACGCTCAAGGAATACTCTTTGCAATAGGAAGTTAGACGACTCAACATCTCGTCAGCCTGCTGATCAGTAAGTACTAACAACGAAAGCTCCTTTCTGACAAAAATCAGTGTATCGAGTACTTTTGACAAAAAAGGGGACGTGGAAACCACGTCCCCTTAGCATAAGCTCGAGTAGATTATCGAGCAACAATCACCACATGGCGATCGGGATCAGAACCCTCAGAATGAGTACCGACGGCATCATTGCCACGAAGTGCAATGTGAACCAGTCGGCGCTCGTAGGCATTCATGGGCGGAAGCGAAACACTCTTATGAGTGCGGATGGCACGCTCGGCAGCAGACTGAGCCATGGAGGCAACCTTGTCCTGACGGCGGCTCTTGTATCCCTCGACGTCCACTACAACCGGATACCTAAAGCCGAGCTTGCGGCTCACCAGCAATGAGAACATAACCTGAAGGGCATCAAGGGTACGACCATGACGGCCAATGAGAACAGCAAGGTCGGGAGCCGTTACATCCAAAATCAGCTCACCCTCGTCGCCCTCATACTCATCGATAGGAGAGTTGGCGGCATCGAAGTGCGAAAGGATGGAACGCAGGATGGAAATCGCGACATCGGCAATGGTGTCGAGCTCCTCGTCGGTCAGCTCTTCACCGGCCTTGTAGCGCTGTGCAATCTCGGGATAATCGCCCGCGACCTGCGGGGCAACCTCCTCAAGCATATCCTCGATGATCTCTTCAGACATAACGTACTCCAAAAGTTAGGTACCTAAATAAGATTGATATCCCACTACTTCTTCTTGTGCGGGCGCGGCTTCTTCTCGCGACGAGTGACCTCAACCTGCAGCGGCGCGTTCTTAAGGCGCTCCTCCTCATCGGCCTTCGCCTTGTCGATGACCTTCTGCGTCACAAAAATCTGCTGGATAACCTGCCAAGCAGACGAGACGTCGTAGTACAGCAGAACACCAACGGGAAGGCTCCAGCCCATCCAAAGCATCATGACCGTCATGACAACGGCCATCATACGCATGCTCTGAGCCTGCTGGCCGGTCTGGTTGCGCGACATATAGAGCTGCGGAATCAGGGTCAGGACGGCGAACAGGATCAGGCAGACCAGCGCAGGCAACGCGACCATAAAGCCATCGGCAAAGGAGGCACTCGGCGTGGTGGTCAGGTCGGGCAGAATATTAAAGAACGAGAACGTGCCGTCGTTAAAGTAGTCCGGCAGGTTACGCAGCAGCGTAAAGAGGGCAAACAGGACAGGCATCTGAATCAACAGCGGCAGACAACCAGCCATCGGGTTGAACTTGTTCTCGCTGTAGAACTTCTGCATCTCCTCGGCCTGACGCTGGGGATCGTCGGCATAGCGCTCCTGGATCTCGAGCATCTTGGGCTGCAGCACCTGCATGCGCGCCGTCGACTTAGTCGACTTGAGCATAAGCGGCGTCAGCAGCAGACGGATGATGACCACCAGGATGATGATGGACAGGCCCCAGTCGACCGCAAAGGTCTGGATGAGCTTGAGCAGCTCGAAAAGGATGTTAACGATCCAATCCCACATGTAAGTTTTCCTCCGATAGCGAGTGCCCGCTAGGGCACAGGGTCATAACCGCCGACGTGCAGGGGATTGCAGCGAGCGATGCGCCTCACGGCAAGCCAGCAGCCTCTCAAAACACCGTACTTCTCAATCGCCTGGACGGCGTATTGCGAGCACGTTGGGTAATAAATGCAGGCGTCAGGCAATAAGGGCGAAATAACCTGTTGATATATGCGAATAGGAGCGATGGCAACACGTCGCAAAACGTGATTGCTCATCGCTCCTCCCCGGCAACGCCGGCGCGTTTCATAAGCGAACGCAATGCATTGTCCATCTCCTGCGGCGAGGAAACCCTCGTCTTGGGAGTTGCGAACAAGATGATGTCATAACCCGCAACGGGAAATCCACAGCTGCGGGCGGCCTCGCGCATCACACGCTTAGAACGGTTGCGCACGACAGCACAACCGAGCCGTTTAGCACCAACGAAGGCGACCCTTCCGGAGTCGCCTTCGCCAACCGATTCACATATGGTCATTCGAATCAGAGGGTGATTGAAACGACGCCCCTGACTGAACACATGCTCGAAATCTTGCCGAGACTTAATAGTCTTCATGCGAGATGTGTGTATCGCTGCTAGACAGTGAGACGCTTGCGGCCCTTGGCGCGACGACGGGCGAGCACGGCACGACCGCCCTTAGTGGCCATACGGGCACGGAAGCCATGGGTCTTGGCACGCTTACGCTTATTAGGCTGATACGTACGCTTCATCTTAAGTTCCTCCTGCTGCATTTCGAGTGTCCGCGGGGGCGCGGACGCAGATATAGACACGTGAGCTTGAAGATTGTAGGGAAATCGATGTTCAAATGTCAAGAAATCAAAGGTAAAAGGTTGCGCAGTTCACACGGTTCCCCCATAAGCCGAGCTCGATTTAGCGGTGCATGGCAACTTTTCACGATATTTCATCGAGTTTTCAACAGGTCATGTTGGCAATGTTGAGAACTTTTCGTCCGTTTTCCAAAGTTTTCAACAGGTTTTGAAAAGTTGTCGAAAGATGAGAAACATTGCACGGTGAGCTACTATTTGTTCGAAACCTTTTGAAAGATTGCGAGCGGCATGTCTGACGACTTTTACACCATGGTCGATTCCGGAGACCCGGCACCCGACAACGAGCACATCACCGGCGTGCGCGAAGAGCGTGAGGAACGCGAGCAGACGACCACGCAGGCGCCAAAAGCCATGTACGCCGCGCGCATCGCCGTCTATGACGACATGCTGTCGACACCGCGCGTGATCGTCATTGATCCGCAAGATGTCCGCACGTATTTGGAAGAGACGACCAACACCGTCTACCAGTGCATGAAAGAACAAGGTGGCCATATCTCGCTCATGGTCATCCGCGAGATTGTCGAAAACTTTATCCACGCGCACTTTGCCGAGCCCATCATCTCGATTCTGGACGGCGGAGACACCATCCGCTTTGCTGATCAAGGACCCGGCATCGACGACAAGGAGCGCGCTTTCGACTTTGGCGTTACCAGCGCAAACAGCAAGATGAAGCGCTATATCCGTGGAACCGGAGCAGGGTTTCCCATGGTGCAGGAGTATTTGGAAAACGCCGGCGGGGCCGTATCCATCGAGGACAACATGGGCAACGGCACCGTGGTTACGGTAAGCCTGGACCCTAAACGCGTGCAGGAAATAGAGCATGCCGGCGGACGCGGCGCTGCCGTGCGGCCCGAGACGGAGCAGCCCACATATCCCCTGCCGGGAGCTTTTGCGCAGCAGCCCATGGCAACGCAGCAGATGCAGCCCCCCGTGGGACAGATGCAGCAGCCCGGAATGCTTCCTGTACAAGAGCCCCAGGCGGCATCGATGTCGATGCCGCCAAACGTGCCAGAGGCCATGCCGCTGGCGGATCAGGATGCAGCAGCAATGCAGCAGGCGACGGGGGCACCGGGCGGCCAGCAAATGGGCTATCAGCCGTACCAGCAGGGATATCCATATCAGCAGATGCCGCCACTGGGGTATGGCCAGCAGTTCCCGCAGCAGTACCAGCAGGGATATCAGCAGCCGTACCAGCAGATGCCGCAGCAGCAGTACAACCCCTGGGCCCAGCAGATGCCTCCGCAGCCTTACCAACAGTGGCCTCAAAGTTTTCAACAGCAAATGCCGCCGATGCAGAGTTCTCAACAATCAGCAGCTCAAATGATGTATCCTAATGCAGCAAATCAGTATGCGCAGCCACAGCCGGACGTGTTCGTAAGCGATCGCGGCAACGCCGCGCTGGGCTATCTGGCGCAAAATCAAGCGTGCGGTGCAACCGATCTGGCGAGGGCGTTTGGAAACTCGGCCCCCACTTGGTCACGCACGCTCAATGACTTGGCGCAGGCCGGCTTGGTCATCAAGCATGGCCAGAAATACCATCTGACCGAACTCGGCGCCGCTCGCGTGCGAGCTCAGAGCTAAAGAACGGGAGAGACAGTGGACGAGGAAGCAAGCATCATCCTGGGGGATGCCATCGCCTTTTGCCAGCGCGACGGCCAAGATGCACGCCTCATCAACATGTTGGGGCAATCGCGCGCCATAAGCCTGACCGAAGATACGCTCACGATCGAGGCCCCCTCGCGCTTTGCCATCGCGCAGCTCAAAAAGCATCAGCCGACCATTGAGGCCTATCTGGAAGAAATCGCCTTTGCACCGATTGCGCTCGACATCGTGGCACCGCAAGGCGCCGCGACGGAATCCGCTGCCGCGACGGCGCCCGCCACGGCTCCCGCTGCTTCCCCGGCGGTGCCGGCCTCCGCAGGCGACGTGCCGACAATCGAGCACCAGCACAGCGATGTTTCCCGTGAAACCATGGCACCGTTGCCGACCGCGGCGGCGACGTCAACGAACGTACCCGTCACGCACATGCCTATCGCTCACGACGCAGCGGCGGGCGCGGATTCGGGCATTGCAATCAAGAACACGCTCTCGGCCGATGATTTTCGTCGCATGATGAACCAGATGAAGGGCGGAGCGCCGACTAAGTCCACGCAAGCTGCGACCCCCGCTTCACCCATGCCAGCACCGACCGTACCGGCCGAGCAGAATACGGATGGAGCCCCGCTCGCCGCGAACTCAAAATTTACCTTTGAGAACTTTGTCTACGGCCCCGAGAACAGCCATGCCTATCGCTCGGCACTCAAGTTTGCCGCCCTCGCGGACGAGCGCGGCACGTGCACATCACTGTTCATCTACGGCAAATCGGGCCTGGGCAAGACGCACCTGCTGCTTGCCATCAAAAACGAGCTCGCCGAGAAGTCGCCCGAGATCAAGGTCAAGTATGCCAACTCCCAGGCATATCTGGACGACCTGATGACCGAGTTCGACCGCCAAAAGAAGAGCAACGCCCCCATCATGCAGGCATACCACGGCGTGGACGTGCTCATCATCGATGACATCCAAAACATCATCGGCAAGCGCGCGAGCGTGGACTACTTTTTCCAGCTCATGGACGAGTTCATCCGCAACAACAAGAAGGTCGTCATCGCGGCAGACCGCGCCCCCAAGGACCTGAGTATGGACGAGCGTCTGACCAGCCGCTTCAACGCCGGCATGCTCTGCCTGGTCGCAGAGCCCAGCTACGAGATGAAATATAAGATCTTGCAGCGCTATTACGAGAACACCATCGTCGCCGCTCCCGAGGCAGGCGACGACTCGCTGCTGGCGGCCTATGGGGGCGACAGCGGGCACCTGACCGACGAGCACTTTAAACACATGGCCGAGGTCTCGGGCACCAACATCCGCGAACTCGAGAGCTTTTGCGAGCGCTGCGCCGGCGAGGCGGGCGACCGCGAGCGCGAGGGCAGAGAGCTCACCTTTGACGATATCGACGCCATCGCCAGTCAGTACTTCGACACATCGGCCAAAAAGATCAACGTCCAGACGGTTCAGTCCGTCATCGAAGAGCAGTACGGCGTGACGCACGAGGAGCTCATCGGCCCGCGTCGCAACGCCAATATCGCCAAAGCACGCCATATTGCCATCTATCTGGCCATCGAGATGTGCGAGATGACGACCACGGCGGTGGGCGCCGAATTTGGCAACCGCAACCACTCGACCGTCAGCACGAGTTACAAAAAGGTCCAGAAGATGATCCAGGAAGACCGCACCGTCACCGAAGACCTCAAGTCGCTGCGCGATAAAATTACACTGCGCTCGTAGGGAAATAGAGACACCTGTTGAAAACTTGTCGAAACCACGGGCATAAGGTGTCTAAAACCCAACCCGCGGTGATGAAAAGTTTTGCGCAGGTTTTGAACGTGGAAAACCACCCCTGTTGCACACAGGTTGCTGTCGATTCTCTTTCTGGGTCTAACCTGCGTCTTTGGGAGTAATCAACAGTTTCGTCAGTGCTATTACTATTATTAAGATATTTATATCTATAGAAAGGTATTAAAAGATGAAGTTCACCGTCAGCCAGAGCTCGCTTACACAAGCCATCGGCGTCGTTATGAAGGGTGTCGCTTCGGCATCCACCCTTCCCATCCTGTCGGGCGTGCTCGTTAAGGCCCAAGACGGCATCTTGGAATTCCAGACCTCTAACTACACCATCTCAATCCGTCATCGCATCGCAGCGCATGTCGAAGAAGAGGGCGAGATGGTTATCCCCTGTAAGATGCTCTCCAATATCACCAAGACCCTCCCCGATGCCCCGGTCACCTTTGAGCTGTCCGAGCGCCAGGTGCTGATTGGTTGCGAGAAGAGCTCTTTTAGGCTGAACACGCTCGATGCCAATGACTTCCCCGAGTTTCCGGCCTATGCCATCGAGAGTGCCGTGGAGCTGCCGACCGATGTCTTGTCCGAAATGGTCGGCCGCGTGTGGCGCGTCACCTCGACCGACAAGGCTCGCCCTATCCTGGGCGGCGTGCACATGAAGGTCGAGAACAACACCGTGCGCCTGGTGGCGACCGATTCCTTCCGCTTGGCCGTGTGCGATACGCAGGTCGAGACCTCGACCCTCGAGGGCTCCTTTGAGCTCAACGTTCCGGCTGACGCCTTTAACGACGCGCTGAACATCATGGCCAGCCAAGCGACCATCATGATCGGGGCTACCGACACCCAGGTCGTCTTCGAGGCCGGCAACACCACCTACGTGTCGCGTCGCATCGAGGGCGTGTACCCCAACTACAAGCAGCTCATCCCCGATTCGTGCGTGACGAGCGTCAAGATCGACGTCGCCGCCTTTAACGCCGCCCTCAAGCGCGTGGCCGTTATCGCGAGCGCCAACCCCGCCGTCAAGTTCGAGATCGATGTCGAGAACGGGCAGATGGGCCTGTCCTCCATTTCCAATGACCAGGACCTTGCGCAGGAGACGATCGATGTCGAGGCCGAGGGCGAGTCGGGTACCATCGCCTTCAACTACCACTACATCTTCGGCTGCCTCAATGCCCTGTCCAAGGAGAAGGAGATCACGCTGGAGCTCAAGAGCTACTCGCAGGCGGGCATCTTCAAGTCCTACGACAAGATCAACTACCTGTACTTGGTCATGCCGGTCCGCATCTAGCGCTGCGCCATGACCATGTTCGCCCGCGATCTTTCCGTCGCGCACTACCGCAGCTTCGATAGCTATCGCCTTGCCCTGGACGAGGGCGTGACGATACTTGCGGGACCCAACGCGGCGGGAAAGACCAATCTTATAGAGGCGCTGCAGCTGCTGACGAGCGGCGCCTCGTTTAGGCATCCGACCGCAGCCGAGCTCGTCCATGACGGCGTGGGCTCGTGCAAGATCGAGCTGAGGCTCGAGGGCGACGGCCGCGTGCTTGATATGGGATTGAGCGCGGAGGACGGTAAGCGCTCGTTTAGCCGCAACGGCAAGAGATGCTCTGCCGCCGGTGTGCGCGGGGTTCTGCCGAGCGTGCTGTTTTGCCCCGACCATCTGGACATGGTTAAGCGAGGCGCCAGTGTGCGCCGAGCCGCCCTCGATGACTTTGGCATGCAGCTGAGCGCACGCTATGCCGATCTTGCGAGCACCTATGGGCGCTGCGTGACCCAGCGTAACGCCTTGCTCAAGGAGACCTGGTGCTGCCGCGAGATGCTCGGCGCGTGGAACGATTCGATTGCCCGCGCGGGCTCGGCCCTGCTCGTGCACCGGTTGGCTCTGCTCGACCGGCTGGCGGGCCATGTGCACACTGCCTACGGGCAAGTAGCGTCAGGTGAGGCCGCCAACGTGACCTATGCGTCCACGCTGGGGGCTTTGCCCCAGGTCGAGGATCGCGAAGAGCTGAAGGGTTGGGCGTACGAGCGCATGCTGGCCGCCCTTGACGAGCATGCCGACGAGGAAATTCGCCGCGGCGTGACGTTGGTGGGACCGCATCGCGACGAGATTGAGTTTACCGTGGCGGGTCGCTCCGCCCGTTCATTTGCCAGCCAAGGACAGCAGCGCACGCTGGTGCTGTCCTGGAAGGTGGCCGAGGTTGCCGTGGCTCGCGATGTCCTGGGCACCGCCCCACTGCTGCTTTTGGACGACGTGATGAGCGAGCTCGACGGCGAGCGTCGCGGCGCTTTCCTGCGGCTGATTGGCGATGATATCCAGACGGTCATAACTACGACCAACCTGGGGTACTTTACCGATGACCTGCTTGATCGAGCCAAGGTGGTGAGCATGGGTGAGACGTGCTAATTACGAGCGCGAGAGCGAGACAGTCGCCTTCAGCGGGTTTTTGAACGCAGAGCGCCAGCGCATCCTGGCGGCTGCAACGCCTAAGCGCCGTGCGCAGATGGAGGCCGCCGAGGAGTCGCGCACGGTCTATCGCGCATGGAACGCGGTGTGCTCGGGCACGCGCGAGGGGCGGCATGTGACGGGACTGCGCTACCTGCCCGAGTCCAATGAGCTGCTGGTGTATCTCGACTCGCCCTCGTGGACGCAGGAAATGACGTTGTTGCGCGAGATCATCCGCGCGCGCATGGAGCGCGCCGGTGCGCATGTGGACGGCCTGGTGTTCAAAACCACCGCGCCCGGTCACACGCCGCCCGCCGCCAAGGAGCGCCTGCGCCCGGCGACGACCGAGCGCCCGCCGGCCCCGCACGCCGACCTAAGTGAGGCCGAGTGCACCGAGATCGAGCGCCAGGTGGCGCCCATCGAAGACCAAAAACTGCGCGAGGCCCTCGAGAATGCCATGAGAGCCAGTGCCGAGTGGGCCAAGGGCGTGCAAAGCAAAAAAGAGCCTTAAATCGCATCTGGTGGCCTTGTAGAGCCAAATACCCTCGGTCCCGAGGGTATTTTTTTACGATAAACTAGTAAGGCTGTACACATTTTCTTGACTGAAGGAGGACGTGTGGCAAACGAAAACGATTACGATGGCGGCGAGATTAAGATTCTCGAAGGTCTCGAGGCCGTTCGTAAGCGCCCGGGCATGTATATCGGCTCGACGAGCGCCAGCGGTCTGCATCACCTGGTGTGGGAGATCGTTGACAACTCCGTCGACGAGGCCATGGCCGGTTTCTGCACCGAGATCCAGGTGACGGTCCACGCCGACAACTCCATCACGGTCGTCGACAACGGGCGCGGCATCCCCGTCGACGAGCACCCTGTTAAAAAGATCCCGACGCTCGAGGTCGTCATGACGATCTTGCACGCCGGCGGTAAGTTCGATAACTCGGCCTATAAGGTCTCGGGCGGCCTGCACGGCGTGGGCATCTCCGTCGTCAACGCGCTGTCCAAGCGCGTGGTCGTTCAAGTTCGTCGCGATGGCAACACCTACGAGATGGAGTTCTCGCGCGGCAAGACCGTCAAGAAGATGGAGGTCGTGGGCACCTCGGATTCGACGGGCACCACCGTCACCTTCTGGCCCGACGACGAGATCTTCGAGACCTGCATCTACGATTTCGATACGCTGCACAACCGTCTGCAGGAGACGGCGTTCCTCAATAAGAACCTCAAGATCGTGCTGACCGACGAGCGCGAGGCGACTCCCCACGTGGAGGAGTTTTGCTACGAGGGCGGCATCATCGACTTCGTCAAGTTCCTCAACGAGGGCAAGGACGTCCCCGAGGCCTTTAAGGAGCCCATCTACATCGAGGGCAAATCGGACCCGGAGGCTCCCGTGGCCAAGATGGGCGAGGTCGAGGTTTCCCTGCAGTGGAATAGCGGCTACGGCGAGAACGTCATGTCGTTTGCCAACGACATCTACACCCCCGAGGGCGGCATGCACCTTGAGGGCTTCCGCACCGCGCTCACCCGCGTGATCAACGACTACGCGCGCAAACAGAACCTGCTCAAGGAAAAAGACGCCAACCTGACCGGCGACGATGTGCGCGAGGGTCTTTCGGCCGTTATCTCGGTCAAACTGCCCGATCCGCAGTTTGAGGGCCAGACCAAGGCCAAGCTCGGTAGCTCCTATATGCGCGCGCTGACGCTCAAGATCGTGACCGACGGCCTCGCCGATTACTTGGAGGAGCATCCCAAGCCCGCTCGCGAGATTGTCAAGAAGGCGCAACAGGCCTGCAAGGCGCGCAACGCCGCCCGCAAGGCGCGCGAGGCGACCCGCCGCAAGAGCCTGCTCGAGACGGCGTCCCTGCCCGGTAAGCTCGCTGACTGCTCGGTGCGCGATGCCGAGCTGACCGAGCTCTTCATCGTAGAGGGCGACTCGGCAGGCGGTTCGGCCAAGGACGGCCGTCGCCGAGACATCCAGGCGATTCTGCCCCTGCGCGGAAAGATTCTGAACGTCGAACGCGTTGGTGACCATCGCGCGTTCTCGAGCGACACCATCCAGTCGCTGATTACCGCGATCGGCTGCGGCGTCACGACGAGTGCCGGCGACGGCGGCGACTTCGATATCACCAAGGCGCGCTACCACAAGATCATCATCATGACCGATGCAGACGTCGACGGTGCGCATATCCGCATCCTGCTGCTGACGTTCTTCTACAAGTACATGCGTCCGCTGATCGATGCCGGCTACGTCTATGTTGCCTGCCCGCCCATCTTTGGCATTAAGGTGCGCAACAAGATCCACTACGTGTATCCCAACGGCCGCCAGCCCGAAGACGAGATCCTGCGCGACACCATCCAGAGTCTGGGCCTGAACCCCGACGATAACGACGAAGACGGCAAGGCCAAGGATGGCAAGATCACCAAGAAGCGCAAGGGCTATACCGTCCAGCGCTACAAGGGTCTGGGCGAGATGGACCCCAAGCAGCTCGCCTCGACGACGATGGATCCCAAGACCCGCATCCTGCAGCGCGTGTCGATCGAGGATGCCGTGGTGGCAGACCGCGCCGTGCGCGAGCTGATGGGTTCCGAGGTCGGCTATCGCCGCGAGTACATCGAGAAGCATGCACATGATGCACGCTTCTTAGACGCCTAACCTGTTCGGCTTTCCCAGCCACCGCACCTTCGCCCTCAATCGTCGGTCGCGTACCCAAGTACGCTTCCCTCCTCTTTCGAGCGAATCTGCGGCACCTGGAAAAGCCGTCTCCGTGGCAGGGAACTAATGGACCACGCAAACCATGAGGAGGTAACGTGGCAGACGATATCAACAATAACGAGGGTATGGACGAGGCCGGCGATGCTGGTATGCCCGACGATCTGAAGCGCCTGCTTGCCCGTGCTGAGCAGGGCGAGGACGGCGATCCGGACGCCTATAACCCCGATGCCGATGATGACGAGGAAGAGGACGACGACGGTGAGCTCGAGGAGAGCTTTGGCGAAGTCGACCGTGGCGCCTCGGCCGGCGAGGATATCAATGGCGGCCAGCTCCAGATTTCGGAGTTTGGCCGCGAGATGAAGCAGTCGTTTATCGAGTATTCGATGTCGGTCATCACGGCGCGCGCCCTGCCGGACGTGCGCGACGGCTTAAAGCCGGTGCACCGCCGCATCCTGTACGCAATGAACGAGAGCGGCATCTACCCCAACCGCCCACACAAGAAGTCGGCCTGGACGGTCGGCGAAGTTATCGGTAAGTACCACCCGCATGGCGACTCCGCGGTCTATGAGGCCATGGTCCGCCTGGCGCAGTGGTTCTCCATGCGCACGCCGCTCATCGACGGTCACGGCAACTTCGGCAACATCGACGGCGACGGCGCCGCTGCCATGCGTTACACCGAGAGCCGCCTGGCCAAGCCCGCCATGGAACTGCTGCGTGACCTGCAGAAGGATACCGTCGACTGGCAGCCCAACTACGACGAATCGCTCGCCGAGCCTCAGGCGCTGCCTGCGCGCTTCCCCAACCTGCTGGTCAACGGCAGCCAGGGCATCGCCGTCGGCATGGCCACCAACATCGCCCCGCACAACCTCACCGAGGCGATCGAGGCCACCTGCTACCTGATCGACAACCCCGATGCCACCGTCGACGAGCTCATGCAGATCATGCCCGGTCCGGACTTCCCCACCGGCGCCATCATCATGGGTAGCGCCGGCATTAAGCAGAGCTACGAGACCGGCCGCGGCTCCATTACCGTGCGCGCCAAGGCTCACGTGGAGTCCACCAAGACCGGCCGCAACCGCCTGGTCTTTACCGAGATCCCCTACATGGTCAACAAGGGCACCCTGCAGGAGAAGATTGCCCAGCTCGTCAACGACAAGCGCATCGAGGGTATCTCGGATATGCGCGATGAGTCCAACCAGAAGGGTATCCGTCTGGTCATCGAGCTCAAGAAGGGCGTCATTCCGCAGGTCGTGCTCAACAACCTGTATAAGTACACCTCGCTGCAGACGACCTTCGGCGCCAATAACCTGGCGCTCGTCAACGGCGTTCCCAAATGCCTGAGCCTGCGCGAGATGCTGCAGCACTACATCGATCACCAGGTCGACGTCGTTACCCGCCGCACCCGCTTCGACCTTAAGAAGGCCCAGGCCCGCGCGCATATCCTCGAGGGCTACCTGATGGCTCTCGACCATATTGACGAGGTCATCAGCATTATCCGCTCCTCGCAGACCGACTCCGAGGCCAGCAGTCGCCTGATCGAGCGCTTTGGCTTTACGCCCGAGCAGACCACGGCCATCCTCGAGATGAAGCTGCGCCGCCTGACCGGCCTGGAGCGCGACAAGATTCAGGAAGAGCTGGACGGCCTGCGCCGCGCCATCGCCTACTACGAGGACCTGCTGGCGCACGAGGAGAAGATCCTGGGCGTCATTAAGGAAGAGATGCGCGAGATCTCCAAGAAGTTCGGCGATAAGCGCCGCACCGAGATCAGCCAGGTCGAGAAGGACCTGGACGTCGAGGACCTCATTGCCGACGAGGACATGGTCGTGACCATCACCCACACCGGCTATGTCAAGCGCATCCCGGTGGCCGCCTACCGCGCCCAGAAACGCGGCGGCAAGGGCGTGTCGGGCGTCAACCTCAAAGAGGACGATGTCATCGACGAGATGTTCATCGCGTCCACGCACGAGTACGTGCTGTTCTTCTCGAGCAAGGGCAAAGTCTATCGCCTGAAGGTGCACGAGCTGCCGGTGGGTACGCGCCAGGCGCGCGGTACCGCGATCGTCAACCTGCTGCCCTTCGAGGAGGGCGAGAAGATCGCGAGCGTCATCAGCTGCCGCGAGTTCCCTGCCGACGAGTATCTGATGTTTGCCACCAAGAGCGGCATGGTCAAGAAGACCGTGATGAGCGCATATGACCGCAGCCGTCGCGACGGCCTGATCGCTATCAACCTGCGTGACGACGACGCGCTGCTGAACGTGCGCCGCGTGCGCGAGGGCGACAAGATTATCCTGGCCACCACCGCGGGCAAGGCGATCATGTTCTCCGAGGAGCAGGTGCGCGCCACCGGCCGCGATACCAGCGGCGTTCGCGGTATCGGTATGAAGGACGGCGTGAGCGTTCTGGGCATGGAAGTCACTAACGGCAACGGTGATCTGTTCGTCATCACCGAGCGCGGCTACGGCAAGCGCACACCGGTCGCGGACTACCCGGAGCAGAATCGCGGCGGCCAGGGCGTCTACACCATCCAAATGACCGAGCGTAAGGGTAACCTCGCGGCCATGAAGACGGTGGGCCCGCAGCACGAGTTGTTCATCGTGACGGAGGGCGCAACGGTCATTCGCGTCAAGACCGACGAGATCAGCCAGACTGGCCGCGCCACCCAGGGCGTCAAGATGATGACCGTCGACGACAACGACCGCATCTGCGCCGTAGCCCGCATGACGGCCGCCAAGGAGAAGCCCGAAGGCGAAGACGCCGAGCCCGCAACCGACGCCGAAGAGGCCCCAGTCGACCTAGGCGACGGCAACGACATGCCAGAGGATCTCCTAGACGAGTAAGAGGCCCTAGCTGGTAAAAAATATCAGACCCCATATATCGGCGGTCGGCGCACCTGCGCGCCGACCGCTTTTTTGACAAGCTTGGAGCCCCGTGTCAGACGGCCGGGCGAGATGGGTTAGGTTTGTCGCGAGTTCCGCACGCAAAGAAGGCCACTTA
>DBEWTI010000046.1:0-3282 GCA_048205975.1 Collinsella sp.
CGGCGCCTTGTCCGCAGCTCCGCAGGAGCAGGACAAGGCGCCGCACATGGTCGAGGACGTTTTCAAAACCAAACCCGGCCCCGGCCGGACAGTGCTAAAGGTTCTTGACACCCATCGCGCGCATGGCGTTCAGAATGGCGATGATCGCCACGCCTACGTCGCCGAACACGGCGAGCCACATGTTGGCAATGCCCAGCGCCGCAAGCACCAGAATCAGCAGCTTGATACCCAGCGCAAAGATGATGTTCTGCCAGACAATCGTCATGGTCTTGCGCGCCACGCGGATCGCGCGGGAGATGTTGGACGGCCTGTCGTCCATCAGCACGACGTCCGCCGCCTCGATTGCGGCGTCGGAACCCATGGCGCCCATGGCAATGCCAACGTCTGCGCGGGTGAGCACGGGTGCGTCGTTGATACCGTCGCCGACAAAGGCGAGCTTTCCCTTGCCGCTTTCGGCCGCGAGCAGCGCTTCAACACGTTCGACCTTGTCGCCCGGCAGCAGCTGCGCGTGGAACTCGTCGAGACCGAGTTGCTTGGCCACAGACGCCGAAACCTCCTCGCGGTCGCCCGTGAGCATGACGGTGCGCTTGACGCCGGCGGCGTGCAGGTCGCGAATCGTTTGCTCCGCATCGACCTTGATGGTGTCGGCAATTACGATGTGGCCGGCATAGGTGCCATTGACTAGCACGTGGAGGATCGTACCGACGACCTCGCAATTGGGAGCGTCGATACCGGCCACAGCAAGCATCTTGGCGTTGCCGACGACGACATGCTTGCTGTCGATAGTCGCCGTCACGCCATGGCCCGCGTCGTTGGCGGAGTCGCTTACGCGCTTGGGATCGAGCTCGCCCTGGAAGGCGGTGCGCACCGACTGCGCGATGGGATGGTCGGAGAACGACTCGGCGAGGGCTGCGACCTCGATTAGCGACTGCTCGGTATAGCCTGCCTCGGGGTGCACCGCGACTACCGAGAACGTGCCGTTGGTGAGCGTGCCGGTTTTGTCGAAGACGACGGTATCCACGTCGGCGAGCGTCTCGAGGTAGTTGGAGCCCTTGATGAGAACGCCCAGCTTGGACGCGCCGCCGATGCCGCCAAAGAAACTCAACGGTACGCTGATCACGAGGGCGCACGGGCAGCTGACGACTAGGAAGGTCAGACCGCGCAGAATCCAGTCGGACCAGGCACCGGTGACCAGGCCGCCGCCAAGTGCGAGCACCGCGGCCGCGCCGGTGACGGCGGGCGTGTAGACGCGGGCAAAGCGCGTGATGAAGTTCTCGGTGCGTGCCTTCTTCTCGCTGGCGTTTTCCACGAGCTCCAGGACGCGTGCGACGGTGGACTCGCCAAAGGGCTTGGTGGTGCGCACGTGGATGAGACCCGTCATGTTGATGCAGCCGCTGATGATATCGTCGCCGGACTTGGCGGGGCGGGGGGCCGACTCGCCGGTAAGGGCGGCGGTATCGAGCTGTGTCTCGCCTTCGACGATGATGCCGTCGATGGGCACGCGCTCGCCAGGCTTGACGACGATGACGGTGCCGACGGCGATGTCATCGGGGAAGACTTGCTCGAGCGTGCCGTCGGGCTGCTCGACGTTAGCGTAGTCGGGCGCGATGTCCATCATGGCACTGATCGACTTGCGGCTCTTGCCCACGGCGTATGCCTGGAACAGCTCGCCGACCTGGTAGAACAGCATGACGGCGGCGCCTTCGGCCATGTGCGGGTCGGCGTCGGGGAAGAGTACCATGGCGAACGCGCCGATGGTTGCGACGACCATGAGGAAGCTTTCGTCGAAGGCCTTGCCGCGGCGGATGTTGTTAAACGCCTTTTGAAGGACGTCATAGCCGCCGATTAAAAACGGCACGAGGAACAGTACGAAGCTGGCGTAGATGTCGCCCGGCTCGCCGAACGTTGCGGTCAGGACGCCAAGCTCCTCGAGGGCGTACACCACGGCAAAGATGCCCAGCGCGACCAGGATGCGATTGCGTTTATGCTCGAGGGACTCTTTCTTCTTGCGCTTCTTCTTTTTCTTTTTGGGGTCGGCGGTCGCCATGATTCAAACCTCCCATTTGAATGTGTGAACACTCGCTCATATAATATCGCGAGCAAAGGCCGCGGCAAGCGCGGCCTTGCAGGCTGGCGTATGCGTTGGCTAGAGGATGATCTCGCAGTCAGGCTCAGCGTCGGCGGTGAATTCAACGACGCGGTCCAGGACCTCGTCGAACTCGGCGTCGTCGGCCTCGAGCGTCAGCTTTTGGGTCATAAAGTTGACCGACACGGACTTGACGCCCTCGAGCTTGGCCAGCTCCTCCTGAAGCTCGCGCGCGCAGTTGGCGCAGTCGATCTCGTCGAGCTTGAACTGCTTTTTCATGATGGGTTCCTTTCCCTGTGTTAGCGGCCTGGGTGCCGGCCGCGCTGGTACCGTGGTTGTCTGCTATTCGCAGATGTGGCTCATGCCCTGGTTGAGCATGGTGTAGACGTGGTCGTCGGCGAGCGAGTAGAGGATGTTGCGGCCGTCGCGGCGAAATTTGACCAGGTGCGATTGCTTGAGCGTACGCAGCTGGTGCGAGACCGCGGACTGCGACGTCTCGGTTGCTTCGGCGATGTCTGCCACGCACAGCTCGCGGCCCATGAGGGCATAGAGAATCTTGATGCGCGTGGTGTCGCTGAAGACCTTGAACAGATCGGCAAGGTCGTAGAGCAACTCCTCGTCGGGCAGGTCCTCTGGCGAGCAGGTGGTGGGAACGACGGGTTCGAGGCCTGCCTTTGTTTCATCAGCGTGGTCGCTCATTGCAATATCCTTTCATATGAACAGGCGCTCATATAACTTACTTCCGAGTATATGAGCGCATGTTCATATGTCAATATCATTTAGCTCATTTGTCGTATATATGATCGGAAAATACGGTCGAACGGGATCTGGCCGAGCGGTTTTGATAGTCGACGCCAAGGTGGGTGCCCCTGCGCCGTGCAAAAATTGGAGTATTCTGCAACGCTAGGGGGTCTGTTAATCTGCTGCAGGACAAATTATGCCGTTCAAGAGTTATCCAAGGGCGGTAAACAGATGAGTTCTTCCTCAAATGTTGCCTAACGCACCCATTCAAGAGCGTTTTTGCTTCTCATTTGGATCCACTTGAGGGTGATGGAGGTAGCGCGCGGAGTCGTGGTGTAAGAAGCAAGGGAGGGCCATCGCCTAGAATCGTCAGTGCCTAGATATTCGACGAAAGGAAAGACGATGGCCCACAGCGACATTCTATCCCAGCCGGACCGGGGGCTCGCCCTCGACCG
>DBEWTI010000068.1:0-20368 GCA_048205975.1 Collinsella sp.
CGAGTTCCGCAAGATCGTCTCCCCGATGGTCACCTACACCATCACCGAGCGCCTGAGCTGCCATCTCGAGCACGTCCGCAACCACCCGCTCACCACGCGTCGCTACTACCACCAGATGAACTACTAAAGCAGCTTTCAGCGGTCGTTATTTTGCTCGGAAATAATTCGTTATGTTGCGTTCGTAAAACAATGCAAACAAATGTCGCAGTCTCGTTCTAGAGAGCCATGCCGTAGCTGGCCGCTTGAGGTCGTATTTGCTTGGACTCGACCATGCGGCTCGTTGGCATTTCACGGTGGCGACTTCAAGGCGAAGAGGGGCATTTTTTGCCAAATGCCCCTCTTGTTTGCGCCACAAGTGGCATTCGACACCTTCATATGAAGTGTTTGATATTGTAGACGGTTCAAAAATAAGATTGAACCGTCTATTTCTTTCAAAATAATACGTAATAGGTTATCTTATAACGTATAGAAGTTTCATAGAATGTTGTACGGAGAACGTTATGATTAACCCGACTAGTGCTGTGCCGCTATATGTACAAGTAGCTGATGATTTGCGTCGCCGTATTGAGATGGGCGAGTTTTCCGAAAGTGGCGTGTTGCCTAGCGAAAATGGTTTTTGCGAAGAATACGAGGTTAGCCGTGCGACGATACGGAAGGCAATTCAAACTCTTGTGGATGACGACGTGCTTGATACGCGTCATGGCAAGGGCACATTTATCCGGCAGCCTAAAATCGTCTCGAGCTTGAGCACGTTTAAGGGTTTCACTTATTTTTGCCATGAAAATAATATCGAAACCTCGTCTCGTGTTCTCGCTCTTCAGGAGGTCGAGCCGCCCGTTGCCGTCCGTCGTCATTTGCGAATGGAAGAGAATGAATCTGCGGTTTACCTCAAACGCGTGAGGTCAATTAACCACATAAATGCAATGATTGAACATATTTATCTTCCAGTAAAGAACTTCGGGTTTTTACTGGGTGTCGATATGGAGAACGCATCACTTTATGAAACGATTGAGAGAGAGACGGGGCTGCGACTAGAGGATAATTGTTTCCCGTCTATTGTGCTTGAAGCAGGGCTTGCTACGGATGAGGAGAAGCGCATCCTTAATATCGCAGGAGAAGCTGCGATGTTTATATTGAGTGAGACCGTTTATATGAGCACTGGTAAGCCAGTGCACTTTACTAAGCAGGTGATGTTGGGTGATTATTTCAAATACTTCTTTTCGATTAAGGCTAATCAACTCGGCATCAATTGGCGGGGACTTGAAGCCGTTGAGTGTAGAAAGTAATAGGTTGAATAATGGTTAAAGTGGAGAGCGCTGTTCCATTGTATAAGCAGATCGTTCACGATCTTGTGAGTCGAATAGAAAGTGGCGTATATAGCGAAGGGGATAAGCTTCCTACTGAGACGGAGCTTATGGAGGAATATGGCGTTAGTCGTATTACTGTTCGATCGGCAATCAAGGAACTAGAGGATGCCGATATCGTTGAGCGCACGCGAGGGAAAGGTACTTTTGTTACCACGACGCGCAATGCCTATGCAGCCGATGACCAGGAAAGCTTCACCCATTCCTGCATTCAAGAAAATAAAAAGCCTTCTACCGTAGTGCTCGAAGTAGCTTGGATTTATCCTACGCTGCGCGACGTGCGTTTTCTTCAGGTCCAGGAGGACGAGAATATTCTTCAGACTAGACGTTTGCGCTTAGTCGATGGCGTGCCAACGATGTTGGAAACCAATAGCTACACTCCTTCTCTTGCCTTTTTGGAACATGAAGATTTATCGGGTTCTCTACTTGAGGTGCTGGGAAGACGCCATATCGAACTTGGCAATAACGAGCGAACGTTGCAGGTGTGCTTTGCAAGTGCTTACGAGGCAGAACATTTGAATGTAAAGCCGGGATCTGCCCTTTTATTATTTGTAGACAAGCGTTGCAGCGCGCAGGGAGTGCCATTGTTTATTTCGCGGCAGGTGTACTGCACTGAGCGCTTAAAGTTTTATCTCTAGCGAAAGCCAAACCCCGGATCTTTCTTAACCGAATAACAAGAGATTGAAAACGCCCCGACAAAGGGGCGTTTTTTTTGCCGTTTACGGGCGAATTATTACCGCTTAGGAAGCTTGATTGATCTGGCTTGACAAAGCGAAAGTTTTGAGGATACTGTAGATAACAATACAAAATATAACGTTCTATTAACAGATGATTGACTGAGATTGGGAGATAAATGAGGAAGTTGCTCTTGGCCAGCCATGGGCCACTTGCTAGAGCGATGCGTGAAACGCTCCAGCTATTTTGCGGTGAAGATCCTCGCGTTAAGGTGCTATGCGCATATGTCGATGAGGACACGATGGATGTAAACGAGTTGATAGATTTTTGGGACCGTTCTCGCGACCCAGCAGACCAGTGGATTGTCATCACTGATGTCTATGGTGGGTCAGTGAATAACGCTTTTATGGAAAGGTTGGGTGACGATTCTCTAAGGCTCATTGCCGGCATGTCGCTACCACTAGTGCTCGAAGTGTTTTCGAAATTGAGCACACTTGATGACGCCGAGCTCGCTGCATTGGTTTCAAGTGTCCGCCAAAAGGGCACATGCCTATGTTCGCTGCCAAATTCGGTAGAAGAAGACGAGGATTTTTGAGAAAGGAACAAAGATGATTAAGCTGCTGAGAGTTGACCATCGCTTGCTTCATGGTCAGGTTGCCATGACTTGGACGCAAGAGCTTGACACCAATTGCATTTTGATTGCCTGCGATGCGGTTGTGAAAGATGACGTGCGCAAGACGACGCTTAAGCCGGCACGTCCGGCAGGCGTCAAATTGGTTATCAAATCGGTCGATGATTCTATCGAGGCTCTTAGGAGCGGTGTGACCGATAAGTACCGTTTGTTCATTGTCGTTGAAAGCATCGAAGATGCTTACCGCCTGGCAAAGGGCTACAGCGAAATCGAGCATATCAACATTGGAGGAACGAAGCCGCGTGAGGGTGCAGATGTACGCCTATCTTCAACGGTTTTCGCTACCGATCGCGACGTGGAGCTTCTACATGAGCTCAGTGATGCCGGAATCGAGGTGGAGATCAGGCAGGTACCTAGAGACGAGAAGATTTTGATTTAAGCACATACAATAGAAAGGGGATCCCTCATGTTGACTCAAGCGATCCTTATCGGCCTCGTCGCAATGTGCGTGACATTTGAGTGGGCACTTGGCACTTGCCTTGCTTCTCGCCCGATTGTCACGGGCGTCCTCATCGGTCTTGTGATGGGTGATTTGCAGACGGGCATTATTGTCGGCGCCACGCTTGAAATGGTGTTCATTGGATCGGTTACCATCGGGGCGGCCGTTCCGCCTGACGTTATCACCGGTGGTATTTTGGGCACTGCCTTTGCAATTTCGACGGGTCAAGGCGCTGAAGTTGCGCTGACGCTCGCTTTTCCGATTGCGTCGCTTTATCTCATCATTGATAACGCGCTTACGCTGATCGTGATGCCGTTTTTCGTCCATAAAGCGGACGACTGTGTGGCAAAGGGCGACCTCAAAGGTATGGAGCGGATGCATCTGCTTGGTGGATTCATCGTCAAATCGCTTCCTCGCTTTTTCGTGTGCTCCCTTGCTTTCTATCTCGGAACGCCGGTTATGAACGCGGTGCTTAACGCAATTCCCGAGTTTGTAAGTAACGGCCTGGTTATTGCGGGTGGATTCATCCCTGCGCTCGGCATTGCACTGCTCGCTTCAATGATTGTCAACAAGCAGACTGCTATTTTCTTCGTGCTCGGGTTTGCGCTCTGTGCCTACATGAGCATTCCAATCCTTGGTATTGCCATCATTGGGCTTTGCCTCGCAGTAATCCTCGTGGTGGTCCAGCCAAACTTCATTGCTCAGACGCCACAGCTTAGTTCGGAAGGGAGCTTCGACGATGACGACTTCTAATGACACCAGTTCCAACAAGATTACAAAGCGTGATCTAAAATCGGTATTTTTCCGTTCGCTTACGATGGAGTACTCCTGGAACTACGAGCGCCAGCAGCACATGGGATACTGCTTCTCCATGCTTCCCATCATTCGTCGCGTGTATAAGGATAAGGATGACCAGGCTGCTGCTGCTAAGCGTCACATGGAGTTCTTCAACACCACTCCTTATGTCTCAACATTAATTCTGGGCATTTCGGCAGCGATGGAAGAGGCAAACGCTAACGAAGAGGATTTTGACGAATCCTCCATCAACAGCGTAAAGGCCGCTCTTATGAGCCCGCTGGCCGGCATCGGTGACTCTCTGTTCTGGGGAACGTTGCGTGTCATCGCCACTGGCTTGGGTGTGTCGCTTGCTATGCAGGGTAACATTCTCGGCCCGCTTCTCTTCCTTGTCGTATTCAATGTTCCGCATTATCTGATTCGTTGGTTCTGCCTTAAATGGGGCTATGGATTCGGAACCAGTTTCTTGAGCAAGATCGAGAAATCTGGTCTTATGCCAAAGCTCACTATGGGGGCTGCAATTCTCGGTCTTATGGTTATCGGCGCTATGGTGCCCAACCTTGTATCGGTCAGCGTGGCTGGTTCTCTCGGTACCGGCGACAGTGCGCAGACTATCCAAAGCATCATCGACGGTATCATGCCGAGCCTGCTGCCGCTGCTTGTGACACTTGGAGTTTACGAACTCGTCCAGCACAAGGTCAAAATTGCTTGGATTCTCGTTATTCTCATGGCGGTTGGTATCGTCGGCTCCTTCTTCGGAGTGTTTGCAATCTAAATGGTTGATTTCGCCGTCTGGCCCAATTGAATTAGAAAGGTATATCTCATGGTTTCATTTGATGAACAGGCAATTCTCGATAACGGTGCTTATATCTACAATCAACGTGCCGAAATTGAACGCATTGCTGACGAAATTTGCGAAAAGGGTTTCGATTCGATTTTCTTCACCTCGTCAGGTGGCTCGCTTGCGATGATGCAGCCGTTTGACTATATGGTTTCTGTTATGTCCGATATTCCCGTCCAGTCCCAAGTTTCGGCAGATTTCCTCACGGTTGGCAATCGGCGCATCGGTAAGGGGACCTTGGCGTTCATGGCGTCCAAGTCGGGCGACACCAAAGAGACGGTCGCGGCGGCAAAGGCGGCAAAAGACGCAGGCTGCACCATTGTCTCTACGCTTGGCGTGGACGGTTCACCGCTTGGTGAACTTTCCGATTATGGAGTGATCTATAAGCAGGGTCGTCCTATGGAGCTCGTGCTGTACCTTCTGATTGGAAAGATTCTCAAGAACAGGGGCTTTTTCGATGACTACGATCGCTTCGCTGATGAGCTTGTGAATCTCCCCGCTGCTCTCGTTTCCGTCGGCAAGAACGCTGACGAGATGGCTCGCGCATATGCTCTGAAGCACAAGGACGATCCGTATCAGATTTGGATTGGTTCTGGCAATCTGTGGGGCCCCACGTATTCGTTTGCCATGTGTGTGCTCGAGGAGTCCCAATGGCTGCGCACCAAATCCGTTACATCGCCTGAGTTCTTCCATGGCACTATCGAACTTGTTGAGCCGGGCGTTTGCGTCGCGCTCGCAATGACGGAGGCGCAGACTAGGCCTCTTGATGAGCGCGTTGCACGCTTCTGTAAGCAATATGCGGATGATTTCACCGTATTCGATACACATGATTATGAGTTGCCGGGTATCAGTGATGAATTCCGCTGGATGCTTTCTCCGGTGGTGCTCAATGCCATTCTCTCGCGTGTGAGCAAGAATTTCGAGGAAATTCGTGACCATTCGCTCGACATCCGCCGTTATTACCGCAAGGTCGAGTACTAATAAAGACCGTACGTGATGGGAGGCGTTGAGGTGAAAATCGCAGCAATTGGTGACAACGTTATTGATCGCTATCTCAACAAAGGCGTTATGTATCCTGGTGGCAATGCCGTAAACGTCGCTGCCCATGCAAGCATGCTTGGCGCACAGGCTGCGTATATTGGGGAGATCGGCAACGACCTGGGAGGGCGAATAATCACCGATGCCCTTTCTTCGCTGAACGTTGACCTTTCGCAATCATCTATGCCTGAAAAAGCGACAACCAAGACTTGCGATGTAAATGTTTACGACGGTGAACGTGTCGAAGTTGGTTACGATACGGGGGCTTGCTGGGCGCACAAAACCCACATCAACGATTCTGATGTCAAGTTTCTTCAGGGATTCGATGCGGTTTTTACCAGCGTCAATGCAAAGCTGCAGGATGATGTGCACCTAGTTCAAGATCTTCCCGCTGTGGCGGTTTACGACTTTTCCGTTAAAGATAAGTATCGAACCGACGCATATTTCGATCTTGTTTGCCCTGCTACAACCCTTGGTCTGTTTTCCTGTTCCGGCGAGAGCGATCAACAGATTCAAGTTCTATTGAAGAGGGCCATAGAGCATGGTTGTCGCTACACGATTGCTACACGGGGATCTACGGGGCCTGTGTTCTTTGACGGTTCCCGATGGTACCAGGGAAATATAAGACCCGTAGATGCGCTTGACACCATGGGCGCGGGAGATTCGTATATCACTGCGTTTGTTGTGAGCTGTCTCTCGCATGGCTGGAGTAAAAAGCAACCGCTCGATGCGGGGATCATTCGGGATGCAATGGAGTTCGCTGCTGACTATTCAGCTAAAAATTGCCTTAAACCCGGCGGCTTTGGATTCGAGCATAAACTCGCCGAGATGAAAGACAGTCAGGTCCCCCTTTCCTAGAAGGGTTTTTATTTAGACCATTAAGTATTAATACGTAACAAAATGACAAGTTGTCATTGGAACGAGTTTCGTTCTATTAAACGAAGGGATAATTGCTATGTTCAATTTCGATGAGCCTCGTTACGAGAAGGTTGTGAGCGATGCCCTCGCTCTCCGTCCTCAGATTGAGGCTGCCGTGGACAAGGTCTGCGAGCAGGGTTATTCCAACATCTTCTTCATCGGCTGCGGCGGCACCTGGGCCCACACGCTCCCGATGAAGTACTGGGTCGAGACCACCACGGCCGACGTCGACGTCCACTGCGAGATCGCCGCCGAGTTCCTCGCATGCCCGCCCAAGGCCTTCAACAAGGACTCGGTCTGCGTCTTCTCCACCCGCACCGGCACCACCCCCGAGATCATCGAGGCCGCCAAGTTCTGCCAGGAGCAGGGCGCCCGCACGCTGATGTACGTCTCCAACGACAACACCCCGGCCACCGAGTACGCCGATTACAAGTTCTTCAGCTTCGCCGAGGACGACGTCCTGTGCGAGGCCATCTACACCTACCAGATCACGCTGGTCGCCCGCTTCCTCAAGAACGCCGGCGCCTTCCCCAAGTACGACACCTTCATGGAGGAGTTCGGCAACATCGCCCCGTACCTCATCAAGGCCAAGGACGCCCAGGACAAGCGCTGCGCCGCCATGGCCGAGGACTTCAAGGACACCGACTACCACATGGTGATCGGCTCCGGCATGCTCTGGGGCGAGGCCTACGACTACGCCATGTGCATCCTCGAGGAGATGCAGTGGATCAAGACCAAGTCCATCCACGCCGCCGAGTTCTTCCACGGCACCATCGAGCTGTGCGAGGAGGGCACGAGCCTCATCATGCTCTACGGCGAGGACGACACCCGCAAGCTCATGGACCGCGTGGACAACTTCACCCACATGCTCGCCGACGAGAAGGGCGTCAACGTCCGCGTGAACAAGTTCGACACCGCCGAGGTCGAGCTGCCGTTCAGCGACCCCGAGTTCCGCAAGATCGTCTCCCCGATGGTCACCTACACCATCACCGAGCGCCTGAGCTGCCATCTCGAGCACGTCCGCAACCACCCGCTCACCACGCGTCGCTACTACCACCAGATGAACTACTAATCCTTTCAAATTGCTGCTGTTGTCTGCAGGCGAGACGTGCTGAACGTCTCGCCTGCAGGCTTATTTCTGGGGTTAATCAAAATAGTTGCCCAGTACCTCCTAGTTGCACTGGTCGCATTATGGCGTCCATGGACGAGCAGTTATTTGGCATTACAATGCCTGGCCGTCCGTTGTTTACGAGCTGTTCGTTGGCTTGATTCTTGGTGACGTTCAACAGGGCGTTATCGTTGGTGCTGCCTTGGAGTCCATGTTCATGGGTGCCATCATGGTCGGCGCGGCGGTTCCTCCCGAGGTCTATACCTCCGGCGTGCTTGGCTGCGCGTTTGCCGTCATTACGGGTACAGGCACGGCAACTGCCGTCGCGCTCGCCCTTCCCGTCTCCGTTTTCCTTCTCTACTCCGTGATTAACTTTGCAACGCGTATCGTCGCCGCCCATCTGGGATACGACCTGGGAACCAAGTTCCTGCAGCAGTCCGAAGAGAACAACCTCATGTCTCGCATGACGCATGCAGCCGGTGTCCTCGGAATGACTGTTATCGGCGCCATGATTGCGGCACAAGTCTCACTGTCCACTGCTTTAACCTTTGACGTGGGTGGTTCGGAGATTGTCCTGCAGGATCTGTTCGATTCGATCTTCCCCGGTCTGCTGCCCTTGCTGGCAACGTTCGCTTGCGTTGCCCTGTACAAAAAGGGCGTCAAGACCATTTGGATTATTATTGGTATCTTCGCGATCTGCATCATCGGAACGGGCTTGGGAGTGTTCGCGGCGGCGTAATGTTGACTGCTATGCCCGCGCGTTGGATAACTAACTGACCGTTTGAAAACGGGGTTCGGCGTAAGGCCGGCCCCGTTTTTTATTTGAGGGATTTTCCGGCCGTCCAATAGTCCAGGTCCATGCATCACTCACATATCTCTCATCTCTCATTCATCACTAATACGAGAGATAACAGAAAGATGAGAGATAATTACGAGAGATAACTGAGAGACGAAGGAAATCTATTCGCGGCATTCTTCGCAGAACCGAGCGAAAGGACGTGCAGATGAACGAAAACGAGCTGGCCGGTTTGCTCGAGTCTTTAAAGCGAATGGGTTCGGATGACCTTAGCGTCGAAGTAAAAGAGAGCGCCATGACGCTTTCCCGCGACGTATGGGAAACGGTCAGCGCTTTCGCAAACACCGCCGGCGGCATCATCATACTCGGAGTGAGCGAGCGCGCGGGTTTTGTCCCAGTTGCAAACTTTGAGACCGAGAAAGTGCTCAACCAATTCGTGGCGGGCATGGGCGATGCCGGCGGTCGCGGAAAGCTGGCCAATCCGCCCAAATACACCATTGAGCGCGTGGAGCTCCAGGGCACCGTGGTTCTGGTCATCACGATTGAGGAGCTCGACCCGTCGAGCAAGCCTTGCTATGTCATAGAGCGGGGCGCTCAAGGTGGCAGCTACAAACGCATCGATGACAAAGATGTCCCGCTTTCGTCGACCGAGGTTTTGGCACTGTCGTCATATGAACGGACGAGTCCTAGCGATCGCGATGCGGTGCTCGGCACGAGTGTGGGCGATCTCGACGAGTCGCTGGTCGACCGCACGATAGAGCGTGCCTATTCGTTGACACCTCGAGCGATGCGCGGTGCGGCGGACAAGAAGACAAAGATGGAGCGTCTGAATTTCCTCGACTTCCAGGGCAATGTTACCAAGGCCGGCCTCCTTGCCGCGGGCGTTTACCCTCAGCAGTTCTATCCCAAGCTCTTCATTGATGTGGCTGTCCACGTGGGAACTCGAAAGGGAGCTGCGGGGCCACTAAGGTTTATGGACCGCACAATCTGTGAGGGAACGCTGGGCGAGATGATCTCGGATGCTGTCGCGGCCGTCGCCAAGAATTTGCGGCGAACCTCGACCGTCCAAGGCGTCTCGCGCGTCGACTCGCTGGAGATTCCCGAGGAGGTTCTGCGCGAGGCAATCGCCAACGCCGTAATCCATCGAGAATACGGGGATCGGTTCTGTGGACAATCGATTGCCGTCGACGTCTTTGACGATCGTGTCGAGGTGACGAATCCTGGCGGCCTTTACGGGGGAAAGACTCGCGAGAACTTGTTTGACGGCAGCTCCCGATGCCGTAACGCGACGCTCGTGAAACTCATGTCGATTGTCCCGCTGCCGGATGGCGCAGGTTCGCCGGCTGAGGGCAATGGCTCGGGCATCCCGATGATGATCGATGCCATGCGCGCGCATGGTCTGGCCGAGCCCCTGTTCTGCCCGGGGTTCGATCGGTTCAAGGTCGTACTCTACCGTTCAAAGATCGAGCCGGTCGATCATGGCGGGGGCTTAATTGTGACGGCACTCAAACACTACGGCGAGCTGGGGACGCGTGAGCTGGCAGAACGCACGGGGCTTACAATTTCCCAGGTTAGGTCGCGCGTCAACGCGCTCATTGCTCAAGGCGAGCTTGAGCCCACGGCGCCGGCGACGAGCCGCAACCGCAAGTATCGACTGTCAGAGTGCGTGGAATAAATGCGTTAGTGGACGAGGCGACCCAATAATCGACCCTCAATTGGCGCCCACTAAGGTAAAGCGGTTGTTGCCCAGTCGACGGTGATGCTAAAGACTCGGCTTACGCCGGCATGGCCCCGAACCCGTCCATCAAGAACAGCCTAAGAACCAGCTTGATGACATATCCCGGTTTGACTTCTGCCGCGTCAAAGACGTGGCGCTCGGTGAGCTCGCTGCAGTATGCGTAGATATCGCGGATAAGGTCCGCGCCCGAAAGCGTAAACATGTAGCCTGCGTCCGAAAGCGCATTGGGTGCGGCGGGCAACTTGGCCATGTGGCAGAACGTCTGCAGGTCGGGCGCCATAACATTCTGGTAGTCAAGGTGGCCGCTGGCATCCTGTGCGGCAAGCTCCAATTGGCGCACAAAATCCAGCGCCGCCGCTAACACAAAGCTCGGCGTAGGCGCATTGACGTCCTGAGTGGTCGCCACAAGCCTGCCCGCCGCCTGCGTGACAAGCCAAGCGACCTCGCGCTGGCAACGCACGGCCTTGCGCGTAACCGGCTTGATGGACGAAGAAGAAACGCTCCCCTTAGGCGGATTCGAAGCAGCCATAAGACCCTCCCATGAACAATCCGGCCCAACAAGCCCGGATGAAACACGTGCTACATCAGTATACAGGGGAGTGGGATGAAAAAACGGAGCCGACAGCGTGAACTGCCGGCTCCGGATTGTTTGCTTTAGAGGCCGTACACTTCGACCATGGCTTCGCCAATGCGATGGGGCACGCCGGTGACGAGTGCGTTGCCCATGCAGAAGGCTCGATGGCCGTCAGTCATGCCCGTATCGGTCCAGCCTTTCGGGAATCCCTGAAGCTGATCGAGCTCGTCGGGAACAAGACGGCGGAAACGGCCATCGGGACATTCGATGACGTGCTTGAAGCGGCTCGCTCCCGTGCCGCCTTCTCCTGTGAGGATGGTGCGGCTCGGCTTGTCGGTGGCATCCGGGAAGCTCATGGCTCCCTCGGAATACATGTACGTAAAGCCTGTCTTTTTGTTAGTGCGCTCTTCGCGCTTGCTGCCCTTAAGGTAGCGCCAGTCGGGAAGCTTTTCATCGGAGATGTAGAACTGCTCTGGGACATCAGTCTCGTCAACAAGCACGTCGCCAAGCACGTGGCGCTCACCGTGATAGTCCTCGGCAAAGTCGCAGGTCATAACATGACAGCCCTGCATGACGCCAGCATTCTTGAATTGAGAGGTCTTTTGGCCGACGCCAAAACGAGTTGAGTTTTCGTAGGGGTCGGGTAAAACGTCGAGCTCGGACATCTCGTCGGGATAGATGGCGGGGAAGGCTTTAGCCATGACGCCGTTGTGCATGCGGTCGACAAGATCGACCTTGCCGGCGTTCTTCTCGCAGAAGATGTAAACACGCTTGCGACGCTGGGGGAAACCGTATTCGGCAGAGTTGACCACGCGCCATTCGACCGTGTAGTCGAGGTCGGCAAGACAGCTTAGGATGATGGCGAAGTCGCGACCGCGTTGAGACGCGGGCGACTTGAGTAGGCGGTCGACGTTCTCAAAGAGACCGAACTTGGGCTTCTTCATCTCGAGGAAGTGATAGATGTCCCACCAAAGGACGCCCTTCTTGCCCTCAATACCATGTGCCTGATTAAGAGGACGTGCGACAGAGTAATCCTGGCAAGGGAAGCCGCCAACGACCATCTGAACATCAGGGATTTCAATCTCGCCGGCTTCAGCCTGTTCAAGCACCTTATTGATGTCTTCGTTAACAACAGAGTCCTCGCCAAAGCGATCCATATAGCAACGGGCTGCGAACTGACGCGCCTTGGTTCCGGGCGGCTCCCACTGGTTGGCCCAAATGGTACGGAAGGGGCCGGCGGGCTTCATGTAAAACTCGGGATGACGCGGGTCGGCATAGCCTTCAAGACCCAGACGAAATCCGCCGACGCCCGCAAAAAGCTCGGCAATGTTAATCTCAGACACGTTTCTCCAATCGCTACTGTGTCCGTTTATGGTGCTCACAACAATAACCGATCGAGCGGACAAGATCAAGACCTCAATTTCATGGAGGAATATGCTGCCCTGAACTACCATGAGGTTAGCTGCGACGTTCGGAGGTACCCCATGTCCAAGAAGCGCCTCGATTTCAAGCGTATGCTTGACGATACTGATTTTTCTGACCCCTCAAGCATCGAGCGCTATGCTGCCAATCTCGATGGCATGACGTTCCGCGATATTCTCGAGCTCGGTATTGCGCCGAAAGGGGAGAGTGCGCCCAAGGACTTTGGCTCCAAAAAGTACAAAGGCGGTATGGGCACTCTTATCGAGGAGCGCTACTTTGGCTACAAGGCCAATAGCGACGATCGCCCCGATTTTCCCGAGGCGGGCGTTGAGCTCAAGGCAACGTGTTTTGATGTACTCAAAGACGGTCGTAAATCTGCCGGCGAGCGTCTCGTTCTGACAATGATTCCCTATGACCGTCCCGTTTCGCTCGACTATGAAAGCTCGCATCTCAAGACCAAGCTCAGCAATATTCTGCTGATTTACTACGGCCGCGATCGCTCTATCGACAAATATGACCAGCGCATTGAGCGTGCAGTCATGGTTCGTCTGCCCGAAGAGGACATGAAGATCATTCGCGCCGACTATGAGAAGATCATTTCGTACATTCAGGACGGCCGCGCGGATGAGCTGTCGGAGGGCATGACTACCTACCTGGGCGCCTGCACAAAGGGTGCAACCGAGGCCACGATGTGGGTTGACCAGTACTACGAGTACTTCAATACCGATACGGGCGAGATCGAGCGCCGTCGCGCAAAGCGTCGTGCCTTTTCGCTCAAGCGCTCGTACATGGACTATGTGCTTCACACCTATGTTCTCGGTGCCCCACGCGTCGGCGAGAGCATCGTTCAAGCTGGTGATGAGTCCATTGATTTCGAAAGTTTCGTTACTGCGCTTGTCGAGCGCCACTATGGCGAAACCGATCGTCAAATCGCGGAGCAGTACGGATTGGAATACACGGGCAACAAGGCCCAATGGACGACGCTCGTTTATCGCATGCTCGGCATAAAAAACAATGCTGCCGAGGAGTTCGTTAAGGCTGGGATTAACGTCCGCGCTTGTCGCGTTAATAAGAGGGGACATATCGAGCAGGCAATGTCCTTCCCTCCGTTTGAGTTTAAGCAGCTAATCAACGAGGATTGGGAAACATCTTCCTTCCGTGCACGCCTTGAGACCAGCCGTTTCTTCTTCGTCGTGTTCCGTGAGGACCACGAGGGGAAGTGGCGCCTTGACCGCTGCCTATTCTGGGCAATGCCGGCAAACGAAATTGAGGGTCCCGCAAAGGCTTGCTGGGATGAGACGAGAAGGGTCATTCGCGAGGGCGTTGAGCTCAATCCGTATCGGGATGCAAGCGGAAAGCTCAAGGTGACCAACAATCTGCCCGGTATGGCGGACAACCCGATCGTCCACGTTCGCCCACATACGTCGAAAGCGGCTTACAAGTTTGCCGATGGAACAGAGATCGGCGACATCGCAAGGAATGCTTACGAGCTGCCCGACGGGCGCTGGATGACGAAGCAATCGTTCTGGTTCAACAAGGGCTACCTGGAGCACATTCTGGGACTGTAGCGTTTTGGGATTGTTTAACGATCGAGCTCCCGCTCCTCAATGCCTCGATGCCATCACTACAAATAAATCCCCTCACCGAGTTGCTTGTGGAAGTCGGCGTGATGGTCGCGTGCCCAGGTAAAGAGTGCCTGGTCAAAGTCGGTGCGCGTGGCCGGGACACCAAAGACGCCGGCAACTTCGACGCGCACAAACTCCAGTGCCGGCAGCTTGTTGATGGCGGTGAGGGCAAACGGGGACGAGAGTTCCTCGAACAGATAGCGGCTGCCTTGCAGCGCGTTGCAACTGGTACACGTGTTGCCGAGCGACGGGGCTTTGGAGGCTCGCGCGCCTACGGGTTTGTAGCCGCAGCGCTTATGAAGGTAGTCGCGGATCTCGCCCGGCACGCAGCCAAGAGCGGGCACGATAGCGAGTGCGTTGGCGTTGGCCGTGTCGATGGCAATGTGCCCGGCTTCGTTGGGCGCGTGCGCGATGGCGATGCTCTCGTCGTTATCGGATCGATAGGGAATGCCGAAGGCCGCGACCGAGGTCTCTTTGTGACACTTCCAGCACTCGCGCTTGCCCAATACTAGATATATATACGGCGCTGAGGGGTCGGATCGGTCAACACCGGGCAGCCACTCGGCAAAGGGCTCGGGGTTGACGCCGCTGGGTACATACCAGATCTTCTTGGTCCGGTCCCATTTGGCGCCCAGCGCCTTGGCTTCTTCTTTGTGCGAAAAGGGGACATCGAGCTCGGTGCGCATGGCGGCTCCTTGGTGCTGCAGGTGCAAGTGGCTCAAGGATACCGCAGGGCGCAGACATCGCGGCGTTTTGCTGAGAAGTTGCGGTGCGGACTGATTGGTTATGCCGTTAGATAAATTGGCAAGTAGATGGTCGGCTTTTGGCCAGTTGGGTGGTTGGAGCAGCTTGCGGCGCAGTTTTGTGCCTGGCTATTATTGATGTTGGGGTATTGAATTTGTTTGGCAGCCATTTGTCAGGTGAATTGATGCTACGTTGCGATGACGGTTGGAGCTGCCAGCGGATTTGGTGACATAAAATAAAACAGCCCAGAGGACATAGCCTCTGAGCTGCGAACATTTGGTGGGCGTTAGAAGATTTGAACTTCTGACCTCTTCCGTGTCAGGGAAGCGCTCTCCCCCTGAGCTAAACGCCCGATCAAGGGTGCGCAAGCGCGCAAGGGATAATATAACGGAGCCTGAACTCGGTGGCAAGAACATTTTTAAAAATCGCTTACATTGTGGAATTCGGGGGCTTTGTCGTATCCATTTCAAAAGAGTCTGCTGCCGCGATTTGGCTGTCGACTAATGCAAGGCCATTGCGGTATCGAGCTATGGAAAGACGCCTGCGGAATTGTCCTACCGATAAGCGGACAAGCCTCCAGCTGGTGCCTTCGCCGTGGTAAGGTAAGCCGAATTGTTTCCAGGCTGTTTCGGGGGAGTGGAATGAGCAAAGAGTGTGTCGAGCAGGTCGAAGGCACAGGGGCTTCGGTGCCGATGACCGATATATCGAACATTGATGTTCCCGAGGGCACCGACGAGCTCAGCCGCAGCACCCGCCGCGCGTGGCGCGAGCGCCTGAACAGCGCTTCGACGCGCAAGATGATTGTGGGCATGTTGGCTACGCTCCTGGGCGGTTCGTTTTGGGGCTTCTCGGGCACCAGCGCGAGCTTTCTGTTCGATACCTATCACGTCGACACCTTGTGGCTTATGAGCGTGCGCCAGATTCTCGCCGGTCTACTCTTTATGGCCGTGGTTGTCACGCGCGACCGCGAGCGCCTGATTAAGCTCTGGACCACGCCCGCCGATCGCAAGCAGCTGCTGCTCTTTACCGCCTTTGGCCTGCTGTTCAACCAGTTTTGCTATCTTTCGGCCGTGCGCCTGACGAACGCCGGAACCGCGACGGTGCTCCAGTGCCTGCAGCTCGTTATCATCATGGGCTACACCTGCGTGACCGATCGCCGCATGCCGCGTACTCGCGAAGTCATCGGCATTGGCCTGGCTCTGGGCGGAACCTTTTTAATCGCCACCGGCGGTGACCCCACCAGCCTGAATATCTCGCCGCTTGGCCTGGCAGCAGGTCTTATGTGTGCGGTCAGCGCCACGTGTATGGCGGTGATTCCCGCCAAGATTCTGCCCGAATACGGCAGCCCCATCGTCACGGGTTCGGCAATGCTCACGGCGGGCGTGGTCTCGTGTGTCTTCGTGCAGCCCTGGGCGCATATGCCGGCGCTCGACGCTGCCGGCGTCGAGGCGCTCGCGGTGTTCGTGGTTATCGGATCGTTTTTTGCTTACATGCTCTATATGCAGGGCGTTAAGGACATCGGCTCGGTGCGCGCGAGCCTCATTGGAACTGTGGAGCCGGTTTCGGCGACCATCACCAGCGCCGTTATGCTGGGCACGGTGTTTTTGCCGACCGACCTTATCGGCTTTGCCATGATCATCGTGATGATGTTCCTCACGGTGTAGCTGGCGCCGCCGCCAAGACAGAAAAGGTGTTGTGCCACATTTTCGCCACTTGATGTCCGTGTCTGGAGTTTAGCTGTCGATGCTCAAAATGCCATAAACTAGTAACGTTATGGACTTTTTCATTGCGACTCAATTGCGAGGATTTCTTTATGGCTGGTAATCACTTTAAGGGCAGCGATAGCGGCCGTCCTGCAGTTCCGCCGCGTCCGAACGGGGCTGGTAAGGCCGGCACGCCGGGCGGCGCTGGACAGGGCGGTTCCGGTAAGCGCGTGTCCCCGGGCGAGACGGCGATGTTTACCGCTCTGTACGAGCAGTCTCAAAAGGCAAAAAAGACCGGCCGTGCAAGAGGGAATGTCTTTGCGGGCGGTGCAACCTCCACGTCGCAGCCGAGCGGGGCTCCTTCGGCACCTGAGAACAACGCAGGTGCTACCAACGCCGCGAATACCGCCGGCAACGTTAATGCCGGCAAGGCCGCCAACAATACTCCCTCTGCCGGTGGCGCGGGGCTTACGGGTAACCTTGGCACGATCTACACCGGCGCCTCCGAGACTGGCACGTTTGCCCGCCTGGATGATAGCGGTGCCGAGTTTGCGGGCTCGGGTTCCAAGGAAGATTATTACGATTTTGGCTTGAACTACGGTAGCGACGCTTCGTCGAGTTCGACCTCTGACGGTCTGGTCCGTCATCGCCATCGCAAGGGCGAGCGCAAAAAGCGTCACACCGGCGCCATTATTGCCGCTGTAGTCGCGGTGCTTCTCGTTGCGCTTGGCGCAAGCGGCTTTATGCTGCTTAACTCGGCAAAGACCGTAAAGAGCGAAGCGAAGGAGGCTGTCGAGATCGTCGGTGGCCTTAAGGACAAGGTCACGTCGGGCGATTTTTCGACGCTGCCTGACGACGCAAAGAAGATTGATGAGCTCTGCGACAGCATGAAGGCGGAGACCTCGAGCCCGCTGTGGACGGCGGCTTCGTTTATCCCGGTGTATGGCAGTGACATCAACGCAGCCCGCACCATGATCGACGCCCTGTCCGATGTCTCGAGCAACGCGCTGGTTCCCATGGCCGACAACCTTTCGCAGGCCACGCCCGGCAAGCTGTTCCAGGACGGCATGATTAACGTGTCCGCGCTGCAGGCCGTTGCCGATTCGCTTTCCGATAGCTCCAAGGTGTTCAAGAGCGCCAACGAGAAGATCCAAGGTATTGGCGATACTCATATTTCCCAGGTGACCGAGCTGGTCGATAAGGCCAAGGACGGCTTTGCCACCCTCAACGGCGCGGTTGACGCGGCGGAGAAGGTCGCCCCCGTCCTTCCCCAGATGCTCGGCGCCAACGGCCAGACGCGTAACTACCTTGTGTACGCCATGAACAACGTCGAGATTCGTGCTTGCGGCGGCTTTGGCGGTTCGCAGGGCCTGATTTCGGTCACCGACGGCCAGATGTCGATTGGCGAGTTTGTTCCCCGCATTGGACTCAGCGAGGATGAGGCGGTCGAGAGCGTCGACGAAGAGGATGAGGCGCTGTTCGGCAACCACAGTAACCTGTACAACTCGGGCAATACCTATTCGCCCGATTGGCCCCGCAACTCGCAGCGTGTCGCCGCGCTGTGGAAGTCCCAATATGGGCAGGACGTTGATGGCGTCGTCGGCATCGATCCTGTGTTCTTGCAGTACCTGCTGGGCCTTGTCGGTAATGTCTCGCTGCCCGATGGTACGGTCGTCGACGGTACCAACGCGGCGAAGGTTCTCATGCACGATGTGTATTGGAACTATCCGGTCGAGGAATCGGACAGCATCTTTGCGGCTGTTGCCAGCGCCGCCTTCGACAAGATTCTCGGTGGCATCGGTGACGTCGACGTTACAAAGCTTGTCGGTGCATTCGAGCGCGGTGCCGAAGAGGGCCGTCTGATTGCTTGGATGAGAAACGATGATGAGCAGAATGCCATCAAAGAGACGGGCATTGACGCTTCGCTACCCGATCCGGATGATCCGAGTGCCGATCCCGTTGCCGGCGTTTACTTTAACAACCTGAGCTTCTCCAAGCTCGACTGGTACCTGAACGCTGATACGCAGATTGGCCAGGGCGTCAAGAACGGCGACGGCACGTGCTCGTATCGCATCACCGTTACCCTGACGAACATCATGACGCAGGAGGAGGCAGGCAAGCTGCCCGATTACGTCGCGGCGAGCGCGCCCGATGCCGCGCGCGACGACGAGCGTCTGAATGTCTCGTTGTTTGCCCCGACGGGTGGCAACATCGGTGACCTTACGGTTGAGGGCACCCAGTTTGGTCTTGGCGCCGCTACGTGGCATGGAATTCCCTTCTATTCGGGCACCGTTGACCTGCATGCTGGCGAGACGACGACGATCACGTATACGCTGACCACGTCGGCCGAGGCGGGGGACAAGCCGCTTACGCTGCGTCAGACTCCTACATGCCAGGCGGCTCGCGACAGCGCGTCGGCGTAGGGTTTTTCTGGTAGCGCAGATAATCGAGTACCATTTTGGGGCGGACAGGCAATCTGTTCGCCCCTATTTTGTAAGGAGAGCGCATGAAGTACTTTGGCACCGACGGCTTTCGCGGTGAGGCTAACGTTGGGCTGACGGTAGAGCACGCTTATAAGATTGGCCGTTTTGTGGGCTGGTATTACGGCGCCAACCGCGAGCGCAAGGCGCGTGTCATCGTGGGTAAGGACACGCGTCGCTCGAGTTATATGTTCGAGGCGGCGCTGGTGAGTGGCCTGGTCGCGAGCGGTGCGGACGCCTATATGCTGCACGTGATCCCCACGCCGGGCGTAGCGCATCAGACCGTGGAAGGCTGCTTCGATTGCGGCATCATGATCAGCGCGAGCCACAACCCGTTTTGCGATAACGGCATTAAGCTCGTCAATAGCGACGGTTTTAAGATGGACGAGGACGTACTGGAGCTCATCGAGGACTACGTCGATGGCAAGAGCGAGGTGCCGCTGGCCACGGGCAACCACATCGGCGCCACGGTGGACTACATGCAGGGCCGCAACCGCTACATTGCCTCGCTCATCGCCAGCGCGAACTTTTCGCTGCAGGGCGTCAAGATCGGTCTCGACTGCGCCAACGGCTCGGCGTCCTCGGTGGCCAAGCCGGTGTTCGACGCGCTGGGCGCCGACGTGCGCGTGATAAATGCCGCGCCCGATGGTTTTAACATCAACGTCGACTGCGGCTCCACGCATATGGAGCGTCTGCAGCGCCACGTGGTGGAGCAGGGCCTGGACGTGGGCTTTGCCTATGACGGCGATGCCGACCGCTGCCTGGCCGTGGACGAGCGCGGCCGCGTGGTCGATGGCGACCAGATCCTGTACGTGTGCGGCGTGTACCTGAACAAGCACGGTCGCCTTTCGGGCGGTACCGTGGTTCCGACGATTGCCAGCAACTTTGGCCTGATCAAGTCGTTGGAGCTTGCCGGCCTAAGTGCCGTGACCAGCGGTGTGGGCGACCGTCACGTGTATGCCAAGATGCGCGAGGGCGGCTACAGCCTGGGCGGCGAGCAGACGGGCCATACGATCTTTGGCGATATCGAGCGCACGGGCGACGGCATTATGACCTCACTGCGCGTGATGGAAGTGATTCGTGCCGAGCGCGAGACGCTCTCGCAGCTCACGGCTCCGTGCAAGCTGCTACCGCAGGCGCAGGTGGCCGTGCGCGTGGCGGACAAGGACGCCGCGCTCGAGAACATGGGCGTGCAGAACGCCATCGCCGAGGCCGAGGCTGCGCTGGCAGGCGAGGGCCGCGTGCTCGTACGCAAGAGCGGAACCGAGTCGGTTATCCGCGTGCTGGCCGAGGCGCCCGACCAAGCATCCGCCGATGCCGCCATGAAGCGCATCGCCAACGCACTCGAGGCTCTGTAGTTACGCAGTTTTACCAAACCGCGTAACTGCTCGACGCTGCAAACGCCCCTAAGCGGCAA
>DBEWTI010000002.1:0-19264 GCA_048205975.1 Collinsella sp.
CACTCTTCTTCTTTCCGGACATGCCGTCCTCCGATCTCCCGGGGCCGGCCGATCCGGCCCTCAGGGTATCGGGTTCCCACATTCATCCGTACATGTGCGGATGAATGTGGGAGGTGTTCGGATAAAGTCGATAATCAAGGATTATTGGTACCCTGCATCTTCATAAACTCAACGCTTACGAAGCGCAGGGTTTTCGTGCTAGGCTGGTTCCACCACATAAGTAGTCGCAGACGCACGTACCACGGGCGGGCGAGATGAAGTCCCAACAGCTCCATCTCGCCCGCCCGTTTTTGTTGCGTAGTGCCGCGGCGTAACACAGAAAGGAATCTGCCCTTCATGCCTATCAACAAACGAGAGAGCCTGCTGTTCACCTTTATCATGTGCTTTTGCATGGTGCTCTGGATGAGCATCTACAACGTTGCCCTGCAGCATGGGTCCATCAACGGCGAGGTTGTTGCCGCCGCGTGGCTCGGCTTCCCCGTTGCCTACGTTTTTGCCATGTGCTGCGACTGGTTCGTCGCCAGCCCGCTCGCCAAGGGTTTCGCCTTTAAATTCCTGGTCACGCCGGGCAAGAGCTCGCCGCTCACCATGACGCTCGCCGTCAGCTCCTGCATGGTCGTTCCCATGGTCATCATCATGTCGCTCTACGGCGCGTGCGAAGGCCTGTTCCATATGCCCGGCGGCCCGCTTGCCAATTTGCAGGCGCTGCCGATGATGTGGCTCGTCAACATTCCGCGCAACTTTATCATGGCCCTGCCCTGGAACCTGCTGGTGGCCGGTCCGGTTGCTCGTTTTGTCTTCCGCCGCGCCTTCCCCATGGGAACCGTCTTTGAAGAGCAGCATATGGAGCTCGTGCGCATGCCGGGCGCTCCCGTTGCCGATGCCGTCAATGACGTTGCAGAAGGTATTAACGCCGAGCCCGCCTGCTAGACAGCAGCTCAAAACCAAACCGCCAAACGGACCCGAGCAATTCCTTTTTTGTAGACGTTGTCGTATGGCTGCGCGTGGGAAAGGCTCCAACGGTTAACATATACTCCATATGGGTAAAGAGACCAAAGCGCCGCCACGAGTGGCGCTTTGCGTTTGAAAAACTAGCTCGTCTAAGAGGAACTAGCATGTTAGACCGTTTTACCGATCGTGCGCGCAAGGTCATGTCCATGGCCAAGCAAGAGGCGCTCGATCTTCATTCAAATAAGGTGGGTACCGAGCATCTGCTGCTCGCGCTCGCTAAGGAGGACGAGGGCATTGCCGCCGAGGCGCTGCGTTCGCTCGATATCTCCTACGACGACATCATGGACACCCTCAAGGAGGTCCAGACCACGGTCCCCGAGCCCAGTGAGGAGACCGAGGCTGCCAAGCTTGCCTTTACGCCGCTCGTCATTAGCGTGATGGAGCGTTCATTCCGCGTGGCGCGCGAGAACAATCAGACCTACGTGTCGACCGAGCACCTGCTCATCGGTATCGTCGAAGAGGGCAACGGCATGGCCATGGACATCCTCATGCGCCTGGGCGTGTCGTCCGCCTCCATCAAAAAGGCTATCGAGAAGCTTACCGCCAAGGACCAGGACAAGAAACGTCCGCTCGCCGGTGCCGGCGCCGGCCGTCCCGGTGCGGGTCTGCCGTTCTTTAGCGGCTCGGATGGCTCTCAGCAAAAGGGGAGCGGCACCGACACGCTCAAGCAGTTTGCGACTAACCTCACGCAGAAGGCGCGCGACGGCGAGCTCGACCCTGTAATTGGTCGCGAAAAGGAAGTCCAGCGCATGATGGAGATCCTTTCGCGCCGCACCAAGAACAACCCGCTTATCTTGGGTGACCCCGGCGTGGGCAAGACGGCCATCGTCGAGGGCCTGGCCCAGCAGATCGCCGCCGGCAACGTACCCGAGAACCTTATGAACCAGAATATCTGGACACTCGACCTGCCGGGTCTGGTCGCGGGCGCCAAGTATCGCGGCGAGTTTGAGGAGCGCCTCAAGAACGTGATCCAGGAGGCCACCGAAGCTGACGACGTTATCTTGTTTATCGACGAGATGCATACCATCATCGGTGCCGGCTCTGCCGAGGGCTCCATCGACGCGAGCTCCATGCTCAAGCCCGTGCTTGCGCGCGGTGCCTTCCAGATTATTGGCGCTACCACGGCCGAGGAGTTCCGCAAGTACCTCACCAAGGACCCGGCCTTCGAGCGTCGCTTCCAGACCATTGATGTCGAGGAGCCGAGCGTCGAGGACACGGTCAAGATCCTGACCGCGCTCAAGCCGCGTTACGAGGAGCACCACCATGTGCGCTATACGCAGGGTGCTATCGAGGCCGCCGCGAACCTTTCCAACCGCTACATCCAGGATCGCTTCCTGCCCGATAAGGCCATCGACCTCATCGACGAGGCCGGTGCCCGCGCTCGCATCGCCGCGAATCGCGCGCCCGAGCCGGTGCGCGAGGCTGAGCATCGCATCGAGGAGCTCAAGGCCGCCGCGCAGGAGGCCACCGAGAGCGACGACATGAACAAGGCCGCCGAGATCACCGAGCAGCAGAAGGCCGCCGAGATTGAACTCGCCGAGGCCAAGGCCGCCTGGACCGCCGAGCTCGACGCCAGCCCGCTCACCATCGACGTCGCCCAGATTGCCGACATCGTGTCCGTGACCTCTGGCGTGCCGGTTTCCTCGCTCACCGAGAGCGAGAGCCGGCGCCTGCTGCAGACCGAAAGCGTGCTCAAGACGCGCATCATCGGCCAGGATGAGGCAGTCGAGGCCGTCGCCAAGGCCGTGCGCCGCAGCCGCTCGCCGCTCAAGGACCCGCGTCGTCCCGGCGGCAGCTTTATCTTCCTGGGTCCCACCGGCACAGGCAAGACCGAGCTCGCCAAGACGCTCGCCGAGTACCTCTTTGGCAACAAGGACGCGCTCATCAGCTTCGACATGTCGGAGTTCGGCAGCGAGTTCGAGGTCTCCAAGCTCATCGGTAGTCCTCCGGGCTATGTGGGCCACGACGAGGGCGGTCAGCTCACCAAGGCCGTTCGCCGTCATCCGTACTCGGTCGTGCTGTTCGACGAGATCGAGAAGGCGCACCCCGACATCTTCAACATTTTGTTGCAGGTGCTGGAGGAGGGCCGCCTGACCGATAGCCAGGGCAAGACGGTCGACTTCCGCAATACCGTGATCATCATGACGTCCAACGTGGGCGCCCGCGAGATCGCGCAGGATGCGAGCGTCGGTTTTGGCACCACCGGTGAGCAGGGTCTCACGTCGAGCGAGATCCGCGGCCGTGCGATGGGCGAGCTCAAGCGCCTGTTCCGTCCCGAGCTGCTCAACCGTATCGACGATATTGTGGTGTTCCAGAAGCTCTCGGGCGAGAACCTGACCAAGATTGCGCACCTGCTGGTGGATGATCTGCGCCAGCGCCTGATCGCAAACGGCATGAACATCAAGCTTACCGATGCGGCCTACGACAAGATTGTGGCGGAGGGTACCGACCTCACCAACGGCGCACGTCCGCTGCGTCGTGCCATCCAAAAGCTCATCGAGGATCCGCTGTCCGAGGAACTGCTGGCTGGCGAGTGGGGCGAGGGCGATACCGTCCTGTGCGACGTGGCCGACGGCAAGTTTGTCTTTAGCCACGGCACGGGCGAGATCCCGGCGCCGCGTCCGGCGGGCGTATTCGGCGGCGATTCCGCTCCGGCGGCACCGCATACCGGAAACGCTGCTCCTGTAGGAGGCGGCGTGAGTTCGGGCCCCGGCGGCATGATGCAAGCCGGTTCCGGCGCGCTGTAGGGCGTGGCGACAATTTGATACGTGCAATCGAGGCGCTCCGGAAAGGGCGCCTCGATTTGTAGAGCTGCGGTAGCTGTGACCGTTACGCTATGCGGTCCACCGTTAGCCGATGATGCGAGGGCGCTCGGCGTTTTCGACTGGTTTATGCACGCAAAGTCTGGGAATATACAAGTCGCATATCTTACTGTCTAACCAGTTGCGCCAAGGAGGCACCATGGACTACAAGATCACCGGCTATGAGCCCGCCCAGCTGTTCCATTTCTTTGAGGAGGTCAGCGCGATCCCCCGTGGGTCTGGCAATGAGAAGGGCATCAGCGATTTCCTAGTCGCGTTTGCCAAGGAGCGCGGCCTCGATGTGTATCAGGACGAGGTCTACAACGTCATCATTCGCAAGCCCGCATCTGCCGGTGCCGAGAATGTCCCGACCGTGATGCTGCAGGGCCACATCGATATGGTGTGCGACAAGTTGGGCTCCGTTGAGCACGACTTTATGACCGACGGTATCGACCTGGTCGTCAAGGACGGCGTCCTCACCGCTAACGGCACCACTCTGGGCGCCGACAACGGTATCGCCGTCGCTCTGATGCTTACCGTGCTCAACGATGATTCGATTGCCCATCCGGCTCTCGAGTGCGTGTTCACCACCGACGAGGAGACTGGCCTGGTCGGCGCCGAGACGCTCGACAAGTCCCAGATTAGCGCCCGCACCATGATTAACCTTGACTCCGAGGAAGAGGGCGTTGCCACCGTCAGCTGCGCCGGCGGCGTCGTCGTTACCTACACCTGCCCGATCGCGCGCGAGCATAAGACCGGTAGTACCCTCACGCTCGACATCTCCGGCCTGCTGGGCGGTCACTCCGGCAGCGATATCCATCTGGAGCGCGGCAACGGCAACCTCATCATGGCCCGCATCATCGACCGCCTGATGGTCGCCGGCGAGCCCGCCATCGTTAGCTTTAACGGCGGCACCAAGGACAACGCCATCAACCGTGAGTGCAAAGCTGTTCTGGTCTACGCCGACCACGCTGCCGCCGAGGCCGCGGCCCAGATCGCAAAGGGCATCATCGCCGACGTCACTGCCGAGCTCGAGGTCTTCGACCCCGGCTTTACCTGCACCGTCGAGATTGCCGACGACGCCGAGGTCGAGGCCATGGACCAGAAGTCCGCGCTTGCCCTCATCCGCGCCCTGCGTCTTGCCCCTAACGGCGTGATTCGCCGCAACGTCGCCACCGACGGCTCCGTCGAGGTTTCCTCCAACATCGGTGTGGTTGCCACTTCTGACGACGAGGTCAAGATCATGCTGTCCCCGCGCTCCTCGATCACCTCGCTGCAGAACGAGTTCAAGGACCGCCTGCAGACGCTGGCCGATGTCCTGGGCTTCGACGCCAAGTTTGAGTTCGAGTATCCCGGCTGGAGCTATGCCGAGCATTCGCCGGTCCGCGACGTCTTCGTCGAGAGCTATCGCGAGCTCTTTGGCTCCGAGCTGCGCATCGAGTCCATTCACGCCGGCCTTGAGTGCGGCCTGTTTGCCGAGGCCCTGCACGGCCTGGACGCCATCGCCGTGGGCCCGACGCTCTCCGATGTCCACACCCCGGACGAGAGCATGGAGCTCGCCTCTGCCGAGCGCTTCTACGAGCTGCTCATCGACGTCCTCAAGCGCCTCGCTGCGTAAAGGTCGCCTTGGTTAAGCCGCTCTAAAACGGCTGGCTATGAATACGGCCGCCTGGCGTAATGCCGGGTGGCCGTTATTCGTTACAGCGCGAGAATCCCCAGATGCTCAAGCAAGATCTTAAGCCCGATGAGGATGAGCACGACGCCGCCCACGATGGTGGCGGGTTTTTCGTAACGCGCGCCAAAGGTATGACCGATTGCCACGCCGGCAACAGAGAAGATGAAGGTCGTGACTCCGATGAGCGACACGGCGGGAACGATGTCGACCGAGAGCGCGGCAAACGAGATGCCCACGGCTAGGGCGTCGATTGAGGTGGCGATGGCGAGGATCAGGTACTCGCCCAGGTCAATCTTTTCGGCATCCTTGTCGTTGCCTTCATCCTCGTCCTCGGTAAAGGCCTCCCACAGCATTTTGCCGCCGATGAAGGCGAGCAGGATAAAGGCGATCCAGTGGTCGATGGGGCCGATGATGCTCATGAATTGACTGCCAAGCGCCCATCCGATCACGGGCATGCCTGCCTGGAAGCCGCCAAAGAACAGGCCGAGCACCACGGCGACTTTAAGGTTGATTTTCTTCATGCCAAGGCCCTTGCAGATGGAAACGGCAAAGGCGTCCATCGAAAGGCCAACGGCGAGCAACACGAGCTCTGCGAGTCCCATAGTCTGGCTCCCTCTCTGCGGGCGGGCCCGCGTGTACCTCTTGGGGGAGTAACAAAAAAGACCCGTGGCGTACGCGTTGCGCGCACAGCCACGAGTCTCGTTCATTAAGGCAAGCCAGGCCGCATCGGCCAGTGTGTTGACTTACCGCGCCACCGGAGGCGAACCCGATCACGCGACTACTCCCTCATTTATGCGAATCCCGATGCTACCACATAAGCAGCTCATTTGGATTGGGACTCTCAGCTGTGTTCGCTCATTCTGTAAGCATCGGATTTTGCGGGCGTCACAGGGGCAAACCGTGAGAAACTTATTGGCGTTTATGGAGCGTATACGATGGGAGCGATGCCTTGGATAAGAACGAGCTGCAAAAGCGTATGGAACAGGCTATTCGCCTGACGGCACCTGGTCAGCCGATCCGCACCGCCCTCGACATGATCATCGCCGGTCACCTGGGCGCCCTCATTTGCGTCGGCGACACCGAAAACGTGCTCGCTGCCGGTAACGACGGCTTCCCGCTCAACATTTCGTTTACCTCGAACCGCCTGTTCGAGCTTTCCAAGATGGACGGCGCCATCGTCATCGACGGCGACCTCACCCAGATCCTGCGCGCCAATTTCCACCTCAATCCCGATCCCTCGCTCGCCACGAGTGAGACGGGCATGCGTCACCGTACTGCCGCTCGCATGTCGGTGCTCACCGATGCCATCGTGATCTCGGTCTCGGCCCGTCGCGCCGTCGTTAACGTGTACGTTCACGGCAAGAGCTACGAGATCCAGCCCGTCACCACCATCATGAGCTCGGTCAACCAGCTCGTCGCCACGCTCCAGACTACCCGTCAGTCGCTCGATCGCTCCCTGCTGCGCCTGACGGCCCTTGAGCTCGACGACTACGTCACGCTCGCCGACATCACCGGCATCTTCTCGAGTTTCGAGATCATGCAACAGGCAAAGACCGAGCTTAAGGATTGCATCGTCAAGCTGGGTAACCAGGGCAAGCTCGTGCAGATGCAGCTCGAGCAGCTCGCGGGCTCCAGCATGGATACCGAATACGACTTGATGATCCGCGACTACGCAAGCGATTCCTCCGAGGCAAACGCCGAGAAGATTCGCGCCGAGCTGAGCCGCATGACGCCTAAGGACCTGTCCGACCCGCAGCATGTGGCGGCGGTTCTGGGCTATGACGACCTGGACGAGGACTCCGTCATGACGCCGCTGGGCCTGCGCACGCTTTCGCGCGTGTCCGTCGTGCGCGACGGCGTGGCCGAGAAGATCGTCGACGAGTACGGCTCGCTGCAGGAGCTCATGGATGACATCAGCGAGGATCCGGAGCGCCTGGGCGACTTTGGCGTTAACAACCCTGCCATTCTTGCGGACTCCCTGTACCGCATGAAGGGCACCAAACAGGGGAACGCATAATGGCGCCCGTATGCGCCGTGGTCGTTGCCGGTGGCAGCGGCCAGCGCTTTGGTAACCCCGGCGGCAAGCAGCTCGTCAATGTAGCGGGCCGTCCGCTTATGAGCTGGTCCATCCGCGCGTTTGACCGTAGCGATAAGGTCGGCCACATCGTCGTGGTTTGCCCTGCCGAGCGCCGTGCCGAGATGCGCCGCTTGGCCATCGACCCGTTTGACTATGACACGCCCGTCAGTTTTGCCGATGCCGGCGATACCCGCCAGGACTCCACCCGTGCCGGCGTGCACGCGGTGCCGGCGGGCTTTGAATACGTCGCCATTCACGATGGCGCTCGTCCGCTCATCACGACCGAGGCCATCGATCATGCGATCGACGTGCTTGTGGGCGACCGCTCGCTCGACGGTGTCGTGTGCGGTCAACCCGCGATCGACACACTCAAGATCGTCGACGGCGATAACATCGTCGAGACGCCGCCGCGTGAGCTTTATTGGGCTGCGCAGACGCCGCAGATCTTTAGCGTCGATGCTATGAAGCGCGCCCACGCTGCAGCCATTGCCGAGGGCTTTATCGGCACCGATGATTCGTCGCTGGTCGAGCGCATGGGTGGGCGCGTCCGCTGCGTCCAGAGCCCGCGCGATAACCTTAAGGTGACGGTGCCCGAGGACTTGCGTCCCGTAACCGCGATTCTGCTTGGCCGTATGGCCGAGGGAGAGGACCTTCCCCATGTTCAGTAACCTGCGCATTGGCCATGGCTACGACGTTCACCGTCTGGTGGAGGGGCGTCGATGTATCATCGGCGGTGTCGACATTCCCTACGAGCGCGGCCTGCTGGGCCACTCGGATGCCGATGTGCTCGCGCACGCCTTGGCCGACGCCATTCTGGGCGCCTGCCGTGGGGGAGACATTGGCAAGCTATTCCCCGATACCGACCCCGCCTATGAGGGTGCCGATTCGATGGTGCTGCTCGCTCGCGTGATGGACTACGCGCGCGAGCTGGGCTTCGAGTTTGTCGATGCCGATTGCACCATTGCCTGCCAGCAGCCTAAGATCACCCCGCACCGCGATGCCATGCGTGCCAACCTTGCCCATGCCCTGGGCGTTGACGTCGAAAACGTGGGCGTCGCCGCCACTACGACCGAAAAGCTCGGTTGGGAAGGCCAGGGCGAGGGAATCGGCGCCTGGGCCGTCTGCCTGCTACAGAAAACCGTTAAGGAGTAACGAATGCGTATCTACAACAGCGCTACCCATAAAAAGGAAGAGTTCCAGCCCATCGAGTCCGGCAAGGTCCGCATGTACGTGTGCGGCCCCACGGTCTACGACAACATCCACATCGGCAATGCCCGCACGTTCATCAGCTTTGACGTGATTCGTCGCTGGCTCATCGCGAGCGGCTACGAGGTCACGTTCGCCCAGAACCTCACCGATGTCGATGACAAGATCATCAAGCGCGCCAACGAGCAGGGCCGCACTGCCGCCGAGGTCGCGACGGAGTTCTCGGACAAGTTCATCGGCGTCATGCGCGCCGCCAACGTGCTCGATCCCGATGTGCGCCCCCGCGCCACCAAGGAGATCGGCCCCATGATCGCCATGATCAAGACGCTTATCGAGCAGGGCCACGCTTACGCAGCCGATAACGGCGATGTGTACTTTGCCGTGCGCAGCGATCCCAACTATGGTCAGGTCTCGGGCCGCAACATCGACGACCTTATGGTTGGCGCGCGCATCGAGGAGAACGAGGACAAGAACGACCCGCTCGACTTTGCCCTGTGGAAGGCCGCCAAGCCCGGCGAGCCCAGCTGGCCGAGCCCCTGGGGCGAGGGCCGTCCCGGTTGGCACACCGAGTGCGCCGCCATGGTGCATCGCTACCTGGGTACTCCGATCGACATCCACGGCGGCGGCTCCGATCTTGCCTTCCCGCATCACGAGAACGAGTGCGCTCAGGCCACCTGCGCCTGGCACCAGGGCTTCTCCAACACCTGGATGCACACGGGCATGCTGCTGGTCGACGGCGAGAAGATGTCCAAGTCGCTTGGTAACTTCTTTACGCTGGCCGAGGTCCTCGAGCAGCACTCCGCTGCCGCCCTGCGTTTGCTGATGCTGCAGACGAGCTATCGCTCACCGCTCGACTTTTCTTGGGAGCGCCTGGAGGGTGCCGAGAACTCGCTCACGCGTATCGCCGGTACGGTCGAGAACCTGCGCTGGGCTGCGAACCACGCGACGGCCGATGCCGATGAGGCAGCATCCGAGGCGTTTGCCGCCAAGGCCGCCGAGACCCGCGCCACCTTTAAGGAGTGCATGGACGACGACTTTAACACCGCTGGTGCCATGGGTGCCGTCTTTGGCTTTGTGACCGAGTGCAACCAGTACCTGGAGCAGGCCGGTGACGCTGCCGACAAGGCCGCAGTCCTGGCTGCCGCCGATACGCTGGCCGAGCTGCTCGATACGTTTGGCGTCGAGCTTCCCGAGCCCAAGGTCGAGCTGCCGCTGGGCCTGCTGGGCGTTGCCGCTGGTTTGGTTGCCTACACGGGTGACGACGTGGACGAGGCCGCTGCCAAGATTCTCGAGGCCCGTGCCGAGGCCCGTGCCGCCAAGAACTGGGACCTAGCAGACGCCATCCGCGATCAGCTCAAGGACCTGGGCCTCACCATTGAGGATACGGTCGCCGGCACCCGCATCAAGACTCTCTAGAGGCAAAGCGCTTGAGTAGGGACGCCTCGGGACTGGCCTGAAAATAATGCGGAAGGCGTGATTTTCGGACCTGTCCTAGGGCGTCTCGTCCATTTCAGTTTCAATATCTCGAGGATTTTCACATGGCTGATAACCGCAAGCGAGGGGGGTCTCGTTCCAATAACCCCGGCAAGGGTGGCAGCCGTCGCGACCAGCGTACCGGCCGTCTGCAGCGTGATGGCCGCGACCGGCAGCACGATCGCTCCCAGACTCAGTCTGCGCGTCCGCAGCGCAACCGCGACAACGTTCAGGCTCCCAAGGGTGAGTTCATCGAGGGTCGCCGTGCTGCTGCCGAGGCGCTGCGCACCGGTTTTCCCATCAAGTGCGCGCTCATTGCCGAGGGCGGGGAGCGCGATGCCGCCTTGTCGCGCCTGGTCGACGACCTCAACGCTGCGGGCGTCCGCATCAAGTATGTGCCGCGCGCGCAGCTCGACGCACTGTCGAGCCATGGCGCTCACCAGGGCATCGCGCTCGAGGTTGGTAACTTCCCTTACGCCGATGTCGCCGACATCCTCGACCGCGCGGGTGACGGACCGGCGCTCGTCGTCGTGCTCGACCATGTGACTGACGACGGCAACTTTGGTGCCATCGTGCGTTCCGCCGAGGTTGTGGGCGCGGCCGGCGTCATCATCGCCAACAAGCGCGCCGCCGGCGTGACCGTGGGCAGCTACAAGACTTCAGCCGGCGCCGTCATGCATCTGCCTATCGCGCAGGTGCCCAACATCGCCCGCGCACTCGACGATCTTAAGGACGCTGGCTTTTGGGTGGGCGGTGCCTCCGAGCACGCCGAAGGCAGTTGCTGGGATGCTCCCTTCGAGGGCCGCGTGGCGCTCGTCATGGGCTCCGAGGGCGACGGCATCTCGCGCCTGGTGCTCGAGAAATGCGACTTTTTGACCAAGCTTCCCCAGCGCGGCATGACCGAGAGCCTCAATGTTGCCCAGGCGACCACGGCGCTGTGCTTTGAGTGGCTGCGCCGCAACGCCGGCGAGCTCATGGGGGAGGAGTAGCGCATGTCCAAAAAGAACCGTGCCAAGTCCAAGGCCAAGCGCTTTGGCGAGGGCTCGGCCAAGCCGATTGTTTCGGCCGCGACCTATGGCGTGGGCGGCAATGCGTTTGCGCAGGCCATCGCCGATCCGGTCTCGACGGTGCACTCCAACAAGCCCGAGCTGCTGGTGGTCGACGGCTACAACGTGATCCACTGTACGCCGCGCTACGAAAAGCTCGTGTACGACCATTCTGACGATCCGTATTCCAGCGACGTTCACGATATGGCGCGCACGGCGCTCATTAATGACGTAGCTGCGTTTGCCCAGGGCCGCTACGAGGCTGTGATCGTATTTGACGGCGCGGGCAATATCTCCAGCGAGCGCCCCAACCTACCGGCCCGTGGTGTTCGCATTGAGTTTTCGCCGACGGGTGTTTCGGCCGATACCGTGGTGCAGAAGCTCTGCATCGAGGCACGTGAGGAAGGCCGCGCGTGCTCCGTGGTATCGAGCGACGGCACGATCCAGGCCGTTGTCATGGGCAAGGGCGTCACGCGCATCTCGAGCCGTATGCTGGTGGACGAGATCAAACAGATCGATAACGACGTTCACGAGGCAGAGGAAGCTCCGCAGATTAAGATGACTCTGGGCAGCCGCCTGAGTCCCGATGCCCTGGCCAAGCTCAAGGCCCTGCGCGGGAGGTAGGGGAGCATCTATAGAGACCGGTTACTCGGTCGGTCAATCCGCTGGCTTGTAGTCAATGGGTTGTGGACTTGCCGCCGCCAAAACGAATAGTTTTTTGTTTTGGCGAACGGATAAAACTATTCGTTCTGGCGAATAGTTTTGAGATGTGGTCGGGTGAAGGGCCTGTTGCGCCTCGTCCGCAATTCCTTTATTCTTAACTGGCTTCGCGCGAAAGCGCCAAGTGTGCCAGTGTGGCGCAACGGTAGCGCAACTGATTTGTAATCAGTGGGTTGCAGGTTCGATTCCTGTCACTGGCTCCATGAGAGTTTCGGGTTCTGTTCCCTTGTGGGACAGGGCCCGTTTCTTTTATGTCGATAAGTCAGCGTGTTTAGCGCCAACCAAGCTTCAGGTTTGTCTCGATTTGTAACACGAAGAAGCTGAAAACCGTTCTTACTGTTACAGAATGAGACGTAAGCGGAGGTCTCTGCGTAATATCTCGACCTGTAACAGATAGGGGAGAAAATGTTCTCTAAATGTTACAGATTGAGACAAAGGCGGGAACGAACCCAGCCGTTCACCTTGGGCGTGGATTATCGGACGTACGAGCGTGGAAAATCTCCCGCTTAGTGAATGAGCGTGGATAATCTGCCACTTTGGATTCGATGGCACGGCAAAGTGGGAGATTATCCACGCTCGATTTCAAACGGAAGAAAATCCACGCTCGAATCTGCCGCGGAAGCCCGATCTCGACCTATATATAGGTGCAAATAGGCTGTTATCGAAGTTCTATTCTGAAGGTGTACTCTACTACACCAAAGTGTTACCTCGGGAAACGTCACCTCAGTATCCAAAACCACCGTCCTTCATATCCAAACTCAACAAAACCGCAGGTCAAAAGTATATAGATACGCCCGGCACCGTGTATCTAGAGGTTTTCGTTGACAGCCCCCAAGGTTGCATCGTATTATCTTTTTCGTTCGCGGGGGCGGCGGTCCAAAAGACCAAAGGACCTGCGGATACTTGAACGATTGGGAGTTTGCCCGAGTGGTTAATGGGGACGGGCTGTAAACCCGTTGGCTCTGCCTACATAGGTTCGAATCCTATAGCTCCCACCCGTCAAGTGCCTGTATAGCTCAGTCGGTAGAGCACTTCGTTGGTAACGAAGAGGTCACCAGTTCAAGTCTGGTTGCAGGCTCCATCCGGCGGTGTAGCTCAGTTGGTTAGAGCACACGGTTCATACCCGTGGCGTCACTGGTTCGAATCCAGTCACCGCTACCATAGGTAACACGGTGGCTTCTCAATAGTATGTTGAGAGGCCACTATGGTATAAAGGCAAAGTCCCGTCCGGGGACGACCTGTTTAGAGGAGGGCTTTATGGCCAAAGAGAAGTTTGAGCGCACTAAGCCGCATGTTAACATCGGCACCATTGGTCACGTCGACCACGGCAAGACCACGCTGACCGCCGCCATCACCAAGGTTCTCTCCGAGACCGAGGGCTGCAAGGCTGACTTCACTGCGTTCGAGAACATCGACAAGGCTCCCGAGGAGCGCGAGCGCGGCATTACGATCTCCGTCTCCCACGTCGAGTACGAGACTGCTGCCCGTCACTACGCTCACGTTGACTGCCCGGGCCACGCTGACTACGTCAAGAACATGATCTCCGGTGCTGCTCAGATGGACGGCGCTATCCTGGTCATCGCCGCTACCGACGGCCCCATGGCTCAGACCCGCGAGCACATCCTGCTCGCCCGTCAGGTCGGCGTTCCCTACATCGTCGTCTTCCTGAACAAGTGCGACATGGTCGACGATGACGAGCTCATCGACCTCGTCGAGATGGAGACCCGTGAGCTCCTCTCCGAGTACGATTTCCCCGGCGACGACATCCCCGTCATCCGTGGTTCCGCTCTGGGCGCTCTCGAGGGCGACGCCAAGTGGATGGACGCTATCCGCGAGCTCATGAAGGCCGTCGACGAGTACATCCCGACGCCTGCTCGTAACAACGACCTCCCCTTCCTGATGGCCGTTGAGGACGTTATGACCATCTCCGGCCGTGGTACCGTTGCTACCGGCCGTGTTGAGCGCGGTGAGCTCAAGCTCAACGAGCCCGTCGAGATCGTCGGCATCAAGGATACCCAGAACACCGTTGTTACCGGTATCGAGATGTTCCGTAAGTCCATGGACTTCTGCGAGGCTGGCGACAACGTCGGTCTGCTGCTCCGCGGCATCAAGCGCGAGGACATCGAGCGCGGCCAGGTTCTCTGCAAGCCCGGTTCGGTTACCCCGCACACCAAGTTCACCGGTGAGATCTACGTTCTGACCAAGGAGGAGGGCGGCCGTCACACCCCGTTCTTCGATGGTTATCGTCCTCAGTTCTACTTCCGTACCACCGACGTTACCGGTACGGTCAAGCTCCCCGAGGGCACCGAGATGGCTATGCCTGGTGACCACATCACCATCGAGGGCGACCTCATCCACCCGATCGCCATGGAGGAGGGCCTGCGCTTCGCTATCCGCGAGGGCGGCCACACCGTCGGTTCGGGCATCGTCTCCACGATCATTGAGTAAATTAGCTCTTTGATATAGCTGACTTAGAGAACCCGGCACTTATATGGGTGCCGGGTTCTTTTCTGCAATGGATGTTGAGCCGTTGCTGGTGTCGAGAGGATCGATAATGGTCCTGGATGCACCGTCGATTAGCTCTCGATGGCTTCATTGATGTGTTCCAAATATGAATGGATCCACCGAGAACCAATTGACTCGAGGTTTTCATTGACAGCACTTACGTGGAGCTGATAAAGTAACAACTCGTGCCCGTACGGGGCGGAAATGAAAGGTTCAGGATACATGCGTACTCTAGTTACTCTTGCGTGCACTGAGTGCAAGCGCCGCAACTATACGACCACCAAGAACAAGTCGACCATGCCTGATCGTATGGAGATCAAGAAGTATTGCCCCTGGTGCCGTCACCACACGCTGCACAAAGAGACTCGCTAGTCTCTAGTCACATACGCCAGTAGTTCAATTGGTAGAGCATCGGTCTCCAAAACCGAGTGTTGAGGGTTCGAGTCCTTCCTGGCGTGCCAGTCATTATTCCGTAAGCTCCCACTTGGGGGCTTACGGTTTACTCATGTATAAGCGCATTGCGCGGAGGTAACCCAAATGGCCAACAAGAAGAACAAGAAGAAGGCACAGCAGCAGGCGCCTGCCAACAACGCTGCCGCCAACTCCAAGGTTGAGGCCAAGAAGGCCGTTGCCAAGAAGAACGAGAAGGCTGCGAAGTCCAAGAAGAACGAGAAGCCTGGTTTCTTCGCCCGCACCAAGAAGTATTTCGCTTCGGTCAAGTCCGAGATGAAGCGTGTCACGTGGCCCGATAAGAAGGAGCTCGTGAACTACTCGGTCGTCGTTTGCGCTTCTCTGATCGTCGTCGGCGTCGTCATCGCTCTGCTCGATGCTGGCTTTGGCGAGGCTCTTGCTCTGTTCTCTGGATTGAGGGGCTAAACCATGTCTAAGCGTTGGTACGTCGTTCACACTTACTCTGGATACGAGAACCGTGTTAAGTCCGATCTCGAGCACCGCATCGAGACTATGGGCATGCAGGACCGTATCTTTGATATCGAGATTCCTATGGAGCGCGTCACCGAGATTAAAGAGGGTGGCAAGCGCGAGACCAAGGATTCCAAGATCTTCCCGGGTTATGTTCTGGTCCGCATGGAGATGGATGACGATGCATGGACGTGCGTTCGCAACACGCCCGGCGTCACCGGTTTCCTGGGCGGCAACGGCAAGCCCGCTCCGCTTTCCCGCGACGAGTACAACAAGATGACTCGTCGTCCCGGTAAGGGCGATTCGCCCAAGCGCACCTCGGTTGATATTGAGGTCGGCACGTCCGTCCGCGTCACCGATGGCCCGCTTACCGACTTTGATGGCAAGGTCTCCGAGGTTAACACCGAGGCTGGCAAGCTCAAGGTCACGCTGATGATCTTTGGCCGCGAGACGCCGGTCGAGCTCGACTTTAACCAGGTCGCTGTCATCGCTTAAGTTTTCGTCCGTTCGCGCGAGCGTGCTTCTTCTGTGACTGCTCATCTCAGGAGTGCTTCTAACACGTGCGTGCTTACGATATAGCAAGTACTTCACACTCGTGATTCGAAAGGAATGACCATGGCTGAGAAGAAGGTTGCCAACGTCATTAAGCTCCAGATTCCTGCTGGTGCCGCTAACCCCGCTCCTCCCGTCGGCCCCGCCCTGGGCGCTGCTGGCGTGAACATCATGCAGTTCTGCCAGGCTTTTAACGCCGAGACGCAGGACAAGAAGGGCGACATCATCCCCGTTGAGATCTCTGTCTACGAGGATAAGTCCTTCTCCTTCATCACCAAGACCCCGCCGGCGGCTCACCTCATCAAGAAGGAGCTGAACCTCAAGTCTGGTTCTGCTAAGCCCCAGGCCGACAAGGTCGGTCAGCTCTCTCAGGAGCAGCTCACCAAGATCGCCGAGATCAAGATGCCGGACCTCAATGCCAACGACATTGACGCCGCCAAGAAGATCATCGCCGGTACCGCCCGTTCCATGGGCGTCACCATCGCTGAGTAGCGATTTCTTTAGGTAATGACGGGCGCCCTGTCCGGGGTGCCCGTTATATGTGTGCAATAGGGCACACGATACGATGTGGGAGGGCTCACGCCCGTTTAACCACAGGAGGTAATGCACATGGCTAAGCATGGTAAGAGCTATAACGCCGCTGCCGAGAAGATCGACCGCGCCACGCTCTACACCCCCCTTCAGGCTGCCAAGCTCATCAAGGAGCTTGACACCGCCAAGTTCGACGAGACCGTCGAGGCCCACTTCCGTCTGGGCATCGATACTCGTAAGGCTGACCAGAACATCCGTGGTTCCATCTCCCTGCCCCACGGCACCGGCAAGACCGTTCGTGTTGCCGTCTTCGCCGAGGGCGAGAAGGCCCGCGAGGCCGAGGCCGCCGGCGCCGACATCATCGGTTCCGACGAGCTCGTCGCCCAGATCCAGAAGGGCGAGATCAACTTCGACGCCGCTATCGCTACGCCGAACATGATGGCCAAGGTTGGCCGCATCGGTAAGATCCTTGGTCCCCGTGGCCTCATGCCGAACCCCAAGCTCGGCACCGTGACCATGGACGTCGCCAAGATGGTCTCCGAGCTCAAGGCTGGCCGCGTTGAGTACCGCGCCGACCGTTATGGCATCTGCCACGTGCCCCTGGGCAAGAAGTCCTTCTCTGAGCAGCAGCTCGTCGAGAACTACGCTGCCCTGTACACCGAGATCCTGCGCGTCAAGCCCTCTTCTGCTAAGGGCAAGTACGTCAAGTCCATCTCCGTGTCTTCCACCATGGGCCCTGGCGTCAAGGTCGATCCCGCTGTCCAGCGTGACTTCCTGGCTGAGTAACTAACAGTTACTGCCTGAGCAAAGCAAGCATTGCTAAAGAGACCCGGTTCTGCCTCGTGCAGGACCGGGTCTCTTGCTTTTGAGTCAACGAAACCACCACGAAGGGGACAGGCACCCTTGTGGTGGTTTTACTTGTGTTGTACTTTAGCGCGATGTAGTACTACCCGAGGCCGAAGGGAGCCCAACATGTTTAAGAACACGCAACAGCTCCTAGGCCTAGCGCTACTAGATTGGATAGCGCGCTAGGGTTGTAATCTCGCTATAACGATTTGTTGTACCCGGGTGCGCTATCGTCTGCCGCTTTCAGGCGTGATGAGCGAAACGGGTATTTTTCTATCTCTAGGCCTTCTCTCTCTCCTGAAAGCCATCTGTCATAAAACGGTCAATCAGGAGGAACATATAAGCCGCAAAATCACAATCTTTGACGCCACCCTGTGCGACGGTGAGCAGTCGCCGGGCGCCAGCATGAATACCGAGGAAAAGCTCTTCATCGCCCGCCAGCTGGTGCGCATGAACGTGGACGTTATCGAGGCGGGCTTTCCCATCTCGAGTCCTGGTGACTTTCGCTCCGTACAGGAGATTGGCAAGATTGCGGGCGACCGATGCACGGTATGCGGCCTGACGCGCGCTGTCGACAGGGATATCGAAGTGGCTGCAGAGGCGCTCAAAACGGCCCAGAGGCCCCGTATCCATACAGGGCTGGGTGTGAGCACCAGTCACCTGCGCGACAAGCTCCATATGACTGAGGAAAGGGCAATTGAGTGAGCGATCCATGCCGTCAAACATGCTCGCAAGTTCGTTGACGATGTTGAGTTTTATGCCGAGGATGCCGGCCGCTCCGATCAGGAGTTTCTGGTGCGCATTATCGAGGCGGCCGTAAAGGCCGGTGCCACGGTCGTGAACATCCCCGATACGATGGGCTACAACATGCCGTGGGACTTTGGCGCCCGCATCCGTGACCTGCGCGGGCGCTGCGGGTGCGGCCGGTCAGCGTGCGGTCGACGTGATGGAGTATCGCGAGTACGAGATTGAGCGCATTGCGCGCCAGGCATTTGAGGCGGCGCGCAAACGTCGCGGCAAGGTGACGAGCGTTGATAAGCGCAACGTGCTGGAGACGAGCCGCATGTGGCGCGAGATCGTGCATCGCGTGCAAGACGAGGAGTACTCCGACGTGGAGCTTGAGGACCTGCTCGTCGACAACGCCGCCATGCAGCTCATCAGTCGACCGGCAGACTTTGACGTCGTGGTGACGGAGAACATGTTCGGCGACATCCTGTCCGATGAGGCGGCTCAGATTACCGGATCGCTCGGTATGCTTGCCTCTGCCTCGCTGGATGATGGCGTATCGCTGTTTGGGCCGAGCGCTGGCAGCGCTCCTGACATCGCGGGGCTCGGCGTGGCCAATCCGCTGGCTCAAATCTTGTCGGTGGCGATGCTGCTGACCTACGCGCTCGACATGGGCGAGCAAGCCGCGTGGATCGAGAGCGCCGTGGCGCGCGTGCTCGACGAGGGCTGGCGCACCCGTGACATCGCCGATGTCAACACCCCGGCAGATAAGATCCTCGGCACCACGACGATGGGCGACAAGGTCGTCGCCGCGCTGTAGGCGATGCCGATTCAAGCTGTCAAATATCTCAATCTGTAACATCTAAGGGGCAAAATCGTTCCTACCTGTTACAGATTGAGATTTTCGGCTGAGCATCCGTGGTCTGTCTCGATCTGTAACAGCTAACCGATTATTTGGGCCCTACCTGTTACAGATTGAGACAAACCGTTGGGACAGGTCGGACGAGTCAGCAAAACCACCACAAAGGTGCCGGTGAACTGCGCCCCGAAACTTGGACTGAATAAATAGCGACTACGCCGCAAGGGCCCGGTTCCGGAACTCCTCCGGCGTCAGGCCCTTCAATCTTACCTGCCTGCGCCGCGTGTTCCAATGGACTATGTACCCCTCCAGGTC
>DBEWTI010000100.1:0-10043 GCA_048205975.1 Collinsella sp.
TTTGGGCAAACATTGGGTAAAGATTTAAATGAGTACCCGGGTATTGGGCACTAATTTAAGTCTGTCCCCAATGAGTGCCCTTCAGCTGCCATCAAAAAAAGGGGCGCGACCGCAATGGTCACGCCCCCTCAACATCAACTATATGCAGCTCGGTCCCTACGCGAGTTTGGCTCCGACGATCTTTGCCGCGGCCGGCTTATCGAAGTTGCCGCCAGTGGCCTTGCCGAGTGCACCCATAACCTGGCCCATCTGCTTCTTGGACGTGGCGCCCAGCTCGGCGATGACCTGCTCGATCAGAGCCTCGAGCTCCTCGCCCGAAACCTGCGCGGGCAGCAGGCTCTCCAGAATCTTGACCTGCTCGGTCAGGTTGTCGGTACGCTCCCGGTCGGTGCCGGCCTTGATGGACATCTCCAGTGTCTCGCTCGTCTGCTTGATCAGACGCTTGATCATGCTGTTGACGTCTTCCTCGGTCACATCGCGGCGCTCATTGACCTCGATATTCTTCACCTCGGCCTTAACCTGGCGAATGATGGACAGGCGAACCTTGTCCTTGGCCTTCATGGCCGCGATCATTTCCTTCTGCAGCTCTTCGTTGGTCATCTGCAAATCCTCTCTAATAGCGTGGGCGGCACTCGCGCGAGCACCGCCCCATGATTACTCAGTCGTCGACGAATCGTCGGTCGAACTCTTGGTGATGCCCTTCAGACTCACGTTATAGGGTACGTCCTTGGGCATGGGGTTGACGGTAATGTCGGCGTCCTTCTTGTACTGCTCCAGCCACTCACTGTACGCGGTACTGGCCGCCTGCGTCTTCACCACGTTGGAGACGTACTTCTTGATGTCCTTGGGTACCTGGTTGATGTCATCAACCTGGCTATCGACATGGAAGTAGTCGGTGCACTTGATGATGTGGTAACCATAGGTCGACTCGATGACTTCGCTCACGTCGCCCTTGTTGAGCCCCTCGAGCGCCGTCTGGTAGCTGTCGACAAAGGTGGTGAGCTTATCCCAGCCCACATCGCCCTTCTTCTCCTTGGAACCGGTGTCCTCGGAGTACTGCTCAACGGCGTCCTCAAAGCTCAGCTCACCAGAGTTGATCTTGTCCAGGCACTCCTGCGCCTTGGCCTTGGCGGCAGCCTTGTCCTCGTCGGAAGCGTCGGAATCAACCTTGATCAGGATGTTCGACGAGCGACGGGCGTCGTTGTAGCTGGACAGGTTTTCGTTGATGTAATCGACAATCTCGCTGTCCTTGGGTTTGCTCGTGGGCGCGACGGCATCCTTGAGTTTCTGCTGCGCCAGACTCTCCTTGAGCGAATCCTTGTAGGTATCCTCGGTATAGCCGTAGGTCTTGAGGGTCTTCTTAAAGGCCTTGGCACCGCCCGCGCTCTTGCACGCGTCCTTCCAAGCCTTCTCGACCTCCTCGTCCGACACCGTCACGCCGTTCTCCTTCTGTGCCTGTTGAAGCAGAATCTGCTGCGTGTAGGAGTCGATGAGTTGCTTGCGATACTTCTTGGGCGTGAGGTCGTTGTCGACCAGATACTGCGCCCAGTCCTTGTCCTTGGTGTAGCCGTAGGACGTGCGCATGCTCATGATCTGCTTGGTCACGGTGTCCTCGGTGAGGTTGGTGCCGTTGATAGTAGCAGCAACACCGCCGGTCAGCTTGTAGCCCGAGGTGTCCTCGGCCTGCGACATAAGGCCGGAGCACGCCATCGCCGAGACGGAAAGCAGCATCGCCAGCACGCCGATGACCACCAGGACGATCTTGACGGTCTTGGACACGCGGGTCTTGCGCTGCTTCTTGCGAGAGCTGGAGGCGGCGCGAGCCTGCTGCTCGGGCGTCGGCTCGGGTGCGGGATTCTTTTTCTTATTTGCCATAGTTGGCCTTTCGCATAACGAATCGAACAAACGCCATTGTGTCACAACGCAGCCCCCGCGGCACGCTTGGTGCATTGGGGACAGGTTAATCTGCACCATTTTGGTGCAAAGGGGACAGCCCTGGCAGCCGGCAGTTAGGGACAGTCCTTTTCTGCCGGCAGTTAGGGACAGTCCCCAAGTGCCGGCACATAAGGAACGTCCCTAGGTGCCGGCTCAGCCCCACCTTAGAAGTGACGACGGATGGCGTCGACCATGCCCTGGGGTGTGATCTGGCCGAGCACGTCGGCTGCGGCATCGGCGTCCATAAAGATGTTCATGAGCGCCTGCAGGGCCTCGACCTGGCCGCCCGGCTCGGCGATACCCAGATTGATGACGATCTGCGCCGGCACCGGAGCGCCCATGCCAGCCATAGCGTTAAATGTCACGGGCGCGGCAGGCTTCACCACCGCGATATAGGGCTTGGCCACAAACCCCGGATCGGTATGCGGAATGGCAATGTTTGCCGCCGGCATGGCAAGACCCGTGGGATAGGCATCCTCGCGCGTGCGAACGGCGTCGAGCCAACCGTCGGCAATGTAGCCGCGCGGAGCAAGCTCACTCTCGAGCTGCGCAAACACCTCACCCGGCGTCGCACACTCCCAATCAAAAAACACCAGCTCAGGCGTAAACAGCGCTTCGTTATCCGCCATGCGCTCACCTCTCTCACCTAGTCATTCAGGAACGTCCCCGATGACTACCCAAAACAAAAGGTGGCCACGCGCGCCTTGGCGCCAATGACCACCCTGACTACTCGGCTAAATTGTACTGTGCGCCGCTAGCTGCGAGGTGCGTCAATTGCGACCTTGCCGCTCTCCAGCACGTGGACGCGGCCGTCGGCGAGCATTTGCACGACCTCGGGATACAGCACGTGCTCAATCGCGTGGATGTGCTCCTCGAGCGTGTCGACATCCCAGCCCTCCTCGACAGCCAGCGCACGCTGGGCGATGATGGGACCGTTGTCGTAGACCTCGTTGGCAAAATGCACGGTCACGCCAGTTACCTTGACGCCACGCGCAAAGGCATCGTCAATCGCATGCGCACCGGTAAAGCTCGGCAGCAGCGCCGGATGCAAGTTGACCACGCGGTTGGGAAACGCCGCCAACAGAGGCGTGTGCACCATGCGCATGTAGCCGGCCATGACCACATACTCGCAGCCGCGCTCGAGAAGCTCGTGCGCGATGATCTCGTCGGCGGCAATAGGGTCGGCATAGACATCCTTGGACAGCGTGAGCGTCTGGATGCCCGCGCGCTCAGCGCGCTGCAAACCCCTAGCCGAAGGACGGCTCGACACCACAAGCTCAATCGAGGCGTTGAGCTTACCGGCGGCGATCAGATCGATCAGCGCCTGCAGGTTGGTACCCGAACCGCTGATGAGCACACCGATCTTGAGCGGCTCGGCCGTATCGGTGCCGGTCGGACGGGCGTAGGGCACAAAGCCCAGGCCCTCGGCAGCAGCCATCTGCTCGTTAGCGCTCATCGGAGTACACGACCTTACCGGAGCCCTCGACGCACTCGCCCACGCGGAACGGCTTCTCGCCCAGCGCGACCAGGGCCTCGGTAACCGCGGCCTCGTCCTCGGGGGCGACGATCAGGCACAGGCCAACGCCCATGTTGAAGGTCTTGCATGCCTCGTTGGGCGCGAGCTCGGCCTGGCGCGACACGTAGGTGATGACGGGCGGAACGTCCCAACCCATCTCGGCGCCGTTGCGGGTGACCACGGCGTCGACGTCGTCGGCGAGTGCACGGTTGAGGTTCTCGGTAATACCGCCGCCAGTGATGTGGGCGATAGCGTGCACGTTGGCACCGCCGCGCAGCAGCTCCAAGATCGGCTTGACGTAGATGCGCGTGGGGGCCAGCAGGGCGTCTGCCAGCGATGCACCGCCGAGCTCCTCGAGCGGACGGCTCAGCTCCTCGGCCTTAGCGGCGGCCTCGGGCGTGCCCGGTTTGATGCCGTCGACGCCAATGACCTTGCGCACGAGCGAGTAGCCGTTGGAGTGCACGCCGGTGGAAGGCAGGCCCAGGATCACATCACCCGGGCGAACGTTCGCGGGATCGAGCATCTTGGGACGGTCGACGACGCCCACGGTAAAGCCGGCGAGGTCGTAGTCGGCCGGAGCCATGACGCCCGGGTGCTCGGCCATCTCGCCGCCCACGAGCGCGCAGCCCGCGAGCTTGCAGCCGTCGGCCACACCCTTGATGATCTTTGCCATGTGCTCGGCCTCGATGTGACCGATGGCAACGTAGTCCAGGAAGAACAGCGGCTCGGCGCCCGAAGCCAGAATGTCGTTGACGCACATAGCGACCAGGTCCTGGCCCACCGTCTCGTGACGGTCCATGATCTGGGCGAGCACGAGCTTGGTGCCCACGCCGTCGGTACCGCTGATCAGGATCGGGTCTTCCATATCCTTAAGCGCGGCAGCCGAGAACAGGCCACCAAAGCCACCGATGCCGCCGATGACCTCGGGACGGTTGGTGTCCTTAACCATCTGCTTAATAGCGTCAACGGCGCGGCCGCCCTCGGCGGTATCGACGCCGGCATCCTCATACGTCACATGCTTGCTGTCGCTCATCTGAGCCTTCCTCTCCCACTACCGTGGCGCCGCCCGGGCGCCAAACGGTGCTCATAGTTGCGTTCATTTCGGCGCGCGCCATAACAGCACGCGCCGTCATATCAACAAAACAGCAGGTAAAACCCACCAAAATAAACCTGTCCACATATGGCAGGTTTTAGGCCTCGCCGTGCTCCTCTTCCCAGCTGCGGTCGTCGTATTTCTCGACCACGGCGTCGTCGTCAAAGTGCAGCGGCTTGTCCAGGTTGCGGGGCTTAAAGCCCTCCATAAACTTGTCGCGGCCAAAGCTCTCGGGAATCGCCACGGGGTAGCGGCCGGTAAAGCACGCATCGCAGTAACCGCCCTTGGGCATGACCTTAAGCAAGCCCTCGACCGAAAGGAAGGCCAGCGAATCGGCGCCGATATACTCGCAAATCTCATCGACCGTCTTGTTGGCGCTGATAAGCTGCGACTGCACGTCGGTATCGATACCGTAGAAGCACGGCCAAATGACCTCGGGCGAGTTGATGCGAATATGAATCTCCTTGGCGCCGGCGTTGCGCAGCATCTTGACGAGCTGCACCATGGTGGTGCCGCGGACGATGGAATCATCGATGACGACCAGGCGCTTGCCCTCGATGTTGTCGCGCAGCGGGTTGAGTTTCATACGCACGCCCATGGCACGCAACTCCTGCGTAGGCTCGATAAACGTACGGCCCACGTAGCGGTTCTTGATAAGGCCCTCGCCAAAGGGAATACCGCTCTCGTGCGAATAGCCCTCCGCGGGCGGCAGGCCGGAGTCGGGCACGCCGATGACCAGGTCGGCCTCGACGGGCTCCTCATGTGCCAGCTGGCGACCCATGTCATAACGGCAGGCGTAGACGCTCTTGCCGTTCATGATGGAGTCGGGGCGGGCAAAGTAGACCTGCTCGAAGATGCAGTTAGCAGGCTCTTCGGCTGCAGGCACGCCCTGCTCGGATACCAGACCCTCGGCGCTGATGCGCAAGATCTCGCCGGGACGGACGTCACGGACGTACTCGGCACCCACGATGTCGAGTGCGCAGGTCTCGGAAGCAACGACCCAGCCGCCGGCGCGCGTGACACGGACGGCGGAGTCGACCGTCGCGGCGCCGTCCTGCGAGGGCAGCTGCGAAACGGCTACGGCATCGGCCTGGTCCAGGCCCTCGTCCACCAGCTTGCCCAGCACGAGCGGGCGAATGCCGTGCGGATCGCGGAATGCGTAGAGCGCCTGCTCGTTGATGAGCGTCATGGCGTAGCCGCCGCGCACGAGCTCCATGGTCTTGCGAATGCCCTCGCGCAGATGGCCCGTACGCTGGGTAAAGTAGCCGATAAGCTTGGTCGCGACCTCGGAATCCGAATTGGAGAGGAATGGCACGCCCAGCTCGATCAGCTGGCGGCGCAGCTCGTCGGTGTTGACGAGGGTGCCGTTGTGAGCAAGCGCGATAATGACGCTGTTGATGGTAGAAAGATGCGGCTGAGAGGCTTCCCAGCTCTTGGCACCGGCGGTGCCATAGCGCACGTGGCCCACGGCCAGCTGGCCGGAGAGCGTCGACAGGTCGGCGTTGGAGAACACGCGATCGAGCAGGCCCAAATCCTTGCGGACCATAACCGTGCCGCCGTCACCCACGGCGATTCCCGCCGATTCCTGGCCACGGTGCTGCAGCGCACGCAGGCCAAAGTACGTCAGTCGAGCCACGTCGCGATCGGGCGCCCATACGCCGAAAATGCCACATTCCTCATGCAGCTGGTCGGAGTCCGGATCATACGTCGACATGGTGTTCACCTGTCCCGCGGCACGCTCGGCCGCGCGGATGGTTTCTTGAGACATGGCATCCCCTCAGAGCCTCGTATTTTTGGCGTTACCCGCCTTATTATACGCACGGCACGACGTGCTCCCCAGCGCATGAGCAGCGCTTTTTAAAAGCCCACCGAGCTAATAATCAGTTTTGTTGCCAAACATTTTATCGGTCTGTCCAGTGCAAGCGCCCGCCCCCCCAGATGGCCGCCGCGTCCACCGTTGGGGATTACAAAGTTGCAATTGGGACGTTCGTCCTGTCTTTTGGCAGGTCGGCGGCGTATCCTTATAACCTACAACAAAGCGAGAAAGGTTCTGTATGGATCGAAACGAACTCGACCCCAGCGTCCCCAGCGCCACGGAGGTCAAGAAGATCCCCCTCATCATTAAGGTGTACGCCGTCCTGTGCATCCTTTCCGGCGTGGGCACGCTCCCGTCGGTCGCTGCCTTTATGTGGCAGGTCATCACGGCACTTGTCAACGGCAACGCCACCGAAAAGCTCGGCGACAACACGCTCGTCGCAGTCGGCCTTATCGTCGCCGGCATCATGCTCTCTGCGGCAAGTGCCGTCATCCTAATCATCTTTGGCCTGGACCTTATCAAGAACCAGCGCCGCAACGCCGCCCGCCTGTCCTACATCCTTATTGCATTCACCGTCGTCGAGCTTTTGGTCGACGTGATGCTCCAGGGCATCGGGCCCTTCCTGCTGCGTCCCGCGATCCAGCTCGGCATCCTTGTTGCACTTTCGGCAACCGTCGACCCCACGCTTCGTCAGGAGCGCGAACTGCAGCGCCGCCTGCAGGAGATGCTCGACCGCGACGCCGCCGCCGAGGGCATGCTCGGGCGCGATGAAACCGGCGAAGGCTACATCAAGCTCAACTACTTCAACCTGTTCTGGGTATTCTTTGTCTGCTGCGTGCTCGGCCTGATCGCCGAGGACATCTGGCACATGACGGTCGACGACCCGGGCGTCTACCAGAACCGCGCCGGCATGCTGTTTGGCCCCTTCAGCCCCATCTACGGATTTGGCGCCGTGCTCATGACCATGGTGCTTAATCGCTTCTACAAAAAGAACCCCATCATCATTTTCCTGGTGAGCGCCCTGCTCGGCGCCAGTTTTGAGGTGTTCGTGGGCTGGTTTATGCAGACCGCGTTTGGCGTGGTCTCGTGGAGCTACTCGCACATAACGCTGTTCGGTTTACCCGATCCGCTCGTGGTCCTCACGGGCGGACGCACCTGCACGGGCTTCGCCTGCCTGTGGGGCCTGGGCGGCCTCATCTGGATCAAGCTGCTGCTGCCGAGGCTGCTCAAGCTTATCAACAAGATCCCCTGGAAGAGCCGCTACTCGGCCACCGTCATCTTTACCGTTATCATGCTGATCGACGGCGTCATGACGCTGCAGTCGCTCGACTACTGGTACCAGCGCGTTAACGGCACGGAGCCGGACATTCCCGTCGCACAGTTCTACGGAGAGCACTTCGATAACGAATACATGGAAAACCGCTTCCAGAGCATGACCATGAGTCCCAAGGATGCGACGCGCGTGTAGCGCTCACCGCGCCCAAAACGCAAAATGCCCGCCGGTATCACACGTACCGGCGGGCATTTTTATAAACGATCCTTCTATCGACGCAAGCCTCTATGCCTCGCGCTCGACCTCACTCACGCATTCGTTCTTGATGGTGCCAACGAGCGTCTGCAGCGCATCGACCACGTGCGGGCGAATGTCCCCGCCGATGAGCACGAGCATGATGTCGTCACCTACGGCAAGCTCGCCGCTTGCCAGCCACACGCGCACATAGCCGATACCCGGCATCGCGCGCGTGGCCTCGATAGCAGACCGTACCTTTTCGGCATCGTAGTCAAAGACCATGCCGCCCACCCTGTGGCCTGGTGCCACGCCATCGGTCTCGACTCCGCGCACCTCGGCCTTGGGCGTCGCGCGCACCACACCGTTATGCGTCAGATACATCCCACAGCCTGCCGCCGAAGCATCGGCCTTGGCCTCGCGCAGCCAAGCATCAATCGAAGGCATCAATTTGCCACTCTCGAGCATCATTTCTCCCTTACCGTCGTCGAGTAGCCAATTTGGGACGGGGCCTTTTTAGCTACTCTCGAACAACTTATTCCTCGACCGGCGTGAGCACCATGACGGCGCGTGTGTTGCTCAGCGACAGCGAACGACAGGTCACAAGCGTTACAACCTTAGTTGCCGAAGCGGCACGATCGGTGGCATCACTCGCCACGGCAGAAGCGCCGTCGAGCATCTCGGACAGGTAGTTCTTGAGTCCGTCGTCGCCCTCAAAATTGGTCGTGCGCGCCTTGGCATACGTGTCCTCGACCACCTTGGTCGCCAGCGGACGCAGCTTATACGTCGCATCGTGCGTGATGTAGTACGCATATTCAATGCTATCGAACGTTGCCTGGTCAGTCGTATCCGAAATCACGTTGAACATCGATCCGTCGTTCATATGGTGGCCGTAGATCGTGGTCTGCTGGTCGACCATTCCCGGTGCGGTGTCATCGCTATCCAGGAAAATGGCACCGGACGCGTTAGCCGTTCCGTCGAACAGCGTGTTGAGGTATTTGGAGTTGTTGTTGGTCTGCACCACGGGATAGTTGATGTTGGTTCCCGGCACGTAAATCCAACCCACAATCTCGGGGTTCGTCTGAGCAAGCGCATCAAAGTCGATAATCGGCACGCCGCTGGCGTCCTTATCGCTTACATATTGCTTCTCGATTTTCTGATACGAATCGCTCGCCTGTTTATAGCCAATCTGCGCATTGATGAAGATGGCGGCGGCAGCGACAATCAGGCCGATACCGATGATGATGAGCAGAATGGGAATAATGGAGCGGCGCTTTTTGCGCGGCGGCTCGGTGTAATCCGACGGCGCGGCATGCGATGAAGACCGGGACGGCTTCTTAGCGGAGCTATAAGACGAAGGACGATATGCGGCCGGCGCGTCCTGTCGACGATGCGTCGCCGGTGTCACGGGGCGCGGCGCGCGCGGCTGCTGAGGAGAGGATGTCCGACCCTGCTGCGCCGCATGGGCAGCACCCGGCTTCGACGGATCGGGAATCTGAGAAGCCTTGAATCGTTTTCCCTGATAATCGGACATGGCTCTCCTTATACTGCGGTGAAACGGCGGAACGCTTAGGCGTCAGCCATCTCCTGCTTCATCTTCTCGATAACCTTGCGGTACTCGGGGTCGCAAGCACCCAGAATCTGTGTGGCATAGATGGCGGCGTTCTTGGCGCCGTTGATGGCAACGCAGGCCACGGGCACGCCCGAAGGCATCTGCACCATCGACAGCAGCGAATCCATGCCGCCCAGGTCACTCGTCTTCATAGGCACGCCGATAACCGGCAGCGGCGTAAAGGCAGCCACGACACCACCCAAGTGAGCGGCCTTGCCAGCGGCGGCGACAATCACTTTGATACCGCGATCGGCAGCAGTCGAAGCCCACTCGTGGACCTTCGCCGGCGTGCGGTGCGCGCTCGCAATGACGAGCTCATAGGGCACACCCAGCGCCTCGAGCTCGGCGGTGCAGCCTTCCATAACGCCCAGATCGGACTTGGAACCCATGATGATCCCGACAACCGGCTTTTGATCTGCCATAAACAAAGACCTCCTGTTGAGAGCGGTGACGCGGCAAATCCGCGACCCTTAACTACTGAGAGTAGTATAGCTGCTCCCGTCCCTGCGGTCCCCGGGTGCCCCGCGGCGCGCTGGGTTTTTATCTTCGCTCCCCTTGCTTCGC